>JANNDT010000178.1:0-3903 GCA_031387905.1 Deltaproteobacteria bacterium
CACGCCGACGACCAGCAGCATGTTCATCGCGAGCGCTACCGACGCGTAGAGGCCCGAGACGCGGTAGTAGATCACGAGGAACAGCACACCGAGGGCGAGGCCGAGCAGCGAGGCCTGAATGCCGCTGCGAATCGAGTCCGCGCCGAGCGCCGGCCCGATCGTGCGCTCCTCTTCGATCACGATCGGGATCGGCAGCGCGCCGGCGCGCAGAATCACTGCGAGGTCGTTGGCTTCCTCGGTGGTGAAGTTGCCGGTGATGACCCCTTCTCGAGCGATGCGCGAACGGATCTCCGGTGCGCTGTAGACGTTGCCGTCGAGCAGAATCGCGAGCTGGCGCCCGATGTTCTTCTCGGTGACCCCTCCGAACGCCCGGCCGCCATCGGCGGTCCACACGAACGTCACTTGCCGCTCGTTGCGCGTACCGTCGAAGGTGACGCGCGCATCTTCCAACTCGTCGCCTTTCATGTCGGCGCCTTCGGGAAGCAGGTACACGCCGAGCACCTTCTCGGTGCCCTTCTCGAGTTGCGGCGCAATCACCGTGCCGGCGGGCAAGCCGGCAGCGTGCTTCGCGCGGAGCAGTTCCTCTGTGAGCGCGTAGTCCTGCACGATCTTGAACTCGAGGAAGCCGGTTTGGCGGAAAATGTCCGGCACGCGCGACATGCCGGGAATCTGGACCAGGATGCGGTCCGGGCCCTGGCGCGTGACGACCGACTCCGGAATGCCGGTCGCCGGGTCGTCGATGCGGCGTCGCAACACTTCGAGCGCCTGCAGCATCGCGCGGTTGCGCACTTCCGTGACCCAGCTGGAGGTCAGCGTGACTTCGATGTCGTAATCGCCGGAGCCACTCGTCTCGATCGTGCCGTACTCGTCGAGGACTGCCTGCGCGGCGTCACGATCTTTCGCGGTCGCCGGCTTCACGAGTAGACGCTTGGGCTCGACGACGTACTGCACGCCGCTGACGTTGTCGTCCGCGAGCTTGCGCTCGAGGCTGCCCCCGATCGCCGTCAATTCCTGCTTGATCGCCACATCGAGATCCGGCCCGATCACGATGTGAATGCCGCCGCGCAGATCGAGCCCGAGGCGCATCACTTTGTCAGGCCAGAACGAGGCCTCACGCGCCTTCTCTGGAATGAAGTTCGCGGCGCCCTCGAACGCGCACAGGGCGGCGAGCAACCCGAGCAGGATCCACTTCGTGCGCAGCCTCACTTCGCCTCTCCCTTCGCCGCGTCCAGCTTGCGTTCGATGCGCGAGCGCTCGACCTCGATCTTCACGCTGCCGCCCTTGCCGATGTCGAGCGTGAGCACGTCGTCCGCGACCCCGACGACAGTTCCGCGAATGCCGCCCGCCGTCACCACGCGGTCGCCCTTGGAGATGCTCTTCATCAGCGCGTCCTGGTCTTTGCGCCGCTTTTGCTCCGGCCGCACGAGCAGCAGATAGAGCGGCACCGCCATGAACAGCATGGTCATTACGGTGGTCTCGAGCCCGCTCGGGCCTGTCGACGCTTGCAGCCAGATCATCGAGGCCGTCTCCATCACATCTTCCCTGCGTCGCGCGCGAGCGCTTCCGCCTTGGCGGTGTCTTCCCACGGAAATCCCGCGCGGCCGAAGTGGCCGTGGAACGAAGTCGCGCGGTAGATCGGCCGGCGCAGTCGCAGCGCATCGATGATGCCGCGCGGCCTGAGATCGAAGTGCTTGCGCACGAGCTTTTCGAGCTGCGCCATGTCGAGCTTCGAGCTGCCGAACGCGTCGATGCGAATGCTGACGGGCTCCGCGACGCCGATCGCGTACGCCACCTGCACCTCGCAGCGGCGCGCGATGCCCGCGGCCACCAGGTTCTTCGCCACCCAGCGCGCCGCGTAGGCGGCGCTGCGGTCCACCTTCGACGGGTCTTTGCCCGAGAACGCGCCGCCGCCGTGGCGGCCCATGCCGCCGTACGTGTCGACGATGATTTTTCGGCCTGTTAGGCCGGCGTCGCCCATCGGACCGCCGACCACGAAGCGGCCGGTCGGGTTCACGTGGAAGATCGTGTTCGCATCGACCAGTTGCATCGGAAGCGCGGGGCGGATCAGCTTCTCGATCACGTCGCGGCGCAGGTTGTCGTAGCTGACTTCCTCGGAGTGCTGCGTCGAGAGAACCACCGCCGAGATGCGCGCCGGGCGGTCGCCGTCGTACTCGACCGAGACCTGCGACTTCGCGTCGGGGCGCAAATACTCGAGTTCGCCGGACTCGAACAGTTCGCGCTGCCGCTCGATCAACTGATGCGCAAAGCGAATCGGCGCGGGCATCAGCTCCGGCGTCTCGTCGCACGCGTAGCCGAACATCATGCCTTGATCGCCAGCGCCTTGTTCTTTGTGAAGGCCCTCGCCTTCGGTCACGCCCTGCGCGATGTCGGGGCTCTGCTTGCCGACCGCGACCATCACAGCGCAGGTCGCGGCGTCGAAGCCCATCGCCGAACTCGTGTACCCGATGTCCGTGACGACGTTGCGCACGAGCGCCGGGAAATCGACGACGGCGCGGGTGGTGATTTCGCCCGCGAGCACGATCAAGCCGGTCGTGGTGAGCGTTTCGCACGCGACGCGGGCGGTGGAATCCTGGGACAGGATCGCATCGAGCACGGCGTCGGAGATCTGGTCGCACATCTTGTCCGGGTGGCCCATCGAGACCGACTCAGACGTGAACACGCTGCGATTCGACATGGCGGGACTGCGGACCTCCGGATTGCCGAAACCTCGAATCGCGCGAATCCGGGCGAATGAGGCGGCGGAACGTAAGGAACCCGACTAGGCGGGGCAACGCGAAAACCCTTGGAAAATCGCAGGTGATGGGTGCCCGAGCAGCGAATGCAGGTGTCGCGAGAAGTCGCGTGAAACGCGAACTCGACCCGTCGGCCGCCTGGCTAACCCGCGTGCGGGCGGCGCAGCAGGCCGCCGAGCGCGGCGACCGCGGCCTCGGCGTCCGCGCCGTCCGCGCGCACCCGCAAGGCGGTGCCGCGGCTGGCTGCGAGGGAGAGCAGCGACAACACACTGCGCCCGCTCACCCATTCCTCGGTGCCGACGCGCGAGACCGAAATCTCCGCCGCGAACTTCGAGGCCGCCGACGCGAACTCGCCCGCCGGCCGCGCGTGCAGTCCGAGTTCGCTCTCCACCACGAACTGCTCTTCGACGATCACTTGGCGCGCTCCGGCAGGATCTCGCTCGCGACGGAAATATTGCGGCGCCCGTAATCCTTCATCGTGGTGGCGATCTCCGAGAGCGACTTGCCTTCGCCCCAGCTCGCGAGCTTGATCAGCATCGGCAGGTTCACGCCGGTGACGACTTCGACTCTGCGCTCGCCGAGGAATGAGAGCGCCACGTTCGAGGGCGTGCCGCCGAACATGTCGGTCAGGATCAGCGCGCCGGCGCCGCGATCGACCGCGTCGAGTTCCTTCGCGATCGCGGCGCGGATGTCTTCGACGCTCTGGTTCGGTCCGATCGCGACGGCACGAAAATCCGGCGCGGTCGGCACGATCAGCCGCACGGCTTGCAGCATCTCCTCGCCCACTCGGTAGTGCGACACGACGACCACGCCGACACGCATCAGGTTTTCTCCACGTCGCGGTGCGTGACGCTCACGTTCTGGCCGGCGCTCCGCAGCGCTCCGGCGATCGCTTCGAGCACGGCCACCGAGCGGTGGCGTCCGCCCGTGCATCCGATCGCGACGGTGAGATACGACTTTCCCTCGCGTTCGTACATGGGCAGCAAGAAGCCGAGCAGCCCGCCGAGGCGATCGAGCAGTTCCTTCGCAGCCGCCGTCTCGAGCACGAAGCTGGCGACCTCGGCGTCGAGCCCGCTGCGCGGGCGCAGTTGCGGTTCGAAGTGCGGGTTCGGAAGGAAGCGCACGTCGAACACGAGATCGGCGGCGCGCG
>JANNDT010000199.1:0-3165 GCA_031387905.1 Deltaproteobacteria bacterium
CGAGCGGCGCGCCCGCGAGCACGGCGTTCGCGCGGCGGCGATCGCCGCCCGGGCGGCGCGCTGCGGCGAGCGCGCGATCGAGCGCCGCCTCGCACGCGCCGATCTTGCCGAGCCGCATGAGCGCCTGCGCGTGCACCTGATGCGCCTTCGCTTCGCCCGCAGCGTCGCCGAGCTTCGCGAGCGCGTCGGCCGCGGCGGCGACCGAGTTAGCGGTCACGTTCAGCGACTGCGGCTCGGTGAGCGCGGTGAGCTGGCCCGCGAAGCAAGTGTGCCAGGCGCGCAGGCGCTCCGAGTCATTACTGAAGCGCGCGAACTCGGCGACCGCGCCGGCGGCAGGGCCGACGTCGCCTGCGGCGAGCAGCGCCTCGCACCAATCGAGCGCGAGGTCCGCGCGCGCGGTGTCGGCGGGATCGAGCCGGACGAGTGCGCGGCCTAATAGGCTGGCGGCGAGTGCGAGATCATCGCGCGCGAGCGCGCGGCGGCCCGCGGCGGCGAGGCGCTGCGCGGCGCGTTCGCCGAGCGCACGCCCGCGCGCGTCGATCGGGCCCAGCTCGCGCAGGTGCTCGTGCGCCTGCTCGAGGTGCCAACCGATCGTCACGTCGTGCTCGACCGCTGCGCCGACGTTCGACTCGATCCAGTCTGCGAGCCGCGCGTGCAGCTCGGCGCGCGTGTTCTTCAGCACGCGCCGATAAGCGGCGTCGCGAATCAGCCCGTGATGGAAGCGCAGCGCCGGTTCGCCGAGCAGCCAGCCAGTGTCGCGCTCGATCAGCTCGCTGCGGCGCAGCGCTTCGAGGCGCGCATCGAGTTCGCTGGCCTCGCGCGGCGAGAGCAGCGCGGCGACGGCGCTGCGCGAGAAGTGGCGTCCGACGACCGCGGCGCGCTCGAGCACGGCGCGATCCTCGGGGCGCAAGCGCTCGATGCGCGCGGCGAGCAGCGCGTGAATCGTGGGCGGCATCTCGAGTTCGGCGAGCCCGGCGCCGATCGTCCAGCGCTCGCCCTCCTGCCGGAGCACGCCCTCGTCCACGAGCATGCGCACGAGCTCGCCCACGAAGAGTGGGTTGCCCTCGCTGGTGAGCAGCAGCCGCGCCGCGATCGCGGGCGGCAAGTCGGTGGCGCCGATCGCGTTGGCGGCGAGCCGCGTCGCCGCGCCGGCGTCGAGGCCGGCGAGCATAATCACATCCGCGACGAGCCCGCCCGGTGTCGCGAGCGCCGAGCGCGCGTCGCGCAGCTCGGGCCGCGCGCCGACGAGCACGAGCAGACGCGCGCCGCTGCCCCACTGCACGAGGTGCTCGACCAAGTCGAGCAGCAGCGGCTCCGCCCAGTGCAGATCGTCGATCACGAGCAGCACCGGCTTCACGGCCGCGAGTGCGCCGAGCAGGCGGCGCACGACGAAGAACGTCTCCTCGGGCGAAGCGGGCGAGCCGGCGAGCAGCGCGCTGATCCCGTTCAGGATGCGCCCGCGCTCGGCATCGCCGCCCGGCAGCGCGGTCTCGAGCGCCGTGCGCAGCGCCTCGCCGCTCGCATCGGCAGCGATGCCGAGCCCCTCTCGCAGCGCGCGCGCGAGCGGCGCGAAGCTGGCGCCGCCGGCGGCGTCGCAGTGCGCGGACATGAGGGTCACTGCCTCGCCGAGCCGGTGCGCGAACTCGTCGATCAAGCGCGATTTGCCGAGGCCCGGCGAGCCGAGCAGCACCGCGAGCTGCGTCGCCGGCTTGGCGAGCGCCGCCTGGTGGACGGCTGTTAGGCGCGCGAGCTCCGCTTCGCGCCCGACGAACGCCGCCGTCGTCTCGCGCGCCGGCCGCTCGAGCGACTCCAAGCGGTACGCTCTCACCGGCTCGCTGCGGCCCTTCAGCGCAAGACTGCCGAGCAACGTGAGCGTCACGAGCGGCGCGACGATGCGCTGCGTCGCGCCGCCGATCACGACGTCGCCGTCACTTCCCTTTTCTTGGAGCCGCGCGGCGACGTTCACCGGATCGCCGATGATCTCGGTCGCGTCGTCGGCGATCACCTCGCCCGTGTTCACCGCGACGCGCAGGCCGGTCTTGCCGACTGCGTGGGCCTGCTGCTCCGCGAGCCCACGGAATGCGCGCTGCATCTCCGCCGCCGCGCGCACCGCGCGAATCGCGTCGTCCTCTGCGACGCGCGGGGCGCCGAACACCGCCTTCACGCCGTCGCCCATCCGCTGCGTCACGCGCCCGCCGTGCGCCTCGACAGCGCCGCGCATGGCGGCGTAATAGCTCTCCATGAAGCGGCCGACGGATTCGGGATCGAGCCGCTCGTGCAGCGCCGTCGAGCCGACCAGGTCGGCGAACACGATGGTCACGACCTTGCGGCTAGCGCGTTGATCTTCGCTCGCTGCCGCTCGCTGCGTGCCGCCCACGGCGGCTTGCGGGCTTGTGCTCGTGGCGGTCGCGGCGCTTGGCGCAGTCGGAGCGCCGCACTCGTCGCAGAACTTCGCCGTGGCGCGCAACTCCGCGCCGCAGCTCGCGCACGCGCGCGGGAGCGCCGCCGCGCACTCTTCGCAGAACTTCGCGCCGGGGCGGTTCTCGTGCGCGCAGGCGGGGCACGTCACGGCGCGAGCTCGCGCGCGCTGCACTCAGCTTCCCGCGGCGCGCGCGGATCGCCTCTCACGAGCGCCAGTCCTCTAGGCGGATGCCGAGTCGATCGAAGGCAGCGTCCGATGTGACGACGACCAGCCCGAGCGCAATTGCATGCGCAGCGACCGCAAGGTCGAAGTCGCTCATCGGTGTTCCTCCGCGCTCGAGCCGCGCCTTGCGTTCGCCGAAGGCGCGGCTGACGTCATCGTCCCAGGCCAAGCGAATCAGCTCCGCGCCGATCGACCGCCACTGCGCCTGCAACAACCGGCGACGCCTCGAGACTGCCAAGCGGCGCAGACCGAACTCGATCTCGGCGACGGTGACCTGCGAGATTCCGACATCCGCCCGATGAATCGCCTGCATGCGAGCCGCAACGCGCGGCACACCTTTCATCAGGGCGGAGACCGTGTTCGTATCGAGGACGTACCTCAAAGGTTGGGCGCCGGGTTGCGCGAACGCTGCGCGCGGATTGCATCCATCATCTCGTCGACGGCTTCCTCCAACTCGGGACGCGGCGCGCTGATTGCCTTCAGGAACCGCGGCGACCAGTCCGAATGCTCCGCGAGCGCCT
>JANNDT010000203.1:0-5191 GCA_031387905.1 Deltaproteobacteria bacterium
GATGTGGCGGCGCGGCTCGACACCGCGAGGTTGCCGACGCCGCCGGGCTTCGCCGCGGCCTGCGCACGCGCGCGGCGCGATCCGCTCGCGCTCGCGCTGGCGGGCGGCGAGGACTACGAGCTGCTGTTCACACTGCGCGGACCCGCTGCGAGCGCGGCTGGCCTCACGCGCCGTCTCGGGCTCGCCGTTACCGAGATCGGCCGCATCGAAAGCGGAAAACCGGCCGTCCACGGGCTGCCGCGCTCGCTCGCCGCGGGGGGCTTCAGGCACTTTTAGCGGGGTGCATTTCGCGAGCGATATCGCCCGAAGAACGGTACGGCGCCTCCGCTTCGGGGCCGTCAAGCCTGCGCTCAGTCGCGCCGATGAGCAGCCCGTGCGTTTGTCCCTCGTCCAGAAATTTGCGCTCGGCTCGCTGGCCGCGTCGGGAACCGCTTTGGCGGTTGCGCCTTTGGTGAATGCACTCGGTGTTCCTGCGAGTCCAGCGCTCACAAGCGGGCTGGCGATCGCCGCGGGCGGCGCAATTGGCCTCGCGCTCGCGCGGCGCTTGCTCGGCGATCACGCGCAAGCTGCACTGCTCGCACGCAAGGCGGTGCGCGGTGATTACGCTGCGAGCGAGCCGCTCGCGGAGCCCGCGCTGCCGGACGAAGCGCACGAACTTGCGGCTGGCGTCGCGAAGCTGTGCGACAGCTTGCGCGGGCTCACCGGCGAGACGCACGCGATCGGCGAGCGAATGCAGCGCGCGGTCGACGCATTCGCGAGCGGCGGAAAGCGCGCCGACGACGCGGCGCGCGAGATTTCGGAGACGATCGCCGAGATCGCGAAGGGCGGCGCGAATCAGAAGGCGCTGCTCGCCGAGGTGCAGCGCGTGTCCGGCGAGATTGCGGGCGCGATCGAGGCGAATGCATCGCGCGCGCGCGAGGCGTTTGGCTTCGCGGCCGAGGCAAATCAGAAGGCGAACTCGGGCGTCGACGTGTCGCGGCTCGCGATCGAGAAGATGCGCAGCGTGTTCGAACGCATGGACAACGCGGGCAAGATGGTCTTCGACCTGGAAGCCAAGACGCGCCACGTTCACCAGATCACCGGATTGATTACGAGCGTCGCCTCGCGCACGAATCTGCTCTCGCTGAACGCGTCGATCGAGGCGGCGCGGGCGGGCGAAGCCGGGCGCGGCTTCGCAGTGGTCGCCGACGAAATCCGCAAGCTCGCCGAGAGCGCGCAGCGCAGCGCCGACGAAATTTCGAAGTTGGTGGGCGAGATCGAGAGCGATACGCGCAGCGTTGCGGACGAGATGCGGCTCTCAGGGCAAGTGATTGCGGAAGGCCGCGACGACGTGAACACGATCGCGCACTCGCTCGGGCAGATTCTCGCGGCGGTCGGCGAAGCCTCGTCGCGCGCAGAAGAGATCTTCGAACAAGCCGACGTGCAGGCGCAGGGCGCCGAGCGCATGGTCGCCGCAGTCAACGAGGTGACGGGCGTTGCGGCGACGAACGTCGCCGCGGTCGACGTGGTCGCGGGCGCGGCGGAGAGCCAGATCGAAGCGATGAGCGAAGTGGTCGCGGGCGCGCAGGCGCTCTCTTCGATCGCACGCGAACTCGCCGAGGCGACTGCGCGCGCGCGAGCCGGGAGCGCGCGATGAAGGCCGCGATCAGCGAACAACGTCTGCTCGCGTTCGAGCTCGGCAGCACGCTTTTCGCGTTGCCGATCTCGAGCGTGGTCGAGGTCTCGGAGAGCGCGCGCATCGCGCCGGTTCCGATGCTGCCGCGCGCGAGCTTCGGCGTCGTGAATCATCACGGCGATGCGCTGCCCGTGGTGTTCGGCCGCGCGCTGCTCGAGTTCGCGGGCGAGAGCACGCCAGCGCGTTTGCTCGTGCTCGCGGGCGATGCCGACGACCCGGAGCGCTATGGGCTTCCGATCGATCGCATTCTGGGTCTGGTGGCCGGCGAGGCGAAGCCTGCGCTCGGGCAGAACCCGGTGGCCGAGCGCCGGCCGCACGAAGGCCGCCTAATGAACGTGATCGATTCGCGCCGCCTGCTCGCGCGCGCGCTGCAGTTGGTCGAAGAATCCGTGAGCGGCCAGCGGCCGCAGGGAGAAACGCAATGAAGAGAGTTCTCATCGCAGACGACGCGTCGTTCATGCGTCAAATGATTCGCGACATCATCGAGCCGGAGGGCTACGAGGTCGTCGGCGAGGCGTCCGATGGCGTCGAGGTCGTGGAGAAGTTTCGCAAGCTGCGGCCCGACATCATCATGATGGACATCGTGATGCCCAAGCGTTCCGGCATCGACGCCGTGCGCGCGATCCGCTCGGAAGATTCCACCACCACGATCGTGATGTGCAGCGCACTCGGTCAGGAGACGCTCGTGATGGAGGCGATCCAGGCCGGCGCGAAGGACTTCATCGTGAAGCCATTCAAGCCCGACGCGGTGGTGGCGACGCTCGCGAAGGTGTCCGAGAAGTCGGAGTAATCGGTGGATCTCGCCAAGTACCGAGCGCTCTTCCTCGAAGAGGCGACGGAGCACCTGGCGGAGCTGAGCCGGGCGCTGCTGGCGCTCGAGAAGAACGCAGCCGACGTGGAGGCGATCGATCTCGCTTTCCGCATGGCGCACTCCATCAAGGGCATGGCCGCGTCGCTCGACTATCACGGCCCCGCCGAGCTCGGCCACAAACTCGAAGATTGTCTCGCCGCGCAGCGCGCCGAGGGCAAAGTCTCCGTGCGCGCGAGCGCACTGTTGTTCCGTGGCCTCGAGGCGCTCGAGCGCATGGTTGCGGTGCTGCGCGCGACGGGCGATCCGCCGCCGCCCGCGGATCCCGCGCTGATCGCCGAGTTATCAGGCCAGCCGGCCGACGTGCCCGAGGCGCCGCCAAAAAAAGCCTGAGCGCGGCGGCGGGGCTTTCCGACGCCGCGCCAGCTGAAAGGCCGAAGCTAGTCGCTGGAGCTCCCGCGCCCGCTCCCACGCTGCGCGTGCGCACCGAAACGCTCGATCGCTTCCTCTCGTCGGTCGGCGAAGTGGTGCTCTCGTCGAGCCAGCTGCGCGGCCTGGCGCAGCGCGAGCGCAGCGCCACCGCTGAACTCGCCGCGGGCCTCGATCGCATGGACCGCGTGGTCGGCGACCTGCAACGGCGCGCGCTCAGCATGCGTACCGCGCCACTCTTGCGCGTCTTCGAGCCGCTGCCGCGTCTCGCGCGCGAGATCGCGCTCGAACTCGGCAAGCAAGTCGAAGTGGAGCTGCGCGGCGCGGAGCTCGAGCTCGATCGCGCGATTCTCGACCGGCTCGGCGACCCGCTCGTGCACTTGGTTCGCAACGCCGTGGATCATGGCCTCGAAGCGCCGGATGCGCGCAGGCTCGCTGGGAAGCCCGCCGCGGGCCGCATCGTTATCGACGCGCGCCGCGAGCGCGATCACGTGCGCATCGCGGTGAGCGATGACGGGCGCGGCGTCGATCTCGAGAAGGTGAAGCGCCGCGCGATCGAGGCGGGCTTGTTACATCCCGATCTCGCGGATGACTTGCCGCCCGATCAGATTGCCGCGCTCGTGTTCCGTCCCGGCCTCTCGACGGCGCGCGAAGTCTCGAAGATCTCAGGCCGTGGCGTCGGCATGGACGCCGTCAAGGCGACTGTCGAAGCGCTCGGTGGCAGCGTCGAACTCACGTCGCAGGCCGGCCTCGGCTCCAGCACGATCCTGTTCGTTCCGGTGACCGCTGCCGTGCAGCGCATGCTGCTGTTAGGGGTCGCAGGTGAAATCGTGGCGCTGCCGATCGCGAAGGTCGAGCGCGTCGTCGAACTGGACGCGGCGACCATCGAGGACGCGGGGAGCGAGCGCTTCGCGATCGTCGAGGACGCGCCGATGCTCGTGATCGATCTCGCCGAACGGCTCGGCTTCGGACCGCGCCAGACGCAGGGCGCCGCGCTGCTCGTGCTCGCCGACGTGCGCGAGCAAACCGTGGGCTTGTTAGTCGAGCGCCTCCATGGCCAGCAAGAGATCTATGTGAAGCCCGTGCCGCGGCTCTTGGCGGGTGCGAGAGGCCTCGCGGGGCTCACCGTGCTTTCGGACGGCGTACCCGTGTTCTTGCTGGATCTGAACCCGCTGGTATGACCGACGTCGCCCACCACGACCGCGATGTAGTGCGCGCCGTCGATCGGCTCTGCGAACTCACGAGCATCGGCGCTGGCCACGCGGCAGGCGCGCTCGCGACGCTGGTGGGGAGCCCGGTCGAAATGTGCGTGCCCGAGGCGCGCCTGCTCGCGCCCGGCGAGGCGGACGCGCCGCTCACGAGCGCGCTCGGCGAGGACGTGCGCGAGTGGGCTGGCGTGCTCTTCCAAGTCGAGGGCGGCCTCGGCGGCACGCTTGGCTTGTTATTCCCGCCGGCGAGCCGGGAGCGGCTGCTCGAGAAGTTGCTGGGCGAGAACGCCAACATCGAGCCGCAGGCGGAATCGGCGCTGCGCGAAGTGGGCAACATCCTCGCCTCGCACGCGCTCTCGGCGATCGGCGACGTGCTCGGCGAGATCGTGCTGCCCTCGCTGCCGAGACTCTCGATGGAGGGCGCGCAGCACGAGCTCGCGCAACTCATCGCGGCGAACGCCGGCGAGCGCGCCGCGCTGCGCATCGAAGTCGAGCTGTGCGACCGCGTGCGCGCGCTGCGCGGGCTGCTCGTGTACGCGCCCGCGCGCGTCGATCTCGCCTGAGGCCTCTGATAGCTTCGCGCGCCGCAATGACTGCCGATCGCGTGCGCGCGCTGCTCGACTCCGTGAGAACTGGCGACGTTTCGCCGGAAGACGCGCTCGAACGCCTCGCGCAGCTGCCATTCATCGAGAGCGAGCACGCGCGCGTGGACACGCACCGCGCGCTTCGGCAGGGCATGCCCGAGGTGATCTTCGGGCTCGGCAAGACGCCCGAGCAGATCGCGAGCATCGCGCGCACGCTGCGCGGCGTAGGCCAAGCCGCGCTCGTGACGCGCGTCGAGCGCGCTGCCGCGGAGGACGTGCTCGCGCGGGAGCCGGGCGGTGACTACGACGAGAGGGCGCGGCTGCTTTGGTACGGGCCCGTGGAGGTGGCGATTACGGGAGTCGGTACGATCGCCGTCGTGTGCGCGGGCACTGCGGATCTGCCCGTCGCGCGCGAGGCCGCTGCGGTCGCGCACCGGCTCGGCAACAAAGTGGACCTAATCGCCGACGTCGGCGTCGCCGGCCTGCA
>JANNDT010000220.1:0-5338 GCA_031387905.1 Deltaproteobacteria bacterium
AACGCCGCCACCGTGCGTGTGCTCGCGCGCGCGGGCTTCGACGTGCTCGTGCCCGAGCGCCAGAGCTGCTGTGGGGCGCTGCACGCACACGCGGGTGACGCCGAGACGGCCCGCGCCCTCGCTCGCAACAACCTAGCCGCCTTCGATCTCGCCGAGGTCGATGCCGTCGTCACCAACTCCGCGGGCTGCGGCGCCGCGCTGCGCGATCTGCACCACTCGCTGCCGGGCGAGGCCGACGCGCTCTCGAAGAAAGTCCGAGACGTGTGCGAGTGGCTCGATGCGGCCGGCTCGCTCGCGTTCACGAGCGCGATCGAGAGTACGGTTTGTTATGACGACCCCTGCCACCTCGCGCACGGCCAGCGCGTGGTCGACGCTCCGCGCCGCTTGCTCGGCGCGATCCCGGGCCTGCGCCTGATCCCCCACGACGACCCCGCCAGTTGTTGCGGCGCCGCAGGCATCTACAACCTCACGCACCCCGAGATGTCGCGCGCCGTGCTCGCGCGCAAACTCGATTCACTCGCCGTCGCCGACCCCGACTGGATCGCCACCGGCAACCCCGGTTGCTTGATGCAGCTCGCGAGCGGCGCGAAGCAGCGCGGGCTGCGCGCCCGTGTGGTGCACCCGATCGAGCTGCTCGACCGCGCGCTCGCGCCGCGCGCGAGCGAGTCGCGCCTAGGCTCGACCGCCTCTCCGCGCTAATCAGTCCCGCCCCGAATGCGGAGTGCACGATGAGCGAGCAGGATCCGAGCCCGAGCGACACGCCGGCCTTCGTGGCGCTGATGCCCGCCGCCGAACTCGCGCCGAACGCCGTCAAGCCGTTCGAGCTCGCCGGCTACGGGATCTTGTTATGCCGCGTGGGCGACGAGTTCTTCGCGCTCGAGAACCGCTGCTCGCACACCGGCGCGCTGCTCACGCGCGGGCGCCTGCGCGGCGACTGCATCGTGTGCCCCGTGCACGGCGCGCGTTTTCAGCTGCGCGACGGCAAGCACCTGAGCCCGCCCGCTTCGAGCGGCCTCGTCACCTTCGCGGTGCGCGTCGCCACGGGCCAAATCGAAGTGTTGCCCGTGCCGATCGATCCGCCCGGCGGCAAGCCAGACCCCCGCGCTTTCGTGATGTGAGACGAGCGCGCCCTAAGCGCTGCCTAGGAACGCCAGCTTGTCCTTGGCGGAGCGATCTTCGTTCCCGCGCTGGCCGCGCTCGATGAGATCGAGCATCGGCGGCGCTCTCCAGCTGGCGTCCGTTGCGGCCTGATTGAGCGTCCAGTCGTAGACCGTCTGGCGGTGCGAGATGCGCCACGCGTCGCCGCGCTTCTCGAAACGGTCGAGGTAGCGGCCCGCAGCGAACATGTCGCGCTCGGCGCCTTTCTCGGCGATGCGGTGATACGCGATGAAGTACGACTCGCTGAACGCGCGCTCGCCGCGCAGCTCGACGAGCTGATTACAGATCGAGTGCTGCGTGCGCTCCATCCCGCGCAGCACCGGAATCACCCAGGGCACGAAATCCTTGGCGGAGCCTTTGAAAATGCCGTGATCGTCCGTGGCGTCGGGCCAGAACGTGGCAGCGATCAGCGCTTCATCGCAGCGGTCGATGCCGCGGGCGAGCTTCATCACGATTTCGCTGATCTCGAGCTTATCGAGCCAGCTGGCGAGTCTCGGGTCGGTCATACGGGCGTCTCGATCACGTCTGGGGTTAAGGTTTGGCGCCCGCAGAAGGAAGCGCGCCCAGCGGGGGCCGCGCCACTCGCGGATTGTGGGAGAAAGCATGAGCACGAGAAGCTCCGACAAGCGCAGCGAGCCCGCGTCCGCGTGGCCGCGTCCGCGAATCGGCGACCACCGCATCGAAGGCAGCCGCTACACCTCGCGCGATTTCTTCGCGCGCGAGTGGGAGCAGATGTGGACGCGCGTGTGGCTGCTGCTCGGGCGCGAATCGGAGTTGCCGAACCCCGGCGACTGGCAGATGGAAGAAGTCGGGCCCGAGTCGTTCCTGATGGTTCGCCAAGACGACGGCTCGGTGAGAGCCTTCTACAACGTCTGCCAGCACCGCGGGAATCGCTTGGTGTTTCACGACCAAGGCTCCGCCGAGCACTTCGTGTGCGCTTATCACGGTTGGGCGTGGCACCCGAGCGGACGTCTCGACTCGGCCCACGACGAGGAAGACTTCCCGCAGGGCTCGCCCTGCCTTTCGCTGCGGCTCGAGGAAGTGCGCTGCGAGACCTTCGCCGGCTTCGTGTGGGTCAACATGGATTCCGGCTGCGTCTCTCTGCGGGAGTACTTAGGGCCCGTCTGGGACGACTGGTCGATGTACCCGATCGGCGAAATGCGGCGCTATCAGGCGCAGACCGTGCGCATGCCCAACAACTGGAAGGTGATTCAGGACAACTTCAACGAGTCCTACCACCTGCCGACGGTTCACCCCGGCACGGGCACGTTCATCGAGGAGAGTTACAAGGACACGCAGTTCGACATGTGCGCCGAAGGCCACTCGCGCATGATCATGAAAGCCGGCAAGCCCGCGCAGAGCCTGACCGGCAGCCGGCTGCGTGAGCCGCTGGTCTCAGTCCTCAAAGAATGGGGACTCGACCCCGAGCAGTTCCGCGGCCGCGAGGAAGCAGCGCGCCCGGCGCTCCAGCAGCAGAAACGAAAGCTCGGCCCAGCGCGCGGCTACGAGCACTACGAGAGACTGCGCGACGAGCAACTCACCGATTTCTACCACTACACGCTCTTCCCGAACTTCGCAGTCTCGGTGACCGCCGACGGCTTCCACTTCCTGCGCAGCCGCCCGCACGCGAACGACCCTGAGAAGTGCGTCTTCGACAACTGGTTCTACGCCATCGACCCGCCCGGCGTGACCACACCCGTCGGCACCCCCGGCGGCCCCGTCGCGCGCGGTTCCCACGTCGCGCACGAAGCCTTCGACTACATGGAGAAAAGCCTCGGCTTGGGGATGGACCAGGACATGTCCATCACCAGCGGCCAACAACTCGGCTTCCGCTCCCGCGGCTTCAGCGGCCCCTACCTGAGCGGCCAAGAATCCCGCATCCGCCGCTACCACGAAGTGATCGACGAATACCTCCACGGCCAACGCCCAAAGAAATAGTTCGCGCTCACCTCGCTAAAAAAGCAAAAGATCGGCGCCTCAACGGCGCCGATCTTTTGCCACCCCCAACAACTCGAAGCACCCAGCCCCAATTCATCTCGAAGCGCCGGGCCGGGGGCGGGGGCCGCTGCTCCGAGGTAAAAGCACAGGCGCGGCCCAACGCAGTGCACGCCTTCAGCAAATGCGCGCACACCTGAAGCGCCACATCCCCCCAAAGGCCGCGACGAGCCACGAGGAGCAGCGGCCCCCGCCCCCGGCCCGGCGCGCGCCCGCGCTTCGCGGCGCCTCTTCACCGATACAAAATCGAATCCGGCGTCTCCCTAGGCAACCGAATCCGCGGAAACGCTCCGAAGCCAAAGTCTTCGAGCCCGCTCTGCAGCACCAACTCCCCCGGCAGAATCGACTCGCGCCCGCGCACGAGCCCGAATTGCTCGCGCATCCCCTCGAACGCGTATTCCGAGGCGCCCGCGCTGCGCGGATCCGCGTCCGCGAGGCCGAGGCGCGCGCGCTCGAAGAATGTCTCGCGGCCAGCGTCTTGCGCGAACACCGCGTCCCGATCGAGGCGCGTACGGCGGATCGCGCTCTCCTCGAGCATCGCGACGATGCGCGCCAGGTGCTCGCTGCTCACCTCGATCGCGCGGTGCTCTGCCTCGCCGTTCTCGCCCGCCTTGCCGACGTACGCGAACTCGATCCAGCGTCCACCGACTAGGCTGAGCCCGTCCTCGTGCAGCTCGCCGTTCGAGAAATTCTCGTCGAGCAGCCCCGGCTGTAGCGCGAACCCAGCCGGTCCGGCGAGCGAGGGGTTCTCGCTCAGGTACTGCTTGCTGACGCGGATCCTCTGCGGCGACGCACGCTCGATCTCGCGCATCACCTGGTCGCGCGCTTCCTTCGCCGCCTCCGAATCGGGGTAGTTCTCTGCGGCGCGCGCGAGCAGCTGCACCCGCCCCGCGCGCGTGCGCTCGCGCCCAGCCGCCGCCACGACTTGCTCCGCAGCGCGCTCGCGCAACTTCGCGCGCTCCTTCTCGTCGACTTCGCTCGAACCCTCGGCGAGCGCGAGCGCCGCCACCGCGTTGCCGCGCGCGTCTTCGTACTCGCGCAGCCACTCGCGCACTTCCTCGGCGTGCGCGCCTTCGGGTGTGCGCTCGAGGTAGCGGCGCGCGAGCGCAGCCGCACCGCGTTTCTCGGATTTCCCGTACGGGAATGCGAGCAGGCGGGAGGGTAGACCTAACACCACGCTCGTGAGCGTAGGCACTTCCACGAGCCACTCGACCGCGCGCGGCAGATCGTGATCGTGCGCGCCGCCCGCGAGCGGGCCGAGCAGAACGTTGCGCGCGCTCTCCTTCGTCTTCTCCGCGCGCGCAAGCCGGAATGCGCGATACGGGTTCGCGTCGAAGTCGCTCAGCATCGCGCTGGCGTGGCGCGCGAGCGTGCCGTCGCCGCGCGCGATGGCTTCGAGCCGCTCCCAGCTCTCCGCTTCGCGCCCAGCCTCGCGCGCCGAGAGCGCAAGCGCGAACTCCGCGGCGTCCGTGGCGCGGGGTTTCTGCGAAGCGCCGGTGCGTTCGGTCGCGAGCAGAGGCTGCGCGCTAACTGTTAGGTCTGCGCCGGGCGTGAGCAGCGCGCGCGCCAGCGCCCATTCGGCGTCCGAGAGCGGCGCGATCGAATCGGCCACCGTGAGCGTGCGAGCGCGGTTCGCGTTCCAGACGCGACCGGCGGCGCTGGCTTTCTCCAGCAGCGCGAGCGCGTCTTCATCTTCGCTGCGATAGCGCAGCGCGCGCTCTGCCAGGAACGCAGCGAGGATCGGCTCGTCTTGTTCGAGCGCCGCCTGGCCTTTCTCTACCGCCCTCTCGACTTGCATCTCCACCCAACGTGTTTGCGCGCGCTCGATCTTTTCCACCAACTCGGCGGCCTGCGGCGCTTCGGGGTTCTGCTCGACGAAATCCTTCCAGTGCCGCAGCGCCTGCCGTTCGCGCGCGGTGAGTCCCTCCTCGTCATGCAGATGCAGCGCCACGCGCACCACGGTTTGGGCGAGGCGCACTGGCAGCATCACCGGCGTCGCGATCGAGCCGCCGACGCCTTCGGAAATTTCGTTCGCCGCGCCGCCCCAGCGCGTCACGCGATCCTCGCGCAGGCGCTTCCTCGCGAGCTTCAGCGGGTCGTCGGCGACGTCTTGTTCGAGGCGCGTCGCGAGATCGGTGGGCAAATCCTTGCGTTCGAGCACGCGCGCCTGCGCGGCGCGGCGCAG
>JANNDT010000226.1:0-3514 GCA_031387905.1 Deltaproteobacteria bacterium
AGCGCGCCCGCCCAGAGCAGGGCGGCCACGTCCTCGAAGCGCTTCGCCCTCGCGAGCGCCTCCACGTCGTGGCCGCGCACGATCAGCCGCCCGCGCTCGCCGTCCACGAGCGAGAGCCGCGTCTCCGCCACCACTACGCCGTCGAGCCCAATTCTGACTTCGGTCTCGTTCGCCATCGCAGTCTCCTTTGCGCTCGGCCGGGCGCGACCCCGCGCGTGTCTCGAACTCGCGGCTAGCATCGACGCGCGCGATCAATCTGTAAATCTTGATCAATCAATCAACTAGAGAGGCCCCCGACGATGAGCGCCGAACGCACTGGCCCCCGCGACGAGCTGACCGCTGGCGAAGCCGCCAAGTACCTGGACGTGAAGCTGCCGACGCTTTACGCGTACGTGAGCCGCGGCCTCTTGCGCTCGCTCGCGCATGAGGGCGCCAGCCGCTCGCGCCGCTACTTGCGTAGCGACGTCGAGGGCCTGCGCGCGCGGCAGCGCGGCGCTGGCGCGGCGCGCGCGCTCGCGTGGGGCGAGCCGGTGCTCGATTCCGCGATTACCGCGATGACGCCGCGCGGCCCCGCCTATCGCGGCCTCGTGGCGATCGACCTCGCGCGGCGCGGCGTCAGCTTCGAGGCGGCGAGCGAGCTGTTATGGACGGGCGCGCTGCCTGCGGTCGATCTGCGCTGGGCGCCACCCGACGATGCGCCCAACTGGAAGGCGGTCGCGCGCCTGCTCCCGGAGGACGCAAGCCGCACGAGCTGCGCGATCGCGCTCGTCGCGGTCGCTGGCGCGCAAGACCGGCATCGCCACGACAAGCGCAGCGAGGCGGTCCTCCCGCGCGCGCGGCGCTTGGCGCGCTTGCTCGCGTGTTCGCTCGCACTGCCCGCGGCGCCGGAGCGCGCTGCGGAAGCCTGGACGGAATCGAGCATTGCGCGCGCAGTGCTCCGCGCGTGCGGCGTGCGCCCGCGCGCGCGCACTGCCGTCGCGGTCGATCGGTGGCTGCTGCTCTCCGCCGACCACGAGCTGAACGCGTCGACTTTCGCAGCGCGTGTGGCCGCCTCCACCGACGCCGATCTGTATGCCGCTGCGCTCGCCGGCCTCGCCGCCTTCTCAGGCCCGCGCCACGGCGCCGCGTCCGATCGCGCGGAAGCCCTAATCATCGAGATCGGTCGCGCGACCGATGCCGAGCGAGTCGTGCGCGAACGCGCGCGCCGCGGCGAGCACATGCCCGGCTTCGGTCACCCTTTCTATCGCGAGAGCGGCGGCGATCCACGCGCGGTCGTCTTGCTCGAAGAAGCCTGGGAACTCGGCCCGCGCGTGCGTGAGGTGCTTTGCGTGAACGCGCTCGTGCGCGCGATGGAACTCGCGCAGCGGCCGAAGCCGAACGTGGACATCGGCATCGTCGCGCTGCGCGCAGCGCTCGGGCTGCCGGCCGGCGCGGCTTCGGGCGTCTTCGCGGTGGGGCGCAGCGCAGGCTGGACCGCACACGTGCTCGAGCAATACGCCAGCGAACAGATCTTGCGACCGCGCGCGCGTTATCTCGGCGTGGCGCCCGAAACCGCGAGCGAGTAACCGCCCTCAACCCCGTTAAGATGCGCCGCGCGGAGGAGCCCTCGTGAGCCCTGAGTGGTTGCTGAACGGCATCGTGCAATACGTGGTGCTGATTTTTTCGATGACGGTTCACGAGGCGGCGCATGCGTGGTGGGCGCTGCGCAGCGGCGATTCCACGGCGTATCTCGGCGGGCAGGTCTCGCTCGATCCGCTGCCGCACGTGAAGCGCGAGCCGATCGGCATGGTCCTGATTCCGATTCTCACCTACGCGATGAACGGCTGGATGATGGGTTGGGCGAGCGCGCCGCTTTCCGTGCAGTGGGTCATTAACAATCCTCGGCGCGCCGCAGCCGTCTCGCTGGCCGGACCGCTCGCGAACCTGGCCATCGCAATCGCCACGGGTCTTGCCATTCGCGCGCTCGTGACCAGCGGCTCGATCCCCATCGACAGCCTGTATGGCGTCGGCGCCACCGGCATCGCCAACGGTCTCGGCTCGGTGCTCTGGTCGTTCTTCTTTCTGAACACGTTGTTGTTCGTCTACAACCTGCTGCCGATTCCACCGCTCGACGGCGCGAGCGCGCTCGGGCTCCTGCTCAGCGAGGAGACCGCCCTCAAGCTGCAGACGACGATTCGTCAGCCCATGGTCGCGATGCTCGGCTTCCCGCTCTTCATCCTGGTCGGCGGGAAACTCGCCTCGCCGATCATCCGAGTTCTGCTTTCGCTGCTGTTCGTCGGGATGTGACGGCCGTCAGTCGAGCCCGCGCTCGCGGTAACGGAACTCGCCGCGCGTCGGCTCCGCGTGCGCAGCCGTAATCAGCCCATGCTGCGGCGAGAGGCTGCACGCGGGATCCGTGTTCGCCGCGTCGCCAGTCAGGAAGAACGCCTGACAGCGGCAGCCGCCGAAGTCTTTCGCGCGCTCGGGGCACGAGCGGCACGGCTCGCGCATCCACGCCTCGCCGCGAAACGCATTCATGCCCGGCGCGTCTTGCCAGCACTCGGCGAGGCTGCGTTCGCGCACATTCCAGAACTCGAGCGGGAGTTGCGCCGCGTTGTGGCACGGCAACACGCGGCCGTCGGGCGCAACCACCAGGTGCGCTCGCGCCCAGCCGCCCATGCACGGCTTCGGACGATCGCGGAAATAATCAGGCAGCACGAACAGAATCTCGGGACGCGCGCCCTGCTGCTTCTCTTCCGCAACCGCGCGAGCAGCTGCCTCGACCTGCTCGCGCGTCGGCAACAGAGCCGCGCGGTTCGCGAGCGCCCAGCCGTGGTATTGGGTGTTCGCGAGTTCGAGGCGATCCGCACCGAGTTCGCGCGCGAGCGCGATGATCTCGCGCACGCGGCCGAGGTTTCGGCGGTGCAGCACCACGTTCAGCGTGAGCGGCAGGCCGAGGCGCTTCGCGGCGCGCGCGAGTTCGCACTTGCGCGCGAAGCTCTCGGTGCCGGCGATCTCGTCGGACGCGGCGGCCTCGGCGTCTTGCACCGAGATCTGCACGCTGCGCAGGCCGAGCGCTTGCAGCGCCGCCAGGCCGTTCGCGTCGAGAGGCGTCGCCGCCGTAACAAGGTGGGTGTAGAGCCCGGCGTCCGCGGCGGCGCGCACGATCGCGGGGAGGTCGCGCCGCGCGCTCGGTTCGCCGCCGGTGAGGCCCACGTGCACGCTGCCCAGCGCGGCAGCCTCGCGGAACACGCGCGCCCAGTCAGCGGTGGTGAGCGCGTCGGGGAAGGCGCGCAGGTTCGTCGGGTTCGAGCAGTACGGGCAGCGCAGCGGGCAGCGGTAGGTGAGCTCCGCGACCAAGTTGAACGGGCGCGGCGCGCTCATGGGGCCAGCTCGAGTACGCCGAGTCTCTGCATCTGCTCGATGAACTCGTAACAATCGCGCTCGACCGTTTCAGTTTCGACGTGGCGCGCCCGCATGTAGGCCGCCACGTCTTCGATACAGCGCGCGCCATCGCACGCGCCGAGGATCTCGC
>JANNDT010000231.1:0-22390 GCA_031387905.1 Deltaproteobacteria bacterium
GCACAATCGGCACCCGCTCAGCGGCCGAAGAGTTCCGGGTCGCAGCCCCCCATCCGCCCCGCACCAACCCGCTCGGAACACGAGGCCCCCTCCACCGCCGGCACCAAGCCCGCGTTGAAGCCGGGGGGCGCGCGAGCTTGATCTACGGCACTTACACGATGAGCGCGTTCCTGTTCGCGATCATCGGCGGGTTCCTCGGCGACCGCTTCCTCGGTGCGCGCCGGGCCGTTCGCTTCGGCGCGTTCGTGATCGCCGCCGGCCACTTCACGCTCGCGATCCCCTCGCTCGTCACGTTCTACGCAGGCCTCGGGCTCGTCGCGGTGGGCTCGGGGCTACTCAAGCCCAACATGAGCACGCTAGTCGGCGACCTCTACGCCGCGGACGATCCGCGCCGCGATGCCGGCTTCTCGCTCTTCTACATGGGCATCAACGTCGGCGCGTTCCTCGGGCCGATCGGGGTGGGCTTTCTCGCGCAGCACGCCAACTGGAAGGCGCTGCTCGAGAGCTTCGGCTTCGACCCGCTCGCGAGCTGGCATTGGGGATTCGCCGCGTCCGGCGTCGGCATGCTGCTCGGGATCCTCTGGCTGCGCGCGACCGAGCACCGCATCGCGCAGCTGGGGCTCGCGCCGGAGCCCAGCGCGGCGCGGCCGTGGGGCGCGCTGCTAGGCGTCGCCGCTGGCTCCGCCGCCCTAATTGCGTACGTGCTGGCTGCGGACCAACCCGGCTGGGAGTGGCTGCGCTGGCTGTTCGTGATCGCACCCGTCGCGCTCGCCTACGGACTCAGTTTGCGGCCGAGCGCCACGGCGCGGCGCATGAGCGTCGTGCTCGTGCTGTTTCTCGCGGCGATGGTCTTCTGGGGCGCCTTCGAGCAAGGCGGCTCGACACTGGCGCTGTTCGGCGATCAGCTCACGCGCACCGAGTTATTGGGCTGGAAGTTCCCGTCCTCGTGGTACCAGTCTGTCGGCTCTGTCTTCGTGTTCACGCTCGCGCCGCTGTTCGCTTGGATGTGGCCGCGCCTCGGCGCGCAGCAGCCGTCGAGCCCGTTCAAGTTCGCGCTCGGTCTCGCGTTCATGGCGGCGTCGTTCGCGCTGATGATTCCGGCAGCGAGACTCACCGCAGGCGGCCTCATCTCGCCACTCTGGCTCGTCGGCGTGTTCTTCGTCCAAACGCTCGGCGAGTTGTGCCTCAGCCCGGTGGGCCTGTCGGCGATGACGCGACTCGCACCGCAGCGGCTCGCGGGCGTAATGCTCGGGATCTGGTTCCTGGCAGACGCGCTCGGCAACAAGCTCGCGGGCGTGCTCGCGGGAGAGTTCAGCGCCGCGGACCCTTCAGCGCTCGCGCGCTTCTTCGAGACGCAAACCGTCGTGATCGCGGGCAGCGCGGTGCTCATGTTCGCGCTCGTGCCGCGGCTGAAGCGGCTCATGAGCGAAGCGCCGTAGCGGCGAGTTCGCGCTCAACCGCCCGAGAGCGCCTGCAGGATGTGGATCTCCTCGCTGCCGGCGAGCGCAACGTCGAGACGGCGCGTTTCCACGCGATTCACGAAGATGCGCATGTGCGGCCGCAATCGATCCTGCTCGTCGATCATGCGAAAGCGGATGCCGGGGAACTGGCGCTCGAGATCCCCCAACAACTCCATAACGGAAGTGCCCGATGCCTCCACGTCGCGAAGCTGCCCTGTGTAGGAGTAGAGCGGTGACGGCACCGAGACTTTCACGCGCCGAACTCCGCGGCCTCGACCGCGTGGATCTGCGGCAGGTGGCGCGCGATGCAATCCCAGCGCGCGGCTTCGTCCGTGCTCGCCCAGAGTTCGCCGGCTGTGGTGCCGAAGTAGAGACCTAATGGATCGCACGCGTCGGCAGTCATCGCTTGCCGCCGCACCGTGAGCCAGGCCTGCTCGCGCGGGAGCCCGACGTCGCGGCGCGTCCAGCTCTTGCCCGCGTCGCGCGTCTCGTACACCGCCGGTTTTCCGCCCGGGCTGACGCGCGGCCACACATCGCTGCCGTCCATCGGAAACACCCAGGCGGTGTTCACATCGCGCGGATGCAGCGTCATCGGAAAGCCGATGTCGCCGACTTCGCGCGGCATGTTGTCGCCGATCCGTTCCCAGCGTTCCGCGGGGCGATACAGCCGGTAGATGCCGACGTGGTTTTGCTGATAGAGCACGTCCGGATCGAGCGGATGAAAGCGCACGCAGTGCGGATCTTGGCCAACCTCGGGATACGGATCGGGCAAAAAATCGACGCGCACGCCGGCGTTGATCGGCTTCCAGCTCGCTCCGCGATCGCGGCTCTCGAACGTGCCGCCGACAGCCCCGGAGATGGAGATGTAGAGATGCTTCGCGTCGCGCGGGTCCACCAAGATCGAATGGAGAACCGGTCCGTCAGGCGTACCGCCCACGCCCGCAACGCCAATCGAGTACTGCGGATGGTCGTTGAAGCCTGTGACAGGCTCCCAACTCGCGCCGCCGTCCTCGCTGCGGAACAGGCCCTCGGGCGAAGTGCCCGCATACCAAACGCCCGGCTCGCTGGCGTGCGCGGGTGACAGCCAGAACACATGATGGACCGCGAGGCCGGTTTCGCCCTCGGACGCTTTCCTGAAGGCGGGCGGCTGCGCAGCCTCCTTCCAGCTCTTCCCGAAATCGAGAGAGCGAAACACCGTAGGCCCTAAGTGCCCGGTCTTCGCGGCGACCAGCAGCGTGCGCCCGTCGCGTGGATCGAGCACCGCGTGGTGCAGCTCGTGGCCCAAGAAGTGCGGGCCCTCGACGCGCCAACCGCGGCGGCCGGCGGCAGCGTGAAGAAACCAGAGTCCCTTGCGCGTGGCGGTGAGCAGAACGGTCGCGCGAGGCATCGCTGCACCTCGGTTCGTGTAGGGGCTGACTGCGTCCTCTACACGAACGGCGCAGCCCGCCGCAAGCCGAATCCCAGAGGGGCGCGATTCGCGTCGAGCGTTTGAGGAGAGTGGTTGGTGGAGGCGCCGGGAATCGAACCCGGGTCCGAATGATTTCCAATGCCCGCGTCTACGCGCGTGTCGTCCGCTCAATCTCGGGGAGGCCGGTCGCGAACGCCGGAGAAGCCATCCCCTTGGCATGCATCGATCTCGCTCTTCGGTAGCGGCGTGCCAGCGGCCGATAGCCAGCCTTCTGATGGCGTCCGTTCCCCCCTAGAAGGCGTCGAGGACGGACGTCGCGTCCTAGGTTTTAACTAGGCAGCGAGTGCGTAATTGTCGTCGGCAGTTGCCTACCAACTGCAGCAGGATTAACGAGGTCGCTACCCCCTCGGCGCGCAGCGTGCGTCTTCGATCACCCGTCGAAGCCGATCGCCCCCACAAGCGGCGCAACGTAGGCGGGAACGCGCAGCCCGCCAGTCTCCAGCGCGAGGGAAAGTCGCTTCCGCGTTGAGAAGGTGCGTTCCGTCGAGGGCCGGCCTCGGACCGGGGTGTTTTCTGATAAGTGCCCGATTTTGCTCGGAATGCGAGCTGGCCGGATCTCGTAAATCGTTGTGCATGAATCTTGCACCGATTCTGTGAGCCGAGATACGTTCGCATTGACCGCGGAGGAGTTGCACTTGCTGAAGATGAGGATGGATAGACGGCTCACGAGCCTTGCCGTCGGGCTGGTCGTGTTGCTCGCGCCGGCGCTGAGCTTCGCGAGCCCAGTCACCTACACGCTGGCCAGCGGGCAGCTGAGCGGAGTGCAGGTCGGCGCTGCCGGCGGCGGGAGCCCCTGCCCGATCGGCAGCGGGAGTTGCCTTCAGGGTGGCGCGCTCGCGCTGACGAGCGCGTCGATCACGATCGACTCGGCGACGGGCCAGCTGCTCTCCGTCTCGATCGGCCTCGCGACGTCCGGCACCATCGTGCTGGGCGGTTACAACGGCCTCCAGTCCGTCAGCTTCGCGAATACGTCGCTCACGAGTTCGGGGATCAGCCCCCTCTCGAACCCTCAAGTCCAGGGGAACGGGGACGTGATCTACAGCTTCGGTTTCTTCGGCGTGGTCGCGTCGGTCGTGACCCCGTCGGGCGGTAGCCCCGTCGCGATCCAGTTCCCGAGCGGCTCGGGCGGTCTGCTGACCGTCAGCGGCGCGCAGCTCTCGCTCCAGCTCTTCGGCGTCAACATCGGCGTCGTCTGCGGTGTGGGTAACTCGTGCCAGCAGATCAAGGGGGACTTCTCACTCACCGCGAATACCGCTCCGATTCCGGAGCCGACTGCGGTAGTGGCTTTCAGCGCTGGCCTCGCTTTGCTGTTCGCGGCGGCTCGCCGCCGTGCTCTCGCTTAGCTTTTAGCCATCTGGGTTTGAACTTCGGGAAGGAACGTATGTTGAAGCTCGGTTACTCCCTCGTTTTCGCGGGCGCTCTATTTCTCTCGATTGGCGCGGCACAGGCGCTCACGATCACGTCGGCAAGCCTCGGACAGGGCCAGATCTGCACGACGAGTTCCTGCGGGACGGTGCTGGCCACCCTAACCGGCGCCACACAGGGCAGCGGCTCGATCTCCCTGAGCGGAACGACTCTCTCGTTCAATCTCCAGAGCCTCGGGGCAACCTACAGCGACGCCTCCGCGGCAACTTGGACGTTTGCAGGCACCGCCACGGTCAGCGGTGGCGGCGGCTTTTACTTCGTGACCGGCGGATCCGTCGCCGTGACTCTGAACGGCGGCGCAATCTCGACGCTCGCGGTCGGCGGCACTTGCCTCGATCCGGGAGACGGCACCCTCAGCTGCGGGCTCAGCTTCACGAACCTCGGCGGCAGCCCGTCGCGTGGGTACCAGAGCACGGTGAATCTCGCCGCGCCGGAGCCCAGTGCCGCGGCGCTACTCACCGGAGCCGGGAGCCTGCTCGCCCTCGCGGCCTCGCGACGCCGCTCGCGCTAACGCCCCCGCTGCATCGGACGCAGAGCGCACCTACGCTGCGCGACCAAACCCGCAGCGAGGCGTCGGATGTCTGCAGCGCTCTCTCCGTTGATCTCGCCGGATTCCTACGCGGCTGAGGGCTACCCGCACGAGCAGTGGACGGCGCTGCGGCGCACTGCGCCGGTGTCGTTCGTGGACAACGCCGAGATGCCGTTCTGGGCGATCACGAAGCACGCCGACATCGGTTGGGTCGGCAAGCAGCCTGATAAGTTCCTGAATGGCCCGACGCTGATCATTCGCACCGAGCCCGACTCGCGAACGGGCGGCTTCACTCCGCCACCGACGCTCATCGAGATGGACCCGCCGCGCCACGGCGCGATGCGCAAACTCGTGAGCAAGCGCTTCACGCCGGGCGCGCTGAAGAAAATCCACGCGGACGTCGAGCAGATCGCCAAGGACATCGTCGACGACTTGCTCGCGGAGGGCGACGGCGAGTGCGACTTCGTCGAGAAAGTGGCAGCGCCACTGCCGATCGCGGTGATCGCATGGCTGATGGGCGTGCCCAAGCCGGACTGGAAGCTGCTGTTCGACTGGACGAACCGCACGATCGGCGCGGGCGACCCGGAGTATCAGGTCGCGGGTGAGACGGCAGGGCAGACGTCGCAGAAGGCGATGATCGAACTGTTTCAGTATTTCGCGAAGCTCACGGAGGAGAAGCGCAGGAACCCCGCGGACGATCTGATCTCCGCGCTCGTCCACGCCGAAATCGACGGCGCGAAGCTCGCGCCGCTCGATCTGCTCTCGTACTGCATGATCATCGTGATCGCTGGCAACGAGACTACGCGCAACGCCACCAGCGGCGGGATGCTCGCGCTGGCGCAGCACCCGGGCGAACTCGCGAAGCTTCAGCGCCGCCCCGAGTTATTGGGCGCCGGCATCGAGGAGATTCTGCGCTGGACGAGCCCGATCATTCACTTTGCGCGCACCGCCACCGAGGACGTCGAGCTGCGCGGGCAGAAGATCCGCAAGGGCGATCAGCTCGCGCTCTTCTACCCGTCGGCAAATCGCGACGAGGAAGTGTTCGAGGACCCCTTCTCGTTCAGAGTCGACCGCAATCCGAACCGTCACCTGGCCTTTGGCATCGGCGAGCACTTCTGCGCGGGCGCGCACGTGGCGCGGCTCGAGCTGGAGATGGCCTACAAGTACCTGATCCCGCGCATCGAGAGCGTCGAAGTCACGGGACCGATCGAGCGCTTGCGCTCGTCGCTCGTAGGCGGCGTGAAGCGCCTGCCGATTCGGATTCGGCTGAAGCGTTAGGGGTTGAACGCGAGCGTCAGCCGCGCTTGCGGGCCTGGCTCAGCGCGCGATCGACCTCGCGGCGATCCTCGCGCTGCTTGATCGCTTCGCGCTTGTCATGACTCTTCTTGCCGCGCGCCACGCCGAGCTCGACTTTGGCGCGGCCGTTCTTGAAGTAAAGCGAGAGCGGCACCAGCGTGAAGCCGCGCTCCGAGACTCTGCCGTCGATGCGCGCGATCTCCGAGCGGTTCAGCAGCAGCTTGCGTTCGCGCAGCGGGTCGGAGTTCTCACGGCTCGCCTGCTTGTACGCCGAAATCTGGCAACCGATCAGCCAGACTTCGCCGCGCTTCACGATCGCGAATGCTCCCGCGAGGTTTGCCTGGCCTTGGCGCAGCGACTTCACCTCCGGCCCGCGCAGCGCGATGCCGGCTTCGAAGGTGTCGAGAATCTCGTACTCGAAGCGCGCACGACGGTTCGTCGCGATGCGCGCGACTTCCACCCCCGGCTTCTTGTCATCGCTGCTCTTCGCCATGGCGCGCGGCAGAGTAACAAGCTCGCGCTAGTGCACTCGCCGATTCGCGCGGTCGACGAACACGCGCTTGGCGTGCCAAGCGTGGCACTCGGCGTCGTCCGCCTGCGCGTAGCTCGCGATGATCACGACGTCGTTCGGCTTCACGAGATGCGCGGCGGCGCCGTTGATGCAGATCTCGCCCGAGCCGGGCTCGCCGGGGATCGCGTAGGTGCGCAGCCGGCTGCCGTTCGTACAGTCGTAAATCTCGACGCTCTCGTAGGGAAGGATGTCCGCGGCTTCGAGCAGCAGGCTGTCGATCGTGACGCTGCCTTCGTACTCGAGGTTGGCTTCGGTCACGGTGGCGCGGTGAATTTTCGACTTCAACATGGTTCGAATCACGTCCGGTTCTCCTTGGGTACGTGCAGCACGCAGTTGTCGATCAAACGCACGGCGTCTCCCCCGGCCTTCGGGAAGAACACTGCGAGTGCGAGCAAAGTGGGGCCGCTGAGTGCTTCGGGCGCGGGCGCGAGCGATTCAGGATCGCGCAGCTCGGCATAATCGATCTTCGCGAGCGGCGCGCGCGCGATTCCGCTCGCGACGAGCGCCTCGATCGCCGCGCGCTGTCGCTCGCCCGCGTCGATTGAGGCCTGCGCCGCCGCGAGCGCGCGAGAGAGCACGAGCGCTTGCGAGCGCGTCTCGCGCGTCAAGTGCACGTTGCGGCTCGAGAGCGCGAGGCCGTCGCTCTCGCGCACCGTCTCGTGCCCAACAACTTCGGCATCGAGCCCGAGATCGAGAACGAGCCGCCGAATCAGCGCGAGCTGCTGATAATCCTTCGCGCCGAACACTGCGACGTGCGGCTTCGCGGCGATCAACAGCTTCGCGACGACGGTCGCGACGCCGCGAAAATGGCCCGGCCGCGTCGCTCCGCAAAGCGGCTTCGCGAGTTCCGTCACATCGAGCCAGCTCTGATACCTCGGCGGGTACAGCTCAGCGGCAGTCGGCAGGAATACGGCGTCGACGCCGGCCGCGCGGCAGGCGGCGAGATCCGCTTCGAGCGTGCGCGGGTATGCGTCGAGATCGGCTTGGGCGTTGAACTGCGCCGGGTTCACGAAGATCGAGACGACCACGAACTCGGCGCGCCGGCGCGCCTCGCCCACGAGCGCCAGGTGCCCTGCGTGCAGAGCGCCCATCGTGGGCACGAGCGCGATGCGCCGCCCCGCCGCGCGCTCGCGATCCGCGCGCGCTTGGAGAGCGCGCACCGTCGTGATCTGTTCCATCGCGCCGTCTGCCCGCCGCTTATCGGTACGAGTGCTCGCGGCCGGGGAACTTGCGATGCCGCACGTCGTCGGCGAACGCGCGCGCCGCTTGCGACGCGAGCTGGCCCAGGTTCGCGTACTGCTTCGCGAAGCTCGGCGTCCAGTCGCCGAGCCCGAGCAAGTCGTGGAGCACCAGCACCTGAGCGTCGCACGCGGCGCCTGCGCCGATGCCGATCGTCGGAATCGCGAGCTGCTCCGTGATCTCCGCCGCGAGCTCCGCGGGCATGCCCTCGAGCACCACCGCGAACGCGCCGGCTTCCTGCACCGCGAGCGCATCTGCGAGCACCGCTTCGCGCGCGGCGCCGCGGCCCTGAACGCGGTAGCCGCCCATCTTGTGGATCGACTGCGGCGTCAGGCCGACGTGACCCATTACGGGAATCTCGGCGCTGACGATGCGCTCGATCGCCTCGCGCACGCGGCGACCGCCTTCGAGCTTCACCGCCGCGGCGCCGCCTTCTTTCACGAAGCGCACTGCGCTGCGCACGGCGTCCTCGGCCGACACCTGATAACTCCCGAACGGCATGTCGCCGACCACCAATGCGCGGCGCGCAACGCGCGCGACCAGCCGCGTGTGATAGAGCATCTCGTCGAGCGTGACGGGCAGCGTGGTTTCGTGGCCCTGCACGGTGTTGCCCACCGAATCGCCGACGAGCAGCACCTCGATGCCGGCGTCGTCGAAGATGCGGGCGAAGCTGGCGTCGTAGGCGGTCAGCATCGCGAAGGGCTCGCCCTTCCCTTTGCGCAGCGAAAGCGAACGCGCGGTGACGCGCTGTTCGCGGCTCGAAGGGGCCGTGATCGTCGACATGAGGAGGCCTCCATCCCGATGGACTCGGCTCACTCTCGGCTCGCTGCGCGTGCGCGCGTTGCGCGTACTTGCGAGCGCCTTTCGATCTGGGGCCTCAGTCGAGCGCATGCAGCGCGAAAGACACGTTGGCCTTTGGCTGCCGTGAACTCGCCAGCTTGCCGCCCCCGTCTCGCTCCGCGGCGCGGATGCGAGCGATCTCGGGCAGTGGTGGCGTCGTCCTTGTGTGCGGGCTCTGCCCGGTATCCGTCGAGCTTTCGATAGAGACCGCAACTTGCGGTTCCCCTCGGCTCGGCGCGAATCCTAAACGGCGACTCCGAAAAATGTCAACGCGATTCTTGCGCCCCGGCAGCCCGATCGAGAGCGTCGCGAACTGCAGGCGGCAAGTAGCGCGCATCGAGCGCCGCAGACGCGAAGCGGACGAGGCCCGCGGCGAGCGCAGCGATCTGCAAGGCGGCCGGATCGCTCGCGACGAGCACCACCCACGGCGCGCCGCGCACTAGCGCAGGCCCGCTCGCGAGCCCGGGGGCTGCGTCCGGGCCCGCACGCAGCACGCGCACCGAGACGCCGCATTCGCGCGCGAGCTCGGCCAGCGCGTCGCGCAGAGCGAGCAGCTCCATCGCGCCCCCCTCCCTCAGCGTCTCCGGTTCGTGGGTTGGCTCGCGAACTCCGCCAGCGCCTCGCGCGCGCTCGGCGACAAATCGAGCAAATGCACGCCGGTCTCCCAGCAATCCGTCGCGCTGTCGATTTGGCCCGCATGCCCGGTCCAAACCACCATGCCTTCGGCGCGAATCTTCGGGCCCGCAGGCGGTAGCTCGAACGCGACGCTCACGTGTTCGCCGACTTCGATCGGGTGATGCAGCTGCACGCACAGCCCGCGCGGCGAGAGGTTCAGCGCGAACTCGCGCTCGATTTCGCCGCCCGTGCGCGTGACCGCGACTGCGATCGGCGCCGCGAAATCGCGCCGCGGGTCATCGCCTCTCACGGCGCGATCTCGCGGGCGAGCGCGAGCCACTGCGCGGGCGCGATCGCCTCGGCGCGCGCGCGCTCCGAGAGTCCGCTGCGCGCAAGCCAGGCCGCGACGGGCGCGGGATCGATGGCGCCATGTTGGCGGAGCGAGTTCACGAGGGTCTTCCTTCGATGCGAAAAGGCCGCGCGCACCAGCCGCTCGACGGCTTCGAGTTCGCCAGGCCGCAGCGCTGCGTCCGCGCGCGGCGTGAACAACGCGAAGCTCGAAACGACTCGCGGCGGAGGATAAAAGCACTGCGGATGCAGCGCGAGCCCGAGCTTTACGTGGGCGACGAGCTGATGCAGCACGGCGAAGGAGCCGTAATCACTGCTGCCCGGCCCAGCGCCGAGCCGCAGCGCCACCTCGCGCTGAATCATTACGGACCAGCCTGCGAGGCCGGGCGCGAGATCGAGGAAGCGACGCAGCAGCGGCGTCGCGACCGAGTACGGCAGGTTCGCGACGATGCGCGGGCGCGGGCCGAGCGCGGCGAGTTCGGCCGGGAGATCGACAGCGCGCGCGTCGGCGTGAACGAGCCGCACGTTCGCGGGCAGCGCCTGCTCCGCGGTGAGCGCGCGCACGAGGCCGGCGTCGATCTCGATCGTGGTGACCGCGCGCGCTTGCCGCGCGAGCGCCCGCGTGAGAATGCCGAGCCCGGTGCCGATCTCGAGCTCGCCGTCGCCGGGCTCGACCGCCGCGAGCCGCACGAGCTTGTCGGCCTGCGCGTCGTCGCACAGAAAGTTCTGGCCAAGCTCCTTGCTCGCGGCCAGGCCGTGGCGTTCCAGGAAGGCGCGAGCGCCGGATGCGCTCACGGCTTCGCTTCCGACCACGGGCGGTCGGGGAGAGCGACGCGCGAGAAGGCCGAGAGCGCGAGCGAATCCGCGAGCCCGCGCGCGAGCAGGCCGGCGCCAGCGGCGGCGATCATCGCGGCGTTGTCGGTGCAGAGTGCGAGCGGGGGCAGAAAGAGCGCGAAGCCGTCGCGCGCAGCGGCGGCGGCGAACTCGCGGCGCAGGCGCGCGTTCGCGGCGACGCCGCCTACTACGGCGACGCGCACCAGCCCCTCGTCGCGTGCGGCGCGGCGCGCCTTGGCGACCAGCACATCGGTGGCGGCAGCTTCGAACGAGGCCGCGAGGTCGGCCCCTCGATCGGGGTATTTCTGCGCTGCCAGCGCCACCGCGGTCTTCAGCCCGCTGAACGAGAAATCGAGGCCCGGCTCGCTCTGCATCGGGCGCGGGAACGCGAACGCCGCGGGGTTCCCCGCTTCCGCGAGCTTCGCGAGCGCGGGTCCGCCGGGATACGGGAGGCCGAGCAGCTTCGCGACTTTGTCGAACGCCTCACCCACCGCGTCGTCGCGCGTCTCGCCGAGCACCACCGGCGCCGCGTCTTCCTCGATGCGGTAGAGCGCGGTGTGCCCGCCGGAGACGACGAGCCCGAGGTACGGCGCGACGAGGGCAGCATCTGCGATCTCGGCGGCCGCGAGATGGCCGGCCAAGTGATGCACGCCGACCACCGGAATGCCGAGCCGATACGCGAGAGCCTTCGCGAACGAGAGGCCGACGAGCAGGGAACCGAGCAGCCCCGGCCCCGCCGTGACCGCGACGCCCGTGAGTTCGCGCTCCGCGATGCCCGCCTCCGCGAACGCAGCGCACACGACCTGTGAGACGACCCGCAGGTGATCCCGCGACGCGAGCTCCGGCACGACACCGCCGTACGGCTCATGCACCGCCGCCTGCCCGCGCACGCTGCTCGACAGCACCTCGCGCCCGCCGCGCACGATCGCCGCCGCCATCTCGTCGCAGCTGCTCTCGATGCCGAGCACCAGGCTGGACTTGCTCACGCAAACCTCCGCGCGGTCGCAAGCGAAGCGCGCAGCGAGCCGCAAGCGAGCGAAGTCAAGCGAAAGAGCCTGCGCAGCGCCCGCTACGCCTGGTGGCGCTCCATCCGCTCTTGCTCGGATTTGCAGTCGATGCACAACTCGGCGACCGGCCGCGCTTCGAGGCGCTTCAGGCCGATCTCCTCGCCGCAGCTCTCGCATTCGCCGTAGACGCCCTGCTCGATCTTTTGCAAAGCCGCCACGATCTTCGCGAGCAAGCCGCGCTCGCGTTCGCGCAGGCGGCCCTGGAAGGAGTGGGTCATCTCCGAGGACGCCGAGTCCATCTCGTCCGGAAAATCATCCGGGTCGAGATGGATGTCGCCCGACACGGCCTTCTTTGCGTTCCCGACGAGCTGTTCGCGCTGCTGCGTCAGAATTTTCTTGAACTTGTCGAGATCCCGCTTCCGCACCGGGCCTCTCCTTTTCTTCGTCGTTGCGTTGGATTCGCTCAGCCGCCGATGATCGCGAGCCGCTCGCGCGCGTCCTGCGCTCGCTTGTGGCTCGGGTAGTTATCGATCACGCGCTGGAATGCCTTCTGGGCCGCCTTCGAGAACTGCGGCCCCATCTGTAGAAGCGCCTCGCCTTGGCGGAACAGCGCTTCCGGAGCTTTGTCGCTGTCCGGGTACCGCGTTGCGACTTCGTCGAAGCGCAGCACCGAGGTTTTCAGATCTCCCTGCCGGTAGTGGCAATCGGCGAGCCAAAACGCTGCGTCGTCTGCGTACTTCGAGGACGGGAAAGATTGCAGGAAGCGTCCGAAGCGGTCAACACAAGTTGCGTGATCGTTTGTGCGCCAGGCGTCGTAGGCCTCGCGATAGAGCGCGAGCTCCTCCGATGCCGGGCCTTCCGTCGGAGCTGGATCCCCCGCGTCTGGAGCCGGCCCGGGTTGCACGGCCGAAGCCTGGCGCGCGGCGTGCGCGTCGCTGACGGCTTGCTGCGCGCTGTGCTCTGCAAGCTCGGTGCGACCGCGCAGTTCGGCGACTTCGGCGCGCAGCGACTCGAGCTCCGCCGACAACTCAGCGATGCGCTTGCCCTGCTCCGCCAGCCCGCTGCCCGAGCGCATCTTATTGACTTCGTATTCGAGCTTGCGCGTCTCCGCGACGGTCGCGCAGCCGAGCGGCAGCGCGCACACGAGCGCGAGCGCCCCGGCGCGCAGCTTCCAAGAGTCGAGAATCCTCGTCGTAGTCATCGTCCCCCCCATTTCATGCGAGTCGAATCACTTGCGTCCGCGCGGGCCCCACGCGGGATGCGTGTTGTCGCCGCGGTCCGTGATGCGGCGCGGCGTCTCGCCGATCACGTTCGTGACGTAAACGTCCGCGCGCCCGTAGCGCGTCGAGCTGAAGGCGATCAGGCGCGCGTCGGGCGACCATGCGGGGCCCTCGTCACTGCGCGGGTGCGAAATCACCGGAATCGAGGCGCCGCCCTCGGGCTTGATCTTCCAGATGTCGAACTGGCCGTTGATGCGCGTCTCGAACGCGATCCACGCGCCATCGGGAGACCAGGCGGGCGAGGTGTTATAGACGCCGTCGTAGGTAAGCCGGCGGACGTTCCCGCCGTCCGCATTCATCACGTAGATCTGCGGCGCTCCCGTGCGATCCGAGACGAACGCGATCCGCCCGCCGTCGGGCGACCAACTCGGCCCGACGTCGATGTGGCGGTCGTGCGTCAAACGCTTGAGCCCGCCGCCGCCGGTGTTCGCCGTGAAGATCTCCGAGACGCCGTCCACGCTGCCGACGATCGCGAGGCGCGTGCCGCTCGGGTCGTAGACGCCGCGGTAGAAGCGCGTCGAATCCGCGGAACTCGTGAACAAGCGGCCCGACGGCTGGCCTCCGCGTTTCAACGAGAACAGCCAGGGGCGATTCTTGTAGCGGTAAGTCGTGAGCACGAGGCCCGACGCGTCGGGATCCCAACTCGGGAACGTGCTGATCGTTCCCCAGTGCGTGGCGGCGCGCTGATTGTCGCCGTTCGCGTCCATCACGAAGACTTCTTTCGAGCCGATGCGGCTCGACACGTACGCCATCTCGGTGTCCGCGACGCCGGGCACGCCAGTCAGCGCACCAACGATCTCGTCCGCGATCGACTTGCCGAGCCGCCGCGCGTTCTCGGGCCGCGCCGTGCGCTGCTTCGAGACGATCTTCGCCGTGCATTTCACCACATCGTGCACGCGGTAGGTGACGCGCATCGCCTCGGGCGTCACCTCGAGCATGCCCTGCACGAGATAGTCCGCGCCGATCTGCTTCCAGTTCTGGCATTTCACCGGCGGCGCGGACGTGAGCGACGGGCTCGTGGCGGGATCGATGAACGCGGCTTCGGGTGTTAGGTCGTAGAGCATCGAGAACTCGAGGCCGCCGCCGAGCCCCGCGTGCAGCTCGCTCGCGAGCGTCTGCGCTTCGGGCGAGCGCGCGAGGAAGCGCTGCACGGCGATCTTGTCGCGCCCCGCGACTCCGCCGACGCGAAACGGATCTTCGGCGAGCGCCGCGCTCGCGGAAAACCCGAGAACGATCAGCGGCAGCAGCTTTAGTACGCGTCGCACTAGAAGTCTCCATCGAAAATGATCGACCAGTCGTCTCCGCGGGGCGGCGCGGGGAGCCCCGTTTCGTCGCTCAGATATTTGTCCACGCTCTCATCGAACCATGGATTTCCGGACGAGCGACGAATCTCGAACCCGAAGATCTGCCCGCTGGCGGACAGCGTCACGACCACTTCGGTCGAGAGCCCCTTCCCGCGAAAACCGGGCTGCAACTGCCAGCGCCGCCGCACGTGCGCTCGCACTTTCTCTTGCCAGCGCGCACGGTCGGGATCGATGATGCCGGGCCCGGTGGGGCCGTCCACGCGAGGTCCCTTCGGTTTCGCGGTCAGCGCGGGCCCATCGCCAGCCTCCTTGCGCGCGTCAGCGATTAGGTCCTCGAGATCGATCTGCGGGGCGTCCTGCGGCGGCTTGGGCGTCGCCTCCCGAACGCGCTCCGGCTTGCGCGGCTCGGGCTTACTTTGGTTGTCCTCCGGGATCACGATCTTCTCGAGTTCGGGCGGCGGCTCCGGTTTCGCCTCGACGACCTCGGGCGCCGGCTTCGGAACTTTGCGTGCGGGCGCCATGAGCTGCTCGAGCTCGCTCGAGTCCACGAGCGCGACGACTGCGGGCAGCGGCGACGGCTCGTCGAGCCGTGGCGGACGAATCAAGAAAATCAGCGCGAGCGCGACGTGCAGCGCCGCGGAAAGCACGAGCATGCGCCTCCACTCGCGCTCGCGGTCCAGCGCGAGCGTGGCGATGCCTTCGCTCATCGGCGCGCCCGCGTCACTCGGGCTCGGTCACCATGGCGAGCTTCTCGACGCCCGCCGCGCGCGCCGCGGCCAGTGTCTTCGCAACCAGACCGTACGGGACCTTCTCGTCGGCGCGCAGGTAAACCGGCCGGTTCGGGTCGCCGTCGAGAATCGCGCCCAGCTTCTCCTTCAGCTCCGTCAACTCGAATGGCTTCTGCGACTCGGCCAGATGCATCGAGCCATCGCGTTTGATCGTGATCACTAGCGGCGGTTCCTTGATGCGTAGGTTCTGCGTCGTCGTGTTGGGCAGATCGACGTCCATGCCCTGCTGCATCATCGGGGCCGTCACCATGAAGATGATCAACAGCACCAGCATCACGTCGACGAGCGGCGTCACGTTGATCTCGCTCAGCGGCCGGTGCGTGCGCCCGATTGTTCCGCCCGCCATCGCTCAACGCTCCACTGCGCGCGGGCCGGCGCCGCGGCCCGTGCCAGACAGATGCGCGATGTCGTCTTGCAGTTCGACTGTGAACAAGTCGATCGCAGCGGTGAGTTCGCGCATGCGGGCGACGAAGACGTTGTAGAAGACCGTGGCTGGAATCGCGGCGAACAGCCCGATCGCGGTCGCGATCAACGCCTCGGCGATACCCGGGCCGACCGTTTCGAGGCCGGCGCTACCGGTCATGCCGATCTCGACGAAGGCGTTGATGATGCCGATCACGGTGCCCAGCAGGCCGACGAAAGGCGCCGCGCTGCCGACCGTCGCGAGAAACGAGAGCCGCCCTTCGAGCCGCAGCGCTTCCTGGGAGCCCGCCCAGTTGATCGCCTTGTTGACGGCGCGCAGTTGACTCGTGTCGAAGCCTTCTTCCGCGCGCCCTCGATAGCGCGCGATGCGCTTCAGCTCCGTGACGCCCGCGAGCATCACCGCGGAGAGCGGGCTCTTCGGGTGGTCGCGCGCTGCTTTCTCGGTGTCCTCGAACGAGCCTTGGTGATACGCGCCGAGAAACTCCCCGGTATCGCGCTCAGCCGAGCCGAACTCGCGCAACTTGAAGGCGATCGCGCCCCAAGAGAGGACCGACGCCGCGACGAGCAGCCCAATTACGGCTTTCACAGGCCAAGACGCCTGCCAAACGAGCGTGAATAGATCCACGCGAGACGTCCCCCCACAGACCGTCTCCCGGCATCGCGAGCGGAAATCACTCCTAGAAGCCCGGAAAAAAGTTGCGCGAGTTTAGGAGGTGAGCAAAGCACGTCAACCAATTCGCAAGCGACACGCGGCAGTTCTTGGGCATCTTGCGCGCGCGGCCCATGTTGAGCGGCACTTCCAGAGGAGAACTTGCGATGCAGATCACCGTTGCGACCGGGGCGATCGAGAAGCTGAGCGCGGACGTGCTCGCGCTGCCGCTCGCCGAGCTCGATCCGGAGAAGTGGAAGCTGCCCGCGAGCCTCGCGGCGCTCGACACCGCCTACGGCGCGCGCATCTCGGACGCGATTCGCAGCGGCGATTTCCGCGGCAAGCGCGGCGAAGCGCTCACGCTGCACGCGCCGGCCGGCGCTTCCGCCAAGCGCGTGTTGTTACTGGGAACCGGCGCCGACACGAGGCTCGATCTCGGCGCGCTGCGCGATCTCGCCGCCGCTGCGCTGCGCGAGACGAGCGCGCGCAAGGGCGCGGCGCTCGCACTCGTGGCGCCGTCCTCGCGCAAGCTGAAGGCGCCCGCCGTTTGCCAGGCGCTCGCCGAAGGCGCCGTGCTCGGCAGCTACCGCTTCGATCGCTACCACGCCTCGCGCAAAGACCGGAAGCCCGTCGAGCGCGTGGCGCTCGTGATCGAGCGCGCGACGGAAAAGCGCGCAGCCAGCGCCGCCGCGGCGATCGGCGTCGTGCTGGCCGAGTCGCAGAACATCGCGCGCGGGCTCTCGAACGAGCCGCCCAACAAGTTGCCGCCCGCAGAGCTCGCGCGCGAAGCGGAACGCGTCGCCAAAGAAGTCGGCCTGAGAGTGACGATCTGGGGCAAAGCGGAACTCGAGAAGCGCGGCTTTGGCGCCATTCTCGCCGTCGCGCAGGGCAGCGCCAACGAGCCGCGCCTAATCGTTCTCGAGTACGGCGCTCCACCGAAGAACGCCAAGAAGGGTGCGCGCAAGCGGCCCACGCTGTGCGTGATCGGCAAAGGCGTGTGCTTCGACTCGGGCGGCCTCTCGCTGAAGCCCGCGGCGAGCATGGAGAAGATGAAGCACGACATGTCGGGCGGCGCGGCCGTGATCGGCGCACTGCGCGCAGTGGCGCTCTTGAAGCTGCCGCTGCACGTCGTCGGCCTGATCGGCGCGGTCGAAAACATGCCGAGCGGCACCGCCTATCGACCCGACGACATCGTCACCACGCTCTCAGGCCAGACCATCGCGATCGCGAACACCGACGCCGAAGGCCGCCTCGTGCTCGCCGACGTATTGCACCACGCGCGCACCACCTACGAACCGGCGGCGATGATCGACCTCGCGACGCTCACCGGCGCGTGCTCGGTCGCGCTCGGCACGTGGGCCGCAGCGGTGCTCGGCAACGATCAAAGCCTGATCAAGCGCGTGATCGCCGCCGGCGAAGCGACCGGCGAGCGCTACTGGCAGCTGCCGCTTTGGGACGTGCACCGCGAGCACATGCGCGGCCAGATCGCGGACGTGAAGCAGACCGGCGGGCGCGACGGCGGCACGATCACCGCGGCCGCGATGCTTTCGCACTTCGTGGGCGAGACGCCTTGGGCGCATCTCGACATCGCGCCGGTCGCGGACACGGAGAAGACGACCGCGCTGCAGCCCTACGGCGCGACGGGCTTCGGCGTCCGGTCCGTCGTCGAGGTGCTGCGCAGCTGGTAGGCCTCCGCGCTCGCCAATCAGCAACTCGCACGCAGCTCGGATCCCTGCAAAACCGGCTAGACGCGACCGAATAAGCTCGTACCCTGCGCGTCCGATTTCGCGCCGGGCCACGGGGTTCGGCGTTTCCAATTTCGCCGCCCGACTCGGACCCGAGCGGAACCCGGCAGGAGAAAGCAACCGATGAAGCGCTTCCTGATGACTGGCCTCGCCTGCGTACTTTCGAGCGGCATCGCGTCCGCGGCTCTCGCGGGCGACGCCGTGGCCGGCAAAGCCGTTTACACCGGCAGGGGCACCTGCTGGACATGCCATGGCCAGGCGGGCAAGGGCGATGGCCCGGCCGGCAAGGCGCTGAACCCGCCGCCGCGCGACTTCTCGGTCGCCGCATTCAAGTTCGACGCCGACAAGAACGGCAAGCCGGGTGAGGACGCCGATCTCAAGCTCGTGATCACCAAGGGCGCCGGCGCGTTCGGCGGCAACATGGCGATGGCGCCGTGGGGCCACCTTTCCGCGAAGGAAGTCGATGACGTGATCGCGTTCGTGCGATCGCTGAAGAAGTAGCGCTCCCGGCCGTGCCGCAACCCGAGCGCTGCTCGGCGCGCGGCAGGCCGCAGGCGAGCGAATCACGTGGCGGGGTCAGGCAACGAGCCTGGCCCCGTTTTCGTTTTGAGCGCGCAGGTAGCTAGGGTGCGAGCGATGTCTCCCGACGACAGCTTGCGCGAGGCGAAAGCGCTGCCGGTTCCGGTCGCGCCCGCGAAGCCTGCACGCGCGGAGGCCGGCGAGGGCCGCGTCGATTCGCTCACGCGCTACATGGCGCAGCTGCGCGACCACCCGCCGATCTCGCGCGAAGAGGAGCACGAACTCGCGCTGCGCTGGGTGAACACGCACGACCCCGAGGCCGGCCGGCGGCTCGCGCTCGCGAACCTGCGCCTCGTCGTGAAAATCGCGATGGAATACCGGCGCGCCTGGGCGAACACGCTCGACCTGATCCAAGAGGGCAACCTCGGTCTGCTGCAGGCCGTTCAGCGCTTCGACCCTTATCAGGAAGTGAAGCTCTCGACCTACTCCGCGTACTGGATCCGCGCCTACATCCTGAAATACCTCATCGACAACATCCGGCTGGTGCGGCTCGGGAGTTCGCGCGCCGAGCGCAAGCTCTTCTTCCGCCTGAACAAGGAGAAGCGCGAGCTTGCGCGGCTCGGCTTTCAGCCGACGCCGAAGCTGATCGCCGAGCGCCTCGACGTGACCGAGGGCGACGTCGAGGCGATGGAGCAGCGGCTCGCAGGCAGCGATCTCTCGATGGACGCGCCCGTCGGCGACGAAGAGGGCGGCGCGCGCTTCGGCGATTTCATCGCGGCGCCCGGCGCGAGCGCAGAGCAACAAGTCGCGGACGAGGACCTGCGGCGCACGTTCCTCTCGCACGTGCAGGCGTTCACCGCGCGGCTCGGGGCGCGCGAGCAGCGCATCATGCAGGCGCGCGTGCTCGCCGACGAACCACGGACGCTGCAAGAACTCGGCGACGAGATGAATCTCACGCGCGAACGCATCCGCCAAATCGAGAAGGGCCTGGTGGACGACCTGCGCGACTACCTGCGCGAGAAGGTGGTGGACTTCGATTATTATGCGCCAACCGATGACTAGCCCTGTAGCGGCCGGCCGCATCCGTCGCCGCGTGCTCGTGCGCGGCCGCGTGCAAGGCGTCGCGTTTCGCGCGGCGACACGCGCGCAGGCCGAACGCCTCGGCGTAGCGGGCTGGGTGCGCAACCTCGCGGACGGCAGCGTCGAGGCCGCGCTCGAGGGCGCCCCCGCCGCCGTCGAAGCGCTCGTCGCGTTCTGCCGCCGCGGCCCGCGCTCGGCGGTCGTCAGCGAAGTGCTCGCGAGCGAGGAACCGCCCGAAGGCCTCGCCGGGTTCTCGATTCGATGAAGCGCGCGTTGTTCCGCCCGCTGCTCTCGCTCGCGCTACTCGCGACCTGCGCCGCCGCGCTCGCGGGCGGGCCGCGCCGCCCGGTCGTCGTGCTCGACGAGCGCGTCCGCGTTGGGGTCGAGATCGTCGACACGCCCGCGCTGCGCACGCGTGGGCTCTCGGGCCGCGCGGATCTCCCCGACGGCCAAGGCATGCTGTTCCTGTTCGAGACCGCGGGCTTCCAGGCGTTCTGGATGAAAGACATGCGCTTCGAGATCGACATCGTGTGGATTCGCGACGGCAAGGTCGTGGGGGTGGCGCCCAAGCTTCCGCTCCCGAAGCGAGGCGTGCCGCTGCCCCAATACAAGTCGCCCACGCCCTGTGATGTGGTTCTCGAGCTGCGCGCGGGCGCGGTTCAGCGCATCGGATTGCTGGTGGGCGACTCGGTGCGCATCGAGCGTTAGCCGCACGCGCGCAAAGCCGTAGGGTGCGATCAAGCCGCAGCCAGTTCTCGCCGAAACCGCCTGCATGGCCGGCGACGCCCCGATGCTGTTCATGCCCCCGCAGCCCCCGCTCCGCCTCGAAGAGGGGCGCGAGTTCGTGATCGGCCGCAGCGCCGAGTGCGAGTTGCGGGTGTCGTGGGTGGGAGCGTCGCGGCGCCACGCAGCGGTGATCTGGCGCGGTGACGCCGTCGTCGTACGCGACCTCGGCAGCACCAACGGCACGCTCGTGAACGGCGCCAAGATCGAGGGCGAACGCGCCCTCGAGCCCGGCGACCGCATCGAGGTCGGAGGCGCGAGCGTCACCTTCTGCCGCGTCGATGCCGAGTTCGCGGGTCGCGAATCCGTCGCGAGCGACCGCACCGTGATTTCCTTCGCGCCCGTGAGCGCCCCGGCACCCTCCGCGCTGCGCGGCGATGTCGCGAAGATCCCGTTGTTCGCCGTGCTGCAGATGCTCGAGATGGGCGGACAGAGCGGCTGCCTGGTGGTGGAGAGCGCTGACGGCGAGTGTGCGCTCTGGCTGGCGAACAACCGCATCGTGCACGCCGAAACGCAGAAGGCGCGCGGCCTCGATGCCGCCATCGAGCTCGCGCAGATCGAAGCGGGCCGCTTCGAGTTCACGCCGGGTAGCCCGGCCCCGGAGACGACCTTCGAGGCCTCTGTGACCGAAGTGATCCTGGAGGCGTCGCGCCTAATGGACGAAGCCGGGGCGCGCTAGCGCCGGGGCTCAGCCCGCGTCCGTCACCGGCGTCGGCGGGCGGCCGCCCATCAGTTCGTGTTGGACCGCCGCGTCGAGCGCTTCGGTATCGACGCCCGCGGCCTGGCGCAGCGCGGCATCGAAATCGACGCCGCGGCCGAGTGCGCGTAACAACTCTCCGCGCGCTTCGGCGCGGGTATGGCGGACGAGCCAGTCGGCGGCTGCGGTGGCGATCGCGTACGCGAGCCGCGCCTCCGGGTCGGACAGGCCGCTGAAGCTCGGCGCGGTGCGGCGCAGCGGTAACCATTCGCCCGCGGCCATCGCCGCGCGCAGCTGCACTTCCTCACCGCGCGAGAGCGGCGGCCTGCGCAGCGCGCTGCGCTCGAGCAGTTCCGCGAGGCCCTCGTTCAACCAGTAAGGCCGGTCGCCACCCGTCTGCTCGTGAAAGATCGCGTGGGTGTATTCGTGCACGAGCAAGCCGCGCAGCTCGCCGCCCGGATGTGCGGCGGAGACGACGTGAATGCGGCCGTCGAAGAAGCCGACCGTTTGGAACGAGAAGCGGTGAGCGTTGGCGCGCATGTAATTGGCGCGGCCGTAGAGCACGACGCCGAGCGGCTCCGCCGGGGTGACGCCGAGCGCGCCGCCCACGTGCGCGCGCGAATCGTCGAGCAGCCGCGCGACGGTGCCCGCGAACTCGGCGCCGCCCGCCTCGAGCAGCGCCGCGTCGGCCTGGATCGCGAAGTTCGGGTGCGCGAGCGCGACCAGGCGCAGCTCAGCCGCCGCGGGCGAACTCATTAGGCGGCGTTCGTCGTCGAGTTGCGCGAGCCGGCGCACGGCCGAGGCGCGCCAGTCGTCGTAGCCATCGCCCGCGACCGAGAGAAACGCGCGCAGGTGCGCCTCGGCGGCGTCGAGGTGCCCGCGGCGTCCCTCGATCAGCGCGAGGTAGAAGTGCGCCTCGGGTCGGCTCGCGTCGTGCCGCAGCACATCGTGCAGGCGCGCGACCGCGAGCGGCGTGTCGCCGCGCCGCAAGTCGACGAGCGCCTCGCGCAGCGCACGGTAGGCGCGGTCGGACTCGGAACTCGACGCGCCCGGCTCCGGCGCGAGCGGCGGGCCGAAGCGCTCATTGCCCCAGAGTTCGCGCACCTCGCCAGGGCCGCGCGCGGTGGCGGGCGCTTTGCCAGGCTCGTTGGTGGCGTGCATGACGCCGCTGCCATCCAGCCAGACGCGGATCTCGGCGGGCACAAGGAACAGCGCAGTCACCGCGAGCGCGAGCGCCAAGAGTGCGATCTTCCGACGCATTCAGACTGAATCGACCGCGAAGCGCGCGGGCTTGAACGCGGGTTGATCTGCTTCGGGGGCGTCGCGGGAATGCACACGGCGAGGCGGGCGAATGCAGAGGCCACTGTTCGATCTCCGCTCGCCTGCGGCTCGCTGCGCGCGGCGGAGCGCCGGTGGGCGGACGCTGCGCGCCCGCTCGCTAGCGCGTTGACTCCGCTCGCCTGCGGCTCGCTGCGCGCGGCGGAGCGCCG
>JANNDT010000288.1:0-6045 GCA_031387905.1 Deltaproteobacteria bacterium
ATCGTCACGCAGCCGAAGCGGTACTCCTCGCTGCCGCCCTGCGGATCGGGCATCACCTGCCACGGGTAATAGACGACGCGGTTGCCGGAGGTAGCGTGCCACGCGACGGGGAAGGTCATCATCGGCACCGGCTTCATCACCTTCACGATCGCCGCGCGAATCGCGTCGCGTCCGCGGAACGTGCCGAGGTGGTGTTCGACCCAGACGCCGTCCGGGCTATGCAGGTCGGCCCACGCATTCCAGTCGCCGGAATCGCCGGCGGCGACGAAACGCTGCCAGGCGGCTTCGACTTCGCTGCGGTGAAAGCTGGCCATCGAGAACCTCCGAACGATTCGTGCCATCATGCCACGCCTGCACAGGAGCCCCGCAATGAGACTCGAAACGCTCATCGTCGAACGCAGCGAGGACGGCATCGTCACCGTCACGCTGAACCGTCCCGAGAAGAAGAACGCCATCAACGGCCCGATGTGGGACGAGCTGCTCGCGACCTTTCGCGAGGTGGCGGCCAGCCCGACCGACCGCGTGATGGTGCTGACCGGCGCCGGCGGCGCGTTCTGCGGCGGTGCGGACCTAACAGCGGGCAGCCAGGACCCGCGCCACCAGCTCGACAAGATGCATCACTACGGCGGGGTCGGGCTGGCGCTGCACCAGATCCCGAAGCCGTGCATCGCGAAGGTGAACGGCGTGGCAGTCGGCGCGGGCCTCAACATCGCGCTTGGCTGCGACCTGATCGTGGCGGGCGAGAGCGCGCGCTTCTCGGAAATTTTCGCGCAGCGCGGGCTCTCGATCGATCTCGGCGGTTCGTGGCTGCTGCCGCGACTTGTTGGGATTCACAAGGCCAAGGAGCTGGCGCTGCTCGCCGAGATCGTGAGCGCGCGCGAGGCCGAGCGCATCGGCATTGTGAACCGCGTCGTGCCCGATGCCGAGCTCGACAAGTTCGTGGGCGAGTGGGCCGCGAGACTCGCCGCCGGCCCGCCGGTCGCCTTGCAGATGACCAAGCGCATGATCACGAGCGGCCTCTCGATGAGCATGAGCGAAGCGCTGCACTGGGAGGCGATGGCGCAGACCGTCACGGGCGGCACCGAGGACACGCGCGAGGCGATGAGGGCGTTCGTCGAAAAGCGCACGCCCGTGTTCAAGGGCCGCTGATGGCGTCGCAGGCCATGCGCCGGGAGAACTGAAGGTGGGACCGAAAGTGCTCCTCGTTGTTGGAGCGAGCTGGCTTTTCGCTGCGGCAGCGTTTTCGCAGTCCGTCGATCCTGAACTCGAACGCTTGATCAACGCGATTCCCGCCATCGACAATCATGCGCATCCGAATCGCTGCGTCGCGGACGGCGAGCCGCCGGACGCTGAAGCCGATCAGATCCCTGTCGAAGGCTTTGCGCCGTCAACTCTCCCGCCGGGCCTCGATCCACAAGGCGCGTTCGTGCGTGAGGCTTGGCACGCGCTGTACGGGCTGCCCCCCGATGCGGACGAGGCGGCGGCGCTGGCTGCGAAGCAAAGCGCGCAACGCGAGCACGGCGATGCCTACGCAAACTGGGTGCTCGATCGCATCGGGATCGAGACGATGCTGGCGAATCGGATTGCGCTGGGGCGCTGCCTCTCGTCACCGCGCTTCGCGTTCGTGCCGTTCGCCGACGCGTTCCTCTTTCCACTCGACAACGGCGCGCTTCACCGCGAGAGCCCCGACACGAGCGTCAGCGTCACGGGCGCCGAGCACTTGCTCCGCCGCTATCGAGAGGAGGCCGGCGTAGCTGCATTGCCGCGCGACCTCGCGGGTTATCTCCGCCGCGTCATCACGCCGACGCTCGAACGCTTGCGCGGGCAAGGCGCGGTCGCGGTGAAGTTCGAAGCCAACTACATCCGCCCGCTCGCGTTCGCAGCCGTCGGCGAGGCCGACGCCGCAAAGGTGTACGCGCGATTCGTGAGTGGCGGCGAGCCGCCTGCGGACGAATACCGGCGGCTGCAGGATTTCTTGTTCTATTACGTCGCGCGCGAGGCCGGCCGCCTCGGGATGGCGGTGCATCTGCATGCGCTCGGAATCGGCGCCGGCCCGTATTATCAGGGCTCGCGATGGGACCCCTGGCAATTCGAGTCGGTTCTCAATGATCCCTCGCTGCGGGGGACGCAATTCCTGCTCGTGCACGGCGGGTGGCCGTGGACCGACGCCGTCGGAGCGTTGCTCATGGCCAAGCCAAATCTGTATGCGGACATCTCGGGCTTGACGTTCACGCTGCCGCCGCACGGGCTCGCACAGGTTCTACGGAGCTGGCTCTCGCTCGCGCCGGAGAAAGTGCTGTTCGGTACGGACACTTTCGCCATGACGCCCGCCGCCGGCTGGGAAGAGTTCGCGTGGGTCTCGGCTCGGACCGCGCGGCGCGGGCTCGGCCTCGCACTCACCGAGATGCTCCGCGACGGCGAGATCGATCGCGCGCGCGCCGAACAGTTGGCGCGCATGCTGATGCGCGAGAATGCGGCGAAGCTGTACGGGCTCGCGCCCGCGGCGAAGGAGAATTAGGTGGCAGGCCCGCTCAGCGGAGTGCGCGTCGTCGAGCTCGGTCAATTCGTGGCGGGCCCGGCGGCGGCCTGCGTGCTCGGCGACTGGGGCGCCGAAGTCATCAAGGTCGAAAACCCGCGCGGCGGCGACCCGGCGCGCGCTCTCTCGGCGCTCGGGCTCTCGGACAAAGACATCAACTTCGGGATGGAGAACTTCAACCGCGGCAAGCGCAGCATCGCGCTCGACTTGCAGAAGCCCGCGGGCCGGGCGGCGTTGCTGCGGATTCTGGCGAGCGCCGATGTGTTCGTGAGTAACTGGCGGCCTGCCGCGCTCGAACGGGCTCGTCTCGACTATGCGTCGCTGAGCCCCGAGCTGCCGCGCCTCGTCTACGCGCAAGTCAACGGTTATGGCCCGCGCGGCCCGATGCGCGAGACCGCGGCCTTCGACTTCGCCGCTTATTGGGCGCGCACGGGCGCACAGGCCTCGCTCGGCGAGCCGAACGAACCGCCGCCGGCGCAGCGCCCCGCGATGGGCGACGCGCAGGTGGGCTTCGGCCTCGCCGGCGCTGTCTCCGCTGCGCTCTTCCAGCGCGAGCGCAGCGGCCGCGGCGAACACATCCACACGTCGCTCTACCAAGCCGGCATGTGGATGATGAGCTTCGACTTGTCGGCCGCCCTAATTCATGGCGGCGGCTACCGGCGCCAGGGCCGCGAGGTGCCGAACCCGCTCTGGAACAGTTACCGCTCACAGGACGGGCGCTGGTTCGAACTCGTGATGTTGCAAGCGGACCGCTATTGGGAGCAGTTCCTGCGCGCGATCGAGAAGCCGGAATGGCAGCGCGACCCGCGCTGGGTCTCGATCGGCCCGCGCGGCAAGAACGCGAGCGCGCTGATCGCGGCGCTCGACGCGCACTTCGCGACGCGCGCATTCGACGTGTGGCGCGTCGCCTTCGACAAGGAAGATCTGATCTGGGCGCCGATCCAGTCGATCGCGGAGTCGGCGGCGGATTCGCTGCCGCGCGAAGTAGGCGTGATCGCGCGCGTCGCGCACCGCTCGGGCCGCGACATCGAGATCGTGCGCAGCCCGGTCGAGTTCGGCGGAGCGCCGCACGAAGTGCACAGCGCGGCGCCCGAACTCGGCGAACACACCGAAGAAGTGCTGCTCGAGCGCGGCTTCAGCTGGGAAGAAATCACGGCGCTGCGCGAGCAAGGCGCATTCGGCTGAAGCGATGACGACGCCCCGCTTCGCTCGCACGCCCGACGCCCGCTTCGCCGATCTGCCTGGCTACGCCTTCGCGCCGCACTACCTCGATTGGCGCGGCCTGCGCGTTCACTACCTGGACGAAGGCCCACGCGGTGCGCCCGTAATGCTTTTGCTGCACGGCGAACCGACTTGGTCGTACCTGTACCGCCAGATCATTCCGCGCCTCGTCGCGGCCGGTCATCGCTGCATCGCGCCGGATCTGATCGGCTTCGGCAAGAGCGACAAAGTCACCGACGACTCGTGGTACGTGATCGAGCGGCACTGCGAGACGCTGCGCTTCCTGATCGAAGCGCTCGCGCTGCGGCGCATCACGCTCGTCTGCCAAGACTGGGGCGGGCCGACGGGCCTGCGCCAAGCGGTCGACATGCCAGAGCGCTTTGCGCGCCTGGTGATTGCGAATACGTGGCTGCATCACGCGAGCTTCGAGTACTCGCCGGGTATTCGCGGCTGGCGCGCGGCGGCTATCGACCCCAACAAGTTGGGCGGCGACATGCCCACGGGCCGCATCGTTGCGGGCTCGCTGCGCCGGCCCGGGCACGACGTGGCGGCGGTCGCGCGCGCTTACGACGCACCGTTCATGGAACCCGCCAGCAAAGCCGGCGCGCGGCGCTTCCCGTTCTGCATCCCCTTTGGCGAGCCCGAAGCCGGCAACGCGAACGACCAGCAGCGCTGCTTCGACGCTCTGATTAGGTACCCGCAGCCAGTGCACTTCGTCTTCGGCGACGCGGACGATGTCTTCCCCTGGAGCTGGGCAGAGCGCTGGCATTCGCTGGTACCCGGCTCGACGCTCGACCGTATCGCTGGGGCCGGCCACTTCGTGCAGGAAGACGCGCCCGCGGATCTCGCCGACGTGATCCTGCGCCGCGCTGGCAGCGCGAGCTGACTTGCTGAAGCTCGCGCAGCTCGCGCTCGTGGTGCGCGAGTACGACGAGGCGATCGCGTGGTACACGCGCGTGCTCGGCTTCGAGCTTGTCGAGGACACGCCTCAGGGGCCCGGCAAGCGCTGGGTGGTAGTGCGGCCGCCTGGCCCGGGCGGCGCTGACTTGTTACTGGCGCGCGCGGCGAACGCGGAGCAAGAATCGCGGGTCGGCAACCAGACGGGCGGCCGCGTCTTCTTGTTCCTGCACACCGACGATTTCTGGCGCGAACACCGCGCGCTCACTGCGCACGGCGTCTCGTTCGTGAATGGCCCGCGCGAAGAGGCGTACGGCACGGTGGCCGTGTTCGAGGACTTGTACGGGAACCGCTGGGACTTGATCGGGCGGCGCGCGTGAGCGAGTTCGTGCTGCTCGTGACCGCGGCGCACGGCGACGGCTGGATCGGGAGCTGGTCGCCGGGCATCGGCGATCCGACGCCCGCGGGTTGGCTCGCGACGCTCGCGTACTTCGCGACCGGCTACGCGTGCTTGGCTGCAGCGCGCCGCATCAAGCCCGCCTACCGCATCACGCCCGCGGTGCGGCGCGAGGGGCGCCTGTGGTACGCGCTTGCGCCATTGCTCGCGGCGCTCGGCATCAACAAGCAGCTCGATCTCCAAAGCGCGCTCACGGAAGTCGCCCGCATGCTCGCGCGCAGCGGCGGCTGGTATGAGGGGCGACGCGGCGTGCAGCTCGTGTTCGTGCTCGCGGTCGGCGCCGTCGCGCTGGGGGCGACCGCGTTCGCGATCTGGGCGACGCGGCGGACCTCGCCGCCCGCGCGGCTCGCGGTCTTCGGAACCGGCACGCTGCTCGCGTTCATCGCTGTGCGCGCCGCGTCGTTTCACCACATCGATATGGCAATCTCGTCCGAGTGGCTCGGGCTGCGCGTGAGTTCACTGCTCGAACTCGGCGGCCTCGCGGTGCTGTACGCCGCGACGCGCTGGCAGCGGAAGCTCTTCGGCGGTTGACGCGCCCGCTCGCTCGAAGCTCACCCCTCGTCGAGCTTCTCGATCGCGACCGGCAGCGCGCCCATGCGCGGGATGCCGCTGATCGGGTCGTACTCGTCGTCGTCGCGTAACAAGCGGCCGAGCGGTGTGCCGAGCGTGCGCGGGCTCTCCGGTTCGTTCGGGTTGCCGCCAAAAGCGTGCGTCATCGCGACGACGCCGCGGCGCAGCGTGTCGTCGGCTTCGATCACGGCGAGCGCTGCGTCGTGGCGCGAGCGAATGCGCACGACGTCGCCGCTCGCGAGCCCGAGCGCGGCGAGATCTTCAGGGTGCGCATGCGCGGGGTTGAAGGGCTTGCCGCGGTTGAGAGAGGGCAGCGAACGGCCGCTCGAGTTCACGAAGAAGTTCGAGCGGCGCGGGATCAGGC
>JANNDT010000352.1:0-5755 GCA_031387905.1 Deltaproteobacteria bacterium
CGCGCGCACGTGAACGGAGACGTCGGCATCGCCGTCAACTGGACCTGGGAGTACGGCAGCGAAGTCGCCGAGCTGCGGAGCCTCTACGAGAAAGGGAAGACTGCGCAGTGGAACGCGGAGACCGACCTCGACTGGTCGATCTCGGTGACGCCTAATGACTGGGTGCTGGCGCCCGAAGGCTCGCTGCTCGCGCAGGCCACCAAGCTGATGGGCAAGGACGAAGCCACTCAAAAGGCAGCCGCGTTCGACGAGCTCAACTACCTGCTCTCGCAGCTGCTGCACGGCGAGCAGGCCGCGCTCCAGCTGTGCGGCCAGCTCGTGAACATCTGCGACAAGATGGACCAGAAATGGTACGCGGCTTCTCAGGTGATCGACGAGGCGCGCCACGTCGAGGTGCTCTCGAAGTTCCTCGTGCGCAAGATGAAAGGCATCTACCCGGTCGGCGCGACGCTGAAGTACCTGCTCGATCAGCTGCTCGAAGCGCAGGGCATGCAGAAGAAGACGCTCGGCATGCAGACGCTCTTCGAGGGCACCGCGGTCGGCATCATGGACCTAATGCGCACCTTCTCCCGCAACGCGTTCGTCTCCGAGATGATCAAGCGCGTAGAGCAGGATGAAGCGCGCCACGCCGCGTTCGGCGTGCTGACCATGCGCCGCGTCGTGAAGGACGCCACCGAGGCCGAGCGCAACGAGATGGAAGACTGGGCGTTCGCGATCCTCGAGACGCTGAACGCCAATCAGCAGCTCGACATGCTGCGCGTGATTGGGCCCAAGTACGGCATCGACCCGATCGCGTTCACGCAGATTCTCACCTCGCTGCCGAACCACGCCGATCTCAACAGCCCCATCTTCATGCACACCGTGATCCCGAACTTGCAGCGGCTCGGCCTGCTGACGGAGCGCACCGAAGCGGGCTGGCGCAAAGTCGGCATGATGGTGGACTCGCGGGGCGGCGCGCCGACGGGGCTGCTGCCGCTGGTGGCCTAGAGCTACGGCACCCGGCGCGGCGAACTCCGATTGCGCGCGCTCGACGCGTGCGCCGATCGCAACAACTCTCGCGCGCGGAGGTTCCCTGCGATGTTCGTTCGACTCCTGGGCCACGTGGCACTCGCCTTTCTTGTCGCGAGCGCTCTGTGCGCGGACGCGCGCCCAGCGCTCGCGCAATACGACCCGCTCGCGCTCGCCGCGAACTCCGCGGGCCGCACGCTCGAACTCGTCGCCAAGGACGGCTCGCGCGAGATCCCGCTGCGCGTCTACCTGCCCGCGAAGCTCGCGACGCCCGCGCCGGTCGTGCTCTTCAGCCACGGCCTAGGCGGCTCTCGGGCGGGCAACGCGTATTGCGGAAAGCACTGGGCCGCGCGCGGCTACGTGGCGGTCTTCATGCAGCATCCGGGCAGCGACGAGTCCATTTGGAAGGACGTGCCGCAAGCGAAGCGCAGGCAGGCGCTGCGCGATGCGGCGACGCCGCGAAACTTTCTGAAGCGAGCGAGCGATGTCGAGGCTGTGCTCGACGCGCTCGAAGCGTGGAACAAGAAGGGCAGCGGACACGCGTTATCAGGAAGACTCGACCTCGCGCGAGTCGGCATGTCGGGGCACTCGTTCGGCGCGATCACCACGCAAGCCGTGAGCGGGCAACGCGCGCCGCTCGTGGGAGATCGCTTCGTGGACGCGCGCATCAAGGCCGCGATCGCGATGAGCCCGAGCAAGCCGCGCCGCGGCACCGCCAAGGACGCCTTCGGCGAAGTGAAGATCCCGTGGCTCCTAATGACCGGCACCCACGACAATGCGCCGATCGGCGAAGCCACCGCGGCATCGCGCCTCGCCGTGTTTCCGGCGCTTCCGCCCGGTCATAAGTACGAGCTCGTGCTCGACAAGGCCGAGCACTCCGCGTTCACCGACCGCGCGCTGGGCGGCGACGCGCTGCCGCGCAACCCGAATCATCACAGGGCCGTGCTCGCAATCAGCACCGCGTTTTGGGACGCGTACCTGAGAGGTGACGCGGCCGCGCGTGCGTGGCTCGACGGAGACGCGGTGCGGGGCGTGCTCGAGGCGAAGGATCGCTGGCAGAGGAAGTAAGGCTCCGGCCCGACGCGGAGTGACGCTGAGCGCTCACAGCACGACGCGCCGCAACCGCAGCGCATTCCCGATCACGCTCACGCTCGACAGGCTCATCGCGGCTGCCGCGATCATCGGCGAGAGCAGGGCGCCGGTGATTGGGTAGAGCGCGCCCGCGGCGAGCGGGATGCCGAGTGCGTTGTAGGCGAAGGCGAAGAACAGGTTCTGGCGGATGTTACGGCGCGTGGCGCGCGACAGGTGCCTCGCGCGCACCAGGGCGCGCAGGTCGCCGCGCAGGAGCGTGACGCCGGCGCTGCGCAGCGCGGCGTCGGCGCCGGTGCCCATGGCGATGCCGACGTTCGCGGCGGCCAGCGCGGGCGCGTCGTTCACGCCGTCGCCCGCCATCGCGACGAGCCCGCCGCGGCGCTGGCGCTCGCGCACCACTTCGAGTTTTTGCTGCGGGAGAACCTCGGCGACGACTTCCGCGATGCCGAGCTGCTTCGCGACATACTCGGCGGTGGCGCGCTGATCGCCGGACACGAGTACGAGTCTCAGGCCGTCGGCTTGCAGCGCGGCGACGGCTTCGGCGGCGCTTGGCTTGATCGGGTCGGCGACGCCGAGAGCGCCTAACAGCGCGCCGCCGCGCGCGGCGAACATCACGGTTTGCCCGGAGCGCCGCAGCTCCTCGGCGCGCGCGCGCAGCGGTGCAACGTCGATGCCGAGCTCGCGCATCAGCGCGGCGTTGCCAAGCGCGCAGTCGCGCTCGGCAACGCTCGCGCGCACGCCCAGACCCGTGCGCGCCTCGAAGGCCTGCACTGCGGGCGCCTCGATGCCGCGCGCTGCGGCGCCTGCGAGCACGGCCGCCGCCAGCGGGTGCTCGCTGCCGCGTTCGAGTGCAGCGGCGACCCGCAACAAGTCTGTCTCGCGCACGCCGTCCGCTGCGAGCACGGACACGAGCGCGGGCTTGCCCTCCGTGAGCGTGCCGGTTTTGTCGACGAGGAGCGTGGTCACTTGCGCGAGCGTTTCGAGCGCCTCGGCGTCCCGGAACAGCACGCCGGCGCGTGCGCCGCGGCCGCTGGCGACCATGATCGACATCGGCGTCGCGAGCCCGAGCGCGCAGGGGCAGGCGATGATCAGCACCGAGACCGCCGCGATCAGCGCGTGTGCGAAGCGCGGCTCCGGGCCGAACGCGCTCCAGGCCGCGAACGTGAGCAGCGCCGCGAGCACCACCGCGGGCACGAACCACGCGGCGACGGCATCCGCGAGCCGCTGGCTCGGCGCGCGCGAGCGCTGCGCCTCCGCCACGAGCGCGACAATGCGCGCGAGCAGGGTCTCGCTGCCGACCGCGTCGGCGCGCATCACGAACGTGCCCGTGCCGTTCAGCGTGCCGCCTGTTACGGCCGCGCCGGGCTCCTTCGCCACCGGCATCGGCTCGCCCGTGAGCATCGATTCGTCTACTGCGCTCCCGCCGGAGAGCACGCTGCCGTCTACCGGGACAGTCTCGCCCGGCCGCACACGGAGGCGATTCCCGGGCGCGACATGCTCGAGCGGCACGTCCTCGTCGCCGGCGTCCGTCACGCGCCGCGCAGTCTTCGGCGCGAGCCGTAACAACGCGCGAATCGCGTCGCCGGTGCGCTCGCGCGCGCGCAGCTCGAGCACCTGGCCGAGCAGCACGAGCGTGATGATTACGGCGGCGGCCTCGAAATAGACCGGCAGGCGACCGTGCGCGTCGCGTAGCGAGGCAGGGAACGCGCCGGGCGCGAGCAGCGCGGCGAGGCTCGCGAGCGTGGCGGCGCCCGTGCCGATCGCGATCAGCGTGAACATGTTCGGGCGCAGCGGTCGCAGCGAAGTCCAAGCGCGCGCGAAAAACGGCGCGCCGCCCCACGCGACCACGGGCAGCGCGAGCGCGGCCTGTAGCCAAGCCGATGGGAACGTGTGCGGCACCGGCCAGCCCGGAAGCATCTCGCCCATCGAGAGGGCGAATGCGGGGAGCGTGAGTGCCGCGCTCACCCGAAAGCGGCGCTGCATGTCGCGCAGCTCCGCGTTGTCCGCGGGCTCCGCGCCGATCTCGCGCGGCTCGAGCGCCATGCCGCAGATCGGGCAGGCAGCCGGCCCGATCGAGCGGACCTCCGGATGCATCGGGCAGGTGTACTCACGCTCATCAGGGCCGGCAGCTTCCGCCGGCGCCAACGCGGCCGGCGTTAGGTATCGCTCCGGCGTCGCCTGAAAGCGCGCGAGGCAGCGCGGATTGCAGAAGTGATAGAGCGTGCCCTGATGAGTCCAGTGCAGCGGGCCGTCGCGCGCGACGCGCATGCCGCACACGGGATCGAGCGCGCGATCGTCGCTCATCGCTTCCTTCTCGCGGGCACATCCACATAGCGCGCCCGCGCGTCAGCGAGCGCTTTCATCACCTGCGCCCGCAACGCCGCCGGCTCGAGCACCTCAGCGTCCGCGCCGAACGAAAGCACCCAGCTCGCGAGTTCATCGCCCGGCCCGACGTCCATCGCCAGTTCGATACCGCCGTCTGCCAGCCGCTCGATCTTCTGCGAGGGATGCCAGTCGTGCTCGCGCACGTAGAACGCGCGGCGCGCACCGAAGCGAATCCGCACGCGCTCGGGCGGCTCGACCACCACGCCGAATGCCGAAGCCGAGCGCGCCTCGAAATCGAAGTCATCAGGGATCTTGAAGCGCACTTTCGTGAGTTCCGGCGACTTGATGCGATCCACCGCGAACGTGCGCAGCTCGCCGGACTGATGGTCGTGGCCGATCGTGTAGAGCCCGCCGCTCCGGTACCAGACGCGATACGGATCGAAATCGCGCGCGCGCGTCTCGCCGGTGCGCGCGGTCGTGTACTTCATGCGCACGGTGCGGTGCTCGAGCACGGCTTCGTTCAGCGTGCGGATCACGTCCGCGAAATCGGCGTAGTTCTTGTGCGGGCCCGGCAGCACGCGGAACGATTCGCGCAGCCGCGCCAAAAAGTCCGCCAGCTCGGGCCCGAGGCTCGCGCGGATTTTCGCGAGCGCGCTCTGGATCGAGTCGTGGAAAACGGTGCCTTCGAGGCTCCGCAACAAGTCCTCGCTGAAGCCGAGCGCGAGCAACTCATCGGGCGTGAAGGGCGTATCGCCGAGCCGGAAGCCCTCGATCACGCAGTAGAAGACGCGCCCGTCGCGCTTCTCGCTGGTGATCGGGAAGCCCGCGAACATCAGCGCGTCGAGATCGCGGTAGACCGTGCGGCGCGTGCACGCGAGTTCGCTCGCGAGCGCTGCGAGCCCGACGCCGTAATGCGCCTTCGCGAGCAGTTGGATCAGCTTCCACTGGCGTGAGAGCTGATCGCCGCGCACTTCGGCGTCAGGCTTGCACGCGCTCGACGTACTCGCCGATGCGCGTGTCGACGCGGATCTTGTCGCCTTCTTTGATGAAGAGCGGCACGAGCACGGTGGCGCCCGTTTCGATCGTGGCGGGCTTGGTGGCGCCGGAGGCAGTGTCGCCCTTGATGCCTGGGTCGGTTCGCACGACTTTCGCGATCACGAACGACGCGATCTCGATGTTGATCGGCTGACCGTCGTAGAGAATCACCGATACTTCGGCGTTCTCCTGCAAGTAGTCCTTGGCGTCGCCCACCTGCTTCATCGGGATCGTGAACTGCTCGAAGTTGGTCGTGTCCATGAACACGAGGCCATCGGCTTCGGCATAGAGGTAG
>JANNDT010000377.1:0-15394 GCA_031387905.1 Deltaproteobacteria bacterium
GCCCTGCGTGCTCGGCGCGGGCGGCGTCGAGCGCGTGCTCGAGGTGCAGCTGAACGCCGACGAGCGCAAGCAGTTCGATGCATCCGTCGAGCATGTGAAGAAGCTCGTCGCGGAGATCAAGCTGTGAACGTTCACGAGTACCAAGCCAAGGCATTATTCCGTCAGTTCGGCGTCGCGGTGCCGGCCGGCGAGCTCGCGACCACGCCCGCGGAAGCCGAAGACGCGGCGAAGCGCATCGCGACGCCGGTGGTGGTCGTCAAAGCGCAGATTCACGCAGGCGGCCGCGGCAAGGGCGGCGGCGTGAAGCTGGCGAAGTCGCCCGCGGAGGCGAAGCAGCTGGCGAGCCAGATCCTCGGGATGACGCTCGTCACGCACCAGACTGGCCCGCAGGGCAAGCTCGTGCGCAGCGTCTACATCGAGGCCGGCAGCGACATCGCGCGCGAGCTCTACCTCGCGCTCACGCTCGATCGCGCGACAGAGAGCTTCGCCATAATTGCTTCGACCGAAGGCGGCATGAACATCGAGGAAGTCGCCGAGAAGACTCCGGAGAAGATCCACACCGAGCCCATCGACCCGCTGGTAGGCCTCCAGCCTTATCAATGCCGCAAGGTCGCGAGAGCGCTCCAACTCGACGCGCCGCAGACCAAGAAGCTCGAGGAGTTTCTGGGCGCATTGTTCCGGCTCTACCTCGAGAAGGACGCGTCGCTGATCGAGATCAACCCGCTCGTCGTGACGAAATCAGGAGATCTTTTCGCGCTCGACGGCAAGCTCGGCTTCGATGACAGCGCGCTCTACCGGCACCCGGATATCGCCGCGCTGCGCGATCCCGAAGAAGAGGACCCGCGCGAGCGCGCAGCCAAAGAGATCGACCTCGCCTATGTCGGCCTCGATGGCGACATCGGCTGCATGGTGAACGGCGCTGGCCTCGCGATGGCGACGCTCGATGCCATTACGGTGAACGGCGGCCACCCCGCGAACTTCCTCGACGCCGGCGGCGGGGCCGACAAGGAGAAGGTGAAGGAAGCGTTCAAGCTGATCCTGCGCGACGAGAACGTGAAGGCGATTCTCGTCAACATTTTCGGCGGCATCGTGCGCTGCGATCTAATTGCCGATGGCGTGGTGGCGGCTGCGCAGGAACTCGCTGTGAAAGTGCCGCTGGTGGTGCGCCTGCAAGGCACGAACGCCGAGGAAGGCCGCAAGATCCTCAGCGAGTCGGGCCTCGACATCACGCCCGCCGAGACGCTGAAAGAAGCCGCCGAGCGCGCCGTGGCCGCGGTCAAGGGGAGCAACTAGCCATGGCGATTCTCGCGGGCAAGCACACGCGGCTGATCGTCCAGGGCATGGGCAAGATGGGTCAGTTCCACGCCAAACTCTCGGTCGAATACGGCACGCAGGTTGTTGGGGGAGTCCACCCCGGGAAGGGCGGCAGCGTGATCGACGGCATTCCGATCTTCGACACCGTGCTCGAGGCGAGAGAGAAGACCGGCGCCAACGCGTCCGTGATCTTCGTGCCGCCGCCGGGCGCCGCCGACGCGATTCTCGAGGCCGCCGATGCGGACCTCGACCTCGTCGCTTGCATCACGGAAGGCATCCCCGCCATCGACATGGCGCGAGCCAAGCGGGCGATGCGCGGCAAGCGCACGCGCCTGGTCGGGCCGAACTGCCCGGGCGTGGTCGTTCCTAATCAATGTCGCATCGGCATCATGCCCGCGAAGATCACGCGGCCCGGCCCGGTCGGCGTCGTCTCGCGCTCCGGCACGCTCACCTATGAAGCCGTCGACCAGCTCTCGCGGCTCGGCATCGGCCAGAGCACTTGCCTCGGCATCGGCGGCGATCCCGTGATCGGCACCAACTTCGTCGACGCGCTCGCGCTCTTCGAGGCCGACCCGGAAACGCGAGCGATCGTGATGATCGGCGAGATCGGCGGCTCCGCGGAAGAGACCGCCGCTGCGTTCATCAAGGCGCACATGAAGAAACCCGTCGCGGCCTTCATCGCCGGCCAAAACGCGCCCGCCGGAAAACGCATGGGCCACGCCGGAGCCATTATTGCGGGCGGCAAGGGCCGCGCCTCCGACAAGATGGACGCGCTGCGCGCCGCCGGCGTCGCGGTCTCGATCTCGCCCGCGACGATTGGCGAGACGCTGGCGCAGCACGCTCGGGCGGTGCTCTAGCAGGGCGTGGCTTTCGCCCTCTCGACGTCCGGGTTTCGTTGGTTGCTGGAACGCGGCTAGCGGTAAGCTGCTCGTGTGACTGACGCCGATGCGACTAGCGAACTCGCCGACGGGCCCGAATCGGGTCCGTCGGAGTCTCCCGCTGTCACGGCGGCTTCGAACGACGCGGTGGGCGGCGAGAAAGAGAAGAAGAAAAAGAAGAAGCCCGAGTTCGGCTCCGGCCGCGCGGTCGAGACGCTCTTCAAAGTGCTCTACCGAAATCACTACGAGCTGACCGCCATCGCCGATAACAAGGCCAACATCATGGTGGGCATCAACGGCTTACTGACGAGCGTCTCACTCGGGCTCGTGGTGCCGCGGCTCGAGGCGGGGGAGTTCCGCGCGGCGCTGCCTGTGGTGATCCTGCTAACTGGCTGCGCAGTCTCGCTGGTGTGCGCGATCTTGTCGGCGCGACCGCGCGTTTCGAGCGCGAAGGTAGATCTCTCTGACGTCCGCGCGGGTCGCGCGAACGTGCTGTTCTTCGGCCACTTCGCGAGCCTCAGCCCGAGCGAGTTCGTCGAGGGCCTGCACGACCTAATGGAGCAGCCGGTGTTGTTGTTCGACCAGATGGGCCGCGACATTCACGTGCTCGGCAGCGTGCTGACGCAGAAGTACCGGCTACTGCGCGCTTCCTACACCGCGTTGCTCGTAACGGTGGTGGCGAGCGTCGCGAGCGCGCTCTTGATCGGCGCGCTCGGGTGAAGCGCCTCGCGCTAGGTATCTGTGTCGTGATAGCCCTGCTCGCCGCTGCGGGAGCAGCGAGCGAGCGCGAGGCCGAGCGCATCGTCGCGGTGGGCGATGTCCACGGCGCGTATCAACCACTCGTCGAGTTGCTGCGAGCGGCAGCGCTGATCGATGCGGACGCACACTGGAGCGGTGGCAAGGCGACGTTCGTTCAGCTCGGCGACCTAGTCGATCGTGGCCCCGACGACCGGCGCGTGCTCGACCTGATGATGTCGCTCGAAAGCGAAGCCGAGCAGCACGGCGGCCGAGTTGTCGCGCTGCTCGGCAACCACGAGGTAATGAACCTGATCGGCGATTGGCGATACGTGTCGCTCGCGGCAATCGCGCAGTTCGGGGGGCAGCGCGAGCGGCGTGCGGCGTTCGCCCCGAGCGGCAAGTACGGGAGTTGGCTGCGCAAGCGCCCGGCGGTCGAGAAGATCGGCGACACCGTGTTCGTGCACGGCGGCCTGATCGAGGCGGTCTCGAAGCGCGGCCTGCGTGAAACCCGGAACCGCGTGCGCTCGGAAATCAAGCGGATCGACGCCGCGCGCGCGACAGCAGTGCGTTTGCAATTGCTTCCCAGCACCGCCAGCCTCGACGACTTGCTCGCACTGAAGCTGCCGGACCTCGCGCGTTTCCCGAGTTGGCTGATCGCGAACTCCGAAGGCCCGCTCTGGTTTCGCGGTTACGAGAACTGGAACGACGCGGAACTCGCGGCGCGGTTGCCGCTGATCCTCGCCGCGGTCGACGCGAAGCGGATCGTGGTTGGGCACTCGGTGCAGCTTCCCGCGGCAATCCGAGTGCGCGCCGGAGGCCGCGCGATCTTGATTGACACCGGGATGTTAGGGGAACCGTTCTACCCCGGCGGCGCGCCGCTCGCTCTCGAAGTCCAAGGCGAGCGGCTCACAGTGATCGCGCTGGATGGGACGCGCATCGCACTGCTCGTGGGGCCCGAGCCCGCCCGCGCGGCTTTGCCTACGCCGAAGTCTGGCGACATTCCTCGGTAAGCGTTTTGCGGACTCGCGCCGGGTCGCTCGCCCACCGGAAGAACTCGTCGAGGTAGGCGAGCGCTTTCTGGCGGCGCACAGACGCGAGTCCTTCCTGCGCCTCGAACAACGCGGTCATCTCGGCGCGTTTCTCGCGGAGCTGAGCGATCGCAACCTCGTGCATTGCTGGCTCTCGGCACACTCCGCGAAATTTCCGCTGCGTGACGCCGCGCAGCTTGAGGCGCGGGTCGGGCAGGGCGTACTTGGGATCGACGACGCCGGTCTGGTCGAAGTCGAAGGGCACCGGAATGAGCGCGCCACCTTCGACTCGCAGTGCGCGCGCGTTATGGCAACACGGGCCATCAGGCCGCGCGACCATCGAAAAATCCGTCATCCCGATCATGTAGAAAAACATCTCGGCGCGGCTCGCCGCGGCAGCATCGAGTTGGCTCGGATCGATCGTGCTCTCGCGAACGCTCTCGCCGTGAAGGCGCTTGGCGAGATTCGAGGCGTCCTCGATGACGAACCCGAAGCGTTCGATGCGCGGCTTCTTTTCGCCCGGATCCAAGTAACGCACATGTAGCAGCCGCACGCGGTAGCTGTGGTCCGTCAGCAGCGCATAACTCCGGTACACGAGGTACTCGAGCAGCAGGTTCTGTTCGTAGGAGACCGAGGTTTGGCAATGTGTCACCAGCTTGAGTTCGCCGATGCCCCGAAAGAGGGTCCCCTTGCGCGACTCTTTTGAGAAGCCGAGCAGCAGCGGCGGAAACGTGCAGGTCTCCTTCAACAAGCGCGACCGCCCGCGCGTCTCGAGTTCAATCGGCAGCGACACCGCTCCGCTCGCAGCGGTGTAGGAGAGCGTCGCTGGGTACGTATTGCGGACCGCGTCGCGATCACGCTGCACGCTGCGCCAGTCGGCCTCGATGTCGATCGCGAGCGGCTCTTGTGCGTCGAACAAGCGAGGCGTCTCGGCGTGCGATTTCGCTCCGCTCGCTTTCGGCTCGGCATGCGCGCTTCCGATCGCGAAGATCGCAACCAAGACCGTTGACCAGATGCGTCGAACTCTCATGCTGATCTCCCTCGCAGATTATGGCCGTGGCGTTTCGCCAAGAGAATCCGTCAGCGCACGGCGCTTCGCCATTGTTGGGCGCGCGCCGCCCGGTCTACGCTCGTTCAGTTTGGCTTCGGCCGCGCATGGAGGCGCAGATGGATGACGTGCGGAGCGCGCGAGAGCTTTCGCGCGAATACCGGATCGAGAGCGCGCGCGGCTTTCGCCTGGGCGATTTCGATCCGCGCGCGACGGGGCGGCTCAGCGAAGCCGACGAACCGCTCGCGCTCGCGCTCACCCGGCAGGCGACCGAGATCCTCGCCGAGTTGCAAGACAAGCTCTACGCGCAGGACCGCTGGGCCCTGCTCGTCCTGATCCAAGGCATGGACGCCGCGGGCAAGGACACGACGATCCGGGAAGTCCTGTCCGGTGTGAATCCGCAGGGTTGTCAGGTCTTCTCGTTCAAGAAACCGTCCGAGGAAGAACTCGATCACGACTACTTGTGGCGCTGCATGCGCAGCCTGCCCGAGCGCGGGCGCATCGGCGTCTTCAATCGCTCGTACTACGAGGAAGTGCTGGTTGCGCGGGTGCACCCCGAGGTGCTCGCGCGCCAGAAGCTGCCGCCGCAGCTGGTGACCAAACGCATCTGGGAGGAACGGCACGAGGACATTCGCGGCTTCGAGCGCTACGCGACCCGGCAGGGCATCGTGATCCGCAAGTTCTTCTTGCACGTCTCGAAGGCGGAACAGAAGCGGCGCCTGATCGCGCGCATCGACGTGCCCGGCAAGAACTGGAAGTTTCGGGCCGGCGACGTCGGACTGCGCAGGCGTTGGGGCGCGTATCAGCACGCTTTCGAGGACGCGATCCGCGCCACCGCGACGCCGGAAGCGCCGTGGTACGTCGTGCCCGCCGATAACAAGTGGTACGCGCGCCTGATCGTTGGGGCAGCGCTCGTCGATGCGCTCGAGAGCCTTGGCCTCGGCTACCCGAAACTCACGCGCGAGGCGAAGCGAGCCTTCAGCGCCGCGCGGCGAGCGCTGGAGCGCAGCTAGCGGCGCTCGCTCAGCCTTCCACCGTCCAGGTATCCGCGCTGTGCAGCAGCGCCTTCAAGTCGCCGGGGCCCTGCTTGTTGAGGGCGCCAGTCACCTGCGCGTCGAGCACATCCTCGTAGGTGCTCTTCTCGACCGCGCGGAAGACGCCGAGCGGGATCGGGAACTCGGGCCGCGCGAGGCTCGCAAGCGCGAAAGCGTAGGCCGCGCTCTCGTGCTTTTCGTTGTGCACCGCGATGCCCTTCGCGATCGGATCCTCACCCTCTGCGAGCGCCACGACGGACGGCACGCCGTCCGTAATCTTCACGCCGCGCTTGTTGCCCTTCGGGCCCCAGACGAGCGGCTTGCCGTGCTCGAGCACCATGCCGGCTTCGGCGCGCGTCTTGCGGTCCTCGACTTCGAGCCACTCGTTGTCGTTGTACACGGGGCAGTTCTGGAGAATCTCGAGGAACGCGGTGCCCTTGTGCTGGTGAGCGCGCAGCAACATTTCCTGCGAGTGCGCGGCGTCGACGTCGACTGTGCGCGCGACGAACGTCGCACCCGCGCCGAGCGCGAACGAGATCGGGTCCACCGGGTGGTCGATTGCGCCCTGCGGCGACGATTTCGACTTCGAGCCGGGCCGCGAGGTCGGCGAGTATTGGCCCTTGGTGAGCCCGTAGATGCGGTTGTTGAAGAGCAGGATTTGCAGGTTCAGGTTGCGGCGGATGGTGTGCAGCAAGTGATTGCCGCCGATCGAGAGGCCATCGCCGTCGCCCGTAACAACCCACACCGAGAGCTCCGGCCGCGCGCACTTGATGCCCGACGCGAAGGCCGGCGCGCGCCCGTGGATGGTGTGGAAGCCGTAGGTGTTCATGTAATACGGGAAGCGGCTCGAGCAGCCGATGCCCGACACGAACACGATGTTCTCGCGCGGCACGCCGAGCTCGGGCATCACCTTCTGCACGTTCGTGAGGATCGAGTAATCGCCGCAGCCCGGGCACCAGCGAATGTCTTGATCGGAGACGAAGTCCTTGCGAGAGAGCGGAGTCGTTGCAGCGGCCATTAGGATTTCCCCTCGAGCATTTGATTGATGCGAGCGCGCACTTCGCCGACCTTGAACGGCTGGCCGGTCACCTTCGCGAGGCTCTGCGCGGGCACCAGGTATTCGGCCCGCAAGAGCCGCCAGAGCTGCCCGCCGTTGAGTTCGCACACCAGCACTTGCTTGAAGCGCGAGAGCACGTCGCCGAGGTTCAGTGGGAACGGGTTCAGGTGGCGGATGTGGATGCTCGACACATCGAGCCCCGCTTCGCGCGACTCGTGCACCGCCGTGGTGAGCGCGCCGAACGTGCCGCCCCAGCCGACCACGAGTAACTCGCCGCGATCGCTGCCATTCACTTCGATCGGCGGGATGTCGTTCGCAATGCGCCGAATCTTCTCTGCGCGCAGAGCGCCCATGCGCCCGTGGCTTTGCGGCGTGTACGAGACGTTGCCCGTCTTCTCTTCCTTTTCGAGGCCGCCAATCCGGTGCTCGAGGCCCGGCGTGCCCGGGATCGCCCACGGCCGCGCCAGCGTTTCTTCGTCCCGCAGATACGGGAAGAAGCCCTCCGGATCCGTGCGGTGCTCGACTTTCATGCGCGGCAGCGCCCCGATATCCGGGATCAGCCACGGTTCCGAACTGTTGGCGATGTAGCCGTCCGACAGCATCACCACCGGCGTCATGTACTTCACCGCGATCTGCGCGGCTTCGATGACGGTGTGGAAGCAGTCGCTCGGCGTCGCGGCCGCCAGGATCGGCAGCGGGCTCTCGCTGTTGCGGCCGTACATCGCCGCGAGCAAGTCCGCCTGCTCCGTCTTGGTGGGCAGACCGGTCGACGGGCCAGCGCGCTGGATGTCGAGGATCAGCACCGGCAGCTCAGTCATTACGGCGAGGCCGATGGCTTCCTGCTTCAGGATGAAGCCGGGCCCGCTGGTGGTGCAGACGCCGAGGTGGCCCGCATACGACGCGCCGATCGCGATGCTGGCCGCCGCGATCTCGTCCTCGGCCTGGAACGTGCGCACGTTGAAGTTTCGGTAGTTCGAGAGTTCGTGGAGGATGTCGCTAGCGGGCGTGATCGGATACGCGCCGAGGAAGATCGGCTTATCCAAGCACTGGCCCGCCGCGATGATTCCGTAGGCGAGCGCGGTGTTGCCCGTAATATTTCGATACGTGCCGGGCTGGATCTTCGCGCGCGGAATCGCGAACGAAACCGGGAACAGCTCGGTCGTCTCGCCAAAGTGCAGGCCCGCCTTCAGCGCGCGAATGTTCGCCTCGCGGATCTCGCCCTTGAAGCGCGTCTCGAGCCAGCGCAGGGTCGGCTCGACCGGCCGGTTGTAGAGCCAGTACACCATGCCGAGGCCGAAGAAGTTCTTGGAACGCTCCGCTTCGCGCGTGCCCATCTTCAAGTCTTCGAGCGCCTTGTGCGTCAGCGAACTGAACGGCACCTCGACGAGGCGGTATTTCCCGCGAATCGCAGGCAGCGGATCTTCCGTGTAGCCCGCGCGCTCGATGTTCTTGGTGACAAAGGCGTCGCTGTTGATGATGACCATGCCGCCCGGGCGCACGTCGTCGATGTTCGCGCGCAGCGCAGCCGGGTTCAGCGCCACGAGCACGTCGGGTTGATCCGCGGGCGTGCGGATGTCGGTCGCGGCGAAGTGAATCTGGAAACCCGAGACGCCAGCGAGCGAACCCGCAGGGGCGCGAATTTCAGCCGGGAAATCGGGGAACGTGGAGAGGTCGTTGCCGGCCAGCGCAGTCGCCTCGGTGAACTTCGTGCCGGTCAGCTGAATGCCGTCGCCCGAATCTCCCGCGAAGCGGACTGCGACACGATCGATCTCCTCGACCGGCTTCTTGTTTTCGGCCACTGGGCGCGCTCCTCCGAAAAGTGGACTCGCATTGTATCGGGACTTCCCAGGATTCCCGGCCCTAGACGCGGGAATCGAGCGACGACGCGGATCGCCTGCGGAGACGCGCCGAAACGCCTTTGTTCCAGCGGAGTTCTGCCCGCGGGCTGCCGCTTGCTGACTCAAGTCTGCTTGCCAGCGCGCCGAACAGGTTTCCATGTTCTTCCTGCGCCGCCTGCGCCCCCTCGAAGTCGATGGCGAGCGAGTCCGCTCGCTGCGCCTATCGCTGAACGCGCCGGTGCTCTCGACGCCCGACTTGCCGGTCGGCCCGGCCCGCGCCGTGATCGTGGTGCACAAAGACTCGCGCGGTCGCATGGACGCGACAGTTGGCGTTCGCTCGCAGCGCTCGGGGGAGTTCGCCTATTGGAGCTTCGACGGCGAACTCACGAGTTCGGACGATCTCGACGTCGCCGCCGACGCGGCGCTCAGCTTCGCCGAGAGCCTCGGATTCTTGTTCGAAGACGACGTGGTCAGCCCAGGCAGCGACGCCAGCAAAGCCTGGCGGACGTGGCTCGGGGTCGGATCGCACGCGCCCAGCGAACTCTCGACGGACGACAACGAGTTCGGCGTAGCGGCACACGACCTGTTAGGCGGCGGGAGCGCCCCGGAGCTGGTGCTCGAGGATCTCGCGATCGAGGAACCGGCCAAGGCAGCCGCTCGGCCCGCGATGCAAGTGTCGCGCGCTCCCGCACCGCAAGCGGCTCCGAGGGTGACGACACTGCCGAGAGCGGTGCCGGCGTCGCTCTCCGTCGCGGCGCCACCAGCTGCGCAATTACCGCAGGCGCAACCCGCGCGCCCCACGCCGGCGCGGCTCTCGAAGTTCCGCGCGCCCGGCGACGCGCCTGCGCCCGCGCACACGAGTTCGAAACCCAAGACGCCGGTGCGCCAGCCGCTCGCACGCGTCCAATTGGTGAAACGCCGCTCTCCGGAGGAGGAGCGCAAGCTCCTGCTCCGCAGGTTGCTCACGTCGTTCTAATAAAAAGGGGTCGTCGCCATGTCGAAACTCAGCGCGTTCTCGCTCGCCGCCGCGGTCGTGTGCCTCGGCGCGTGTGCGACGCCGCCGCCCGTTGCGAAACGGCCCGTCGTGACGAAAGACGCCGAGATCCAAGCGCGCATGCACCACGGCCAGGGCGCGACACTTCTTCGGGAGGGCAAGCTCGCGCTTGCAATCCGCGAGCTGCGTGCGGCCGCGGGCCTGAATCCGAATGACAAGTGGATCCGGCTCGCGCTCGGCGAGGCGTATCGCCAGCGCAGCATGCTGACCGAGGCCGAACACGAGGTGCTCGAAGCGCTCGCGATCGATCCGCAATTCCAAGAAGCGCGGCTCACGCTTTCGGGTGTCTACATCCAGCTCGGACGTTTCCCCGAAGCGATCGCGCAGTCGCAGTTGCTGATCGACGATCCGACCTACTCGGACGTCTGGATGGCGCTCACCAACAAGGGCTACTCGCAGCTCCAGCTCGGCGAGCTCTCGGAAGCGCGCAAGAGCCTCGAACTCGCCGCCGAGTTCAACGAGAAGTACTGGCGCGCTTATCTCAACCTCGGCATTTTGGCTGCGCAAGAAGGCGGTCGCGATCAAGCGCTCGCATATTTTGCGAAGGCGATCGAGAACGGCGCTGGCACGCAGGGAGAGGCCGAGGCGAACTATCGCGCGGCGGAGATCTACGTCTCCCTCGGAGACCAGGGCAGCGCGATTCGCCATTTGCTCGCCGCGAGCGAGCGCAACCCGGATGGGCAATGGGGCAAGGCATCGGTCGAATACCTGCGGCGCCTGCAGTAGGCGGAGCGAACGCGCCCGGTGTTGGGCGCGAGCCGATCGGCCGTTACATCGCCGAGCAGCGCATGCTGCGCGGGATCGATCTCGACGAACTCGCCGCGCGCACGCGCATTCCGCGGCGCTCGCTCGAACGACTCGAAGCCGGCGCGTTCGATCAGACGCCGGATGGCTTCTCGCGCGGCTTCGTGCGCACGGTGGCGGAAGCGATCGGGCTGAACCCGGATGAGGCGGTCGCGCGCATGCGCGCCGAGCCCGACGCAGGGCGCAACGTCAGCGCGCCGCGGATCGGGCGCGTGTTCGCGGCGATCGCAGGGCTCGCGCTGCTCGCGGTGATCGGCCTCGGTATGCGCGAGTGGGCATTCGCGCCGCCGCAGCCGCACGCAACCACAGGCGCGCTGCCGGTGCGGCGCGACTACGTGCGCGCGCTCGCGGCAGCGCGCGGCATCGCGGTCGCGCGGATCAGTTCGCGCGACGCGGTGTTGCCCGCACAGCCGCTGCAAGGTGAGGCGCCGGAGGCGTTGGTGGAGGCGGAGGCCGTCGCGGTCGCCGCAGCCGCGACGGTCACGCCACCTCGCGTTACGGAGCCTCCGCCGCGAATCGAGGTGGAGGCGACGCCCGCGCTCGCGACTTCGGCCGTTTCGCCGCCCGCCACGAGCGAACCCACTACCGGTGAGCCCCGCGTCGCGGCGCCGCTCTCCGAAGCTAGAGCGACACAAGCTGCCCACGAGCCCACGCCTGAACCCGCGCCCGCCGCCGCCCCGAGCCCCGATGCAGAAAATCGCGACTGAAGCGCTCGTCCTGCGCTCGGTCGATTTCGGCGAGTCCGATCGCATCGTTCACCTGCTGACGCCCGAGACCGGCCGCATCGCCGCGATCGCCAAGGGCGCGCGCCGGAGCATCAAGCGCTTTGGCGGCACGCTCGATTTCTTCAATCAACTTCAGGTCCAGCTCGAGCGAAAACGCGGCCCGGCGCAGCTTGCGCGCCTCGACCAAGCCCGGCTGCTGCGCGCCTATCACGGCCTGCGCGAGCACCCCGGCCGCTTCGCGCTCGGCTGCTACCTGCTCGAACTGCTCGACCGGCTCGCTCCCGAAGACGGGCGTCGCGGGGATCTCGCGGCGCTCTACCGCTTCGCGCTCGATGCGCTCGGCGTGATCGACACGCTCGCGCCCGAGCCGCGCCTGCGCACGCTGCTCGAGCTTCGACTACTCGCCGCGGTCGGCCTGCGCCCGGAACTCGCGCTGTGCGTGCGCTGCGGCAACCCGCTGCGGGCGCCGCTCGCACAGTTTTGGATCGCAGAGGGTGGGCCCATCTGCGAAGCGTGCACTGCGCCGCACGAGCAAGGCATCCCGATCCATTTGGGCACGCTGCGCGCGCTCGAGCAGAGCCTCAGTTTTCCGTTCGCGCACAGCGGGCGCATCGCGCTCTCCGAGCTGGCGCTGCGCGAGGCGCACACCGTGATCGGACGCTTCCTGCGCTTTCACGTCGGCGTCGAGCTGAAGAGCGAGAGCTTCCTCTCGGAGCGATTGACACCCCCCCAAGCCAAAGAGAAACTGCGCCCGCTCCGGGGTACCGCGTGATCCCAATCATCGCTGGCTTCGCGCGCCCAACGGGGGTGGCGGCTCGCGACGATTCGCAAAGCTGAGTTGCCCGCATGGCCGCTGCCGCGCCTGAACGCTCGCTCGTTCGCATGGAAGACATCGTCTCGCTGTGCGCTCGGCGCGGCTTCATCTTTCAGAGCGGCGAGATCTACGGCGGGATCAACGGCTTCTGGGACTACGGCCCGCTCGGCGTCGAGCTGAAGAACAACCTGAAGGCGTTCTGGTGGCAGCGCATGGTGCGCGAGCGCGACGACGTCGAGGGCATCGACAGCGCGATCATCACGCACCCGCGCACCTGGGAGGCCTCCGGCCACATCGCGAACTTCAGCGACCCGATGGTCGATTGCCGCGCGTGCAAGAAGCGCTTCCGCGCGGATCAGCTCGACGGCATCGCCGGCTGCGACGCGCGCGAGGGCACTTCGCAGCACGATTTCACCGAGGCGCGCGCGTTCAACCTGATGCTGAGCACCAACGTGGGCGCGTCGTCGGACGCTGCGAACGTCGCGTATCTGCGCGCCGAGACGTGCGGCTCGATCTTCACGGACTTCCGCCGCGTGCGCGAAACCGGCCGCCAGAAAATCCCGTTCGGCATCGCGCAGGTCGGCAAGGCGTTCCGCAACGAGATCAACCCGCGCAACTTCGTCTTCCGCTCGCGCGAGTTCGAGCAGGCGGAGATGGAGTTCTTCTGTCACCCGAGCGCGAGCGCGGAGTGGTTCGAGCACTGGAAGGAACTGCGGCTGCGCTTTCACCGCGATCTCGGCCTCGGCGATCACCAGCTGCGCGTGATTCCGCACACGACGCTCGCGCACTACGCGAAGGCCGCGGTCGACATCGAGTTCCTGTTCCCGTTCGGATGGCAAGAGATCGAGGGCATCCATGACCGCGGCAGCTTCGATCTCACGCAGCACGCCGAGTTCTCAGGCAAGGACATGTCGGTCACGATCGAAGAGACCAAGGAGCGCTTCACGCCCGCGGTGATCGAGACCTCGGTCGGTGTCGACCGCACCGCGCTGGCGCTGCTCTGCAACGGCTATGCGGAGGAGAAGCTGCCCGACGGCGAGACGCGCACCGTGCTGCGGCTGGCGAACGTGGTGGCGCCGATCAAAGTCGCAGTGCTGCCGCTCTCGAAGAAGCTCAGCGAGAAGACGCAGCGCATCGCGGCGGACCTGCGGAAGCGCTGGAACATCTTCCACGACGACGCCGGCAACATCGGCCGCCGCTATCGGCGCATGGACGAAGCTGGCACGCCGTTCTGCGTGACTTACGACTTCGATTCGGAGACCGACGCGAAAGTGACGGTACGCGAGCGCGACACGATGGCGCAGGAGCGCATCTCGCTGGACTCGCTGCGCGGCTATCTCGATGAGCGGCTCGAGGGCTGGCGGTGAAATCGCAGCGCCACGCGAAGCGGATCAGTGGCGCGGCGCGGCCGCGCCCGCTGCATCCGCCGTGCACGATGCGCGCACTCGCCAGCCTCCAGCGCAGAGGACCCATGCGTTGAAGGCCAAGCCGCGACCGAAGCGCGCCTCCAAAGCCGCGCAGCGAGCTTCACCTCGGCACGTATACAGCTTTGGCAACGGCCAAGCGCAGGGCCGCGGCGACATGCAGAACCTGTTAGGGGGGAAGGGCGCGAACCTGGCCGAGATGACGCGGCTCGGCGTGCCCGTGCCGCCCGGCTTCACGATCTCGACCGCCGTCTGTGCACAGTTCAACGCCGCCGGCGGGAAGCTCCCGGAGACTGTGAAGCAGGGCGCGCTAGCGGCGCTGGAAAAAGTCGCGCGCGCCGTCGACAAGAAGTTCGGCGACCCTGATAACCCGCTGCTGGTCTCGGTGCGCTCGGGCGCGCGCGCCTCGATGCCGGGCATGCTGGACACGATCCTGAACCTCGGCCTCAACGACCGCACCGCCGCGGGCCTCGCTGCGAGAGGCGGTGCGCGCTTCGCCTACGACAGCTATCGCCGCTTCATCCAGATGTACGGCGACGTCGTCGAGGGCGTGCCGCGCGAGCGTTTCGAGGCGCAGCTCGAAGCTCTGAAGGAGCAGCGCGGCTTCTTTCAGGACACGGAGCTGGGCGCCGAAGATTGGCAGCGCTTGGTGCGCGAGTACCTCGAGATCGTGCGCGAGTCGACCGGGCGCGCGTTTCCGCAGGATCCGCACGCGCAGCTCTGGGGAGCGGTCGCCGCCGTGTTCCGCTCGTGGCAGAACGCACGCGCGAAGAAATACCGCGAGATTCACGCGATCCCCGAAGCCTGGGGCACCGCCGTGAACGTGCAGGCGATGGTTTTCGGGAACATGGGCGACGACTGCGCCACGGGCGTCGCCTTCACGCGCAATCCGTCCACCGGCGAGCGCGTCTTCTACGGCGAGTACCTGAAGAACGCGCAGGGTGAAGATGTCGTCGCGGGCACGCGCACACCGCAGCCCATCAACAGTGGCAGCCGGACTGCAGAATCGGAGCACTCGCCGACGCTCGAACGCGAACTTCCGCGCGCTTACAAGGAACTGCTGCGCGTTCAGCAGCGTCTCGAAAAGCACTACCGCGAGATGCAGGACATCGAGTTCACGATCGAGCGCGGCAAGCTCTGGATGCTGCAGACGCGCACGGGCAAACGCACCGTGCGTGCGGCCGTGAAGATCGCCGTCGACATGGCGAAGGAAGGGTTGATCTCGAAAGAGACCGCGGTCACGCGGGTCGCGCCGGACTCACTCGAGAAGTTGCTGCACCCGACGCTCGATCCGAATGCGGAGCGCGAACTGATCGCGAAGGGATTGCCCGCTTCGCCGGGCGCCGCGGTCGGGCACATCGTGCTGAGCGCCGACGAAGCGGAAGCGCGCGCCAAGGCCGGCGAGAAGATCGTGCTCGTGCGCATCGAAACTTCGCCCGACGACATTCACGGCATGCACGCCGCGGAAGGCATTCTCACAGCGCGCGGCGGCATGACATCGCACGCGGCAGTGGTGGCGCGCGGCATGGGCAAGAGCTGCGTGGCCGGCTGCGGCGCGCTGCGCATCGACATGGCGTCGCGCGAAGTGCGCGTGAACGGGCAGGTGCTGAAGGCCGGCGACTGGATCACGCTCGACGG
>JANNDT010000387.1:0-8579 GCA_031387905.1 Deltaproteobacteria bacterium
CGGTGTCGAAGATTCCGGGCGCCACCGTGCACTGAAGCCATCGCACCGCCATCGCGTTTCCCCCTGGTGTGCTGCGCAAAGTAAGCTGCGCGAGTGTCAGATCCGGTCGCAGCGCGCGCGATCGTACTCCACGCAGCGCGCTGCGATCCGCAGCAAAGAACGACGAAGCGAGGCAAACCATGACGAGACGAACAGCAGTGGACGCAGCGCTACGCGAACGCGCAGCCGCGGTCATTCCCGGCGGCATGTACGGCCACGAATCGACGGCGCTCTTGCCCGCCGAATTCCCGCAGTTCTTCGCGCGCGCGAAAGGCGCACGGCTGTGGGACGCCGACGGCAACGAGTACCTCGACCTGATGTGCGCCTACGGCCCGAACTTGTTGGGCTACGCGGACGCGGAGATCGACGCCGCCGCCATCGCGCAGCTCGCCCGCGGCGACGCGATGACCGGCCCGTCCCCGCTGATCGTCGAGCTCGCCGAGCAGCTCGTGACGATGGTCGCGCACGCGCAGTGGGCGATCTTCTGCAAGAACGGCACGGACGCCACCTCGATGGCCGTCGCCACCGCGCGCGCCCACACGCGGAAGCGCAAGATCCTCGTCGCCAAGGGCGCTTATCACGGCGCCGCCGCGTGGTGCACGCCGAACCCGATCGGCACGCTGCCCGAGGATCGCGCGCACCTGATTGTTTTTGCGTACAACGATCTCGCGAGCGTCGAGCGCGCCGCGCGCGAGGCCGGAGATGATCTCGCGGGCGTGCTCGTCTCGCCGTTCAAGCACGACGGCTTCGTCGACCAGGAGCTGCCCACGCGCGAGTTCGCGCACGCGGCGCGCGCCGTGTGCGACCGCGCCAAGGCATTATTGATCATGGACGAAGTGCGCGGCGGCTTCCGCCTCTCGCGCACCGGCTCGTGGACCCACCTCGGCGTCGAGCCCGACCTGAGCGCCTGGGGCAAGTGCCTCGCGAACGGGCACCCGCTCAGCGCGCTGCTCGGCAGCGAAGTCGCGCGCGCCGCCGCGTCGCGGCTCTATGTCACAGGCTCGTTCTGGTTCGCCGCCGCGCCGATGGCCGCCGCGCTCGTCACGCTGCGGCGCATCCGCGAGACGGACTACTTGGAGCGCATCCAGCGATTAGGCGCGCAGCTGCGCGAAGGCCTCGCCAAAGCCGCAGCCGCCCACGGCTACGCGCTGCGCCAGACCGGCCCGCCGCAGATGCCGCAGATCCTGTTCGCGGAGGATCCAGATTTCCGGCGCGGCTTCGCGTTCGCGGGGGAGATGATCGAGCGCGGCGTGTATCTGCACCCGTGGCACAACAACTTCGTGTGCGCGGCGCTGGCCGAGGCCGACGTGCAACTAGCGGTGAGCGCGGCGGAGGAAGCGTTCGCGGCGGTAAGGAAGCGCGAGGGGACGCTGGTGCCGCATGCGCGGGTGAAGGCGATGGTGGGGCACTAGCGCGGCGGCCTCGCAGATCGCAATCCTCGTGACGCAACTCATCGGATCATGAGACCCTGCTCGCATGCTCGAGTCGCTGCACAGTTACCGCGCACCTGACCCGCGCCAAACTCACCGCCAAGGAGCCGAGATGTCCCGGCGCGAGATGGCTCCGAAGTTCGCCTCGGCCTGCGCTCTCGCTGCGGCCACCATCGCGCCCGCGACCCCAGTGCTCGGCGGCGCAGCGCGGCCCGGCTACGAGCCCTGCGCGCAGTTCATCAGCGAGCTCGGTGAACGCGGCGCCGCTCATGCCGCATGGGTGAACTTCGGCGGCTTCCTCCCGATCGGCGTGCTGGTCGTGCTCTTCGCCGTGTTCGCGGCGATCGCGGTAGACGGATGGCGCGGGCGCGCGGGCGTGCTCCTCTTCTCAGGCGTAGGCGCGGCCTACATCGTCGCTGCGTTCTTCCCGTGCGATCCCGGCTGCCCGAGCCCCGGCTCGGCGACGCAGCAGATCCACAGCAGCGGCGCGCTCGCCGAGTATCTCGGTGGCGGCATCGGCCTAATACTCGCGAGCACGGCGCGCATTCGCGGTGTGGCGCTCGCGCCGCGCTGGCTCACGATTGCAGCAGCTGCGGTCGTGCTCGTCGCATTCGCTGGGATGCTCGCGCCTTCCCTTCAGCCGCAGCGCGGCCTCGTGCAGCGCTGCGCGGAGTTCGCGTTGTTCGGGTGGCTCGCAGTCGCGGGCATAGGCGCCTGGCGCGCCGCGAGCCGGAGCGACCGCTCGTCGCGCGAGTGAATCGCGCGACGGGGCTCAATTGCCCACGAACTTAGCCATCTCCTTTGCCGCCAACGCCATGTATCCCAGCTGCATGTCGTCGCTCACGAAGTTCACCGCGCTGCTCGCAGCTTCGAAGCGCAGCGCTTCGCTCATTCCCCGCTCTGCCCAGTTGTTGATGGTGCGCTTGATGGTCTGGACCGCGAGCGGCGCGTTCTCGGCGATCTCCTCGGCGAGTGCGCGCACGTGCGGGAGCAACTGATCGCGCGGCACCACTTCCTGGACGATGCCGATGCGCAGCGCGGTCTGCGCGTCGATGCGGCGGCCGGTGAACGCGAGCAGGCGCGTCCAGCCCGCACCGAGCTCCGTAACAAGGCGCATGTCGCCGCCGGCGTCGATGCCGACGCCCACCTTGGGTTCTGGCAGCGCAAACTGCGCGTCGTCGGCGGCGATGCGGATGTCGCCCATCATCGTGAGCTCGAGGCCAGCGCCGAGGCAGTAGCCGTGCACGGCCATCAGCACCGGCTGCGGCAAGTTGGCGAGCACGTTGAAGCGCTCGTGAACCCAGCGGAACTTCTCGTAGTAGTTACGGACTTTCTCCGCTGGCGAGCGGCCGGTGATGCGGTCCTCGGGCATTCCCAGGTCGACGCCCGCGCAGAACGCGCGGCCCTCGGCGCGCACGATCACGACGCGCACGTCGTTGTCGAAACGCAGCTCGTCGGCGCGCGCCGCGATCTGGCGCGCGCTCTCCCAGCTCCACGCGTTCAACTTATCAGGGCGATTCAGCACGATCGTAGCGATCGGGCCGTCTTTCTCGAGCTCGATGAATTGCTCTCGCTGCGTCATTTGAGTTCGAAGGGTCCTTTGCCCATTTGCGTCCGGATCGGCACGAAGTCTGGCTGGCGCATCGCGCGGCGCTGCCAGTTTGCGCCGTCCACCACCAGAGTGTGCCCGCTGATGTAGCTCGCGTAGGGGGAGCCGAGGAACGTGGCAGCCCAGCCGAGCTCGCGCAGCCGGCCAGTTCGGAGGGCCGGGCAGCTCGCCTCTTCGCTCGCGCGGTCGCCGCGGCCGGGCGTGCTCTTGATGTCGGCGGTTTCGTCTTCGTGCGGAAAGAGGCCCGGCACGAGGCCATTCACGCGGATGCCGTAGGGGCCCCACTCGACGGCGAGCGTCTCGGTCATGTTCTTCACGCCCGCCTTCGCGGCTGCGGAGTGCGCGAAGCCGGGGCCGCCGGTCCAGGCGTATGAAGCGCCGACATTGATGACCGCCCCGCTCGTGCCCGCTGCGATGTGGCGCCGCCCGAACTCGCGCGAGCAGAAGAAGGTGCCGTTCAGCACGATGTCGACGACGGTGCGCCAGCCATTAGGGCTGAGGTCCTCCGCGGGCACTGGGAAGTTGCCCGCGGCGTTGTTCACGAGCACCGTGGGGTGCGAGAGCGCGAGCGCCACTCGGTCGAACGCCGCGGCAACTTGCTCTGGCTGGCGGATGTCGCACGCGACGCCAAGCGCGCGCGCGCCGGTGGCCTCGATCGCCGCGACGCCGGCCGCGCGGTGCTCTTCGCCGCGCGAGAGAATCGCGACGTTCGCGCCCAGCCGCGCGAACTCGACTGCAATCGCTTTGCCGAGACCCGTGCCGCCGCCGGTGACGACGACGGTTTGGCCGGCATAACTACCAGCGGGAAGCGCGTGCGCGCCGAGCGGCGGCGGTTCGGGGAGGCCCATCGTGTGCTCCGGTGTGGGGGAGCGCAGTATTTCGCAGGCGCGGGGCCGCGCGCAGCCCCGCTCGCTGCGACGCCCACCTCGGTAGACTGCGCGCTCTCGCGAGGAGATGGCCGTGACGGATGCAGCAACCACGCTCGAAACCGGCACGCCCGAGGTGCTCTGCCGCATCGAGGCGCGCGTCGGCGTCGTCACGCTGAATCGGCCGGGCGCAAAGAACGCGCTCAGCATGGACATGAAGCGCGCCCTGCACCGCCTAATCCCCGAACTCGGCGTGAACGCAGACGTCGGCTGCGTGCTGCTCACCGGCTCGGGCGGCGCGTTCTGCTCGGGCGGCGACACCAAAAGGATGGCGAGCGAAGGGCGGCCGCCGTCGCCCGAGGATCGCAAGCGCCAGCTGCGCTGGGAGCACGAGATTCCGCGCGCACTGCACCGGCTAGAGAAGCCGACGCTCGCCGCGCTGCCGGGCCCCGCTGCGGGCGCGGGCTTCGCGCTCGCGCTGGCCTGCGATCTGCGCGTGATGGCGGAGAGCGCGTTCGCGACCACCTCCTACGCGCGGCTCGGGCTCTCGGGTGATTACGGCGCGAGCTGGTTCCTGACGCGCCTCGTCGGCCCCGCGCGCGCGCGCGAGGTGATGTTTCTCGGCGAGCGACTATCCGCCGCGGACTGCGAACGCTTAGGTCTCGCGAACCGCGTGCTGCCGGACACAGGCTTCTCGGAAGCCGCGCTCGACTACGCGCGCCGCCTTGCCGCCGGACCGCCGATCGCGCTGCGCTACATGAAGGACAACCTGAACCGCGCCATAACAGATTCGCTCGAGTCGGTGCTCGACAGCGAGGCGGAGCGCATGGTGCAGGGCGCGGGCACCGAGGACTACGAGGAAGCGGTGAAGGCGTTCGCGGAGAAGCGCGCGCCGGTGTTCAAGGGGAGATGAGATTGAGTAGGGGACGTACTTGCGTATCTCGCAGTCGGGAGTCGTGGCGCTGAGCCCCGTGCGTCGAGAGAACTACGAGCCGCTGTGGAGGTTCATTTGCAGCGCCATGTCCGGATTGCGGCGTCGAATCTTCTCTGACAACGAAGACGGCACGAGCAAGCCGCCTTCCACAGAGCCGAAGAACTCCTGCAGGCCGGGAGCTCTCTCGATGAAGCCGATCAGCCACTCGACGTAGTCGATGTGCACGCCGATCAGGCCATCGCGATTGACGAAGCTCTCGGCATACACCGCGAGATTCAAGCGGTCGAATGCGTACATCGCGAATCTCTCTTTCTCGACGGGAGTCAGCGCGCCCGAATCCTTGCATCCTCGAATCCAGATCTCCGCCAGCTCCGCGTCGCTCGAGATGCGGCCATTCAGATCTGCGAGCGCCTGATTCATCGTCCACGAGAGCGCGGCTCGGTTGTTTCGGTTGCTCTGACGAATCTGAATGGCCAGGAAGATCAGCGTCAGAGCGACCAAGAGAGAGCCGACGACCTGCCCGAGGGCTCCGATAGCTTCCCAGTTCATCGCGTTCTCCGGGCTAGTGGTCCCACCGTCTCGATGCCGAGTCTACGAGACGGAAGTGCAGTCGCGATAAGCTCGTTCCTCTCGCTGGAGCCCCACATGCCCGACGGCGCAGACGCAGTTCGTCTCTCTCATGACGGCCCGATCGCGATCATCTCGTACGACCGCCCGGATAAGCACAACGCTGCGAACGACGCGATGGACCAGCGGCTGTTCGCGATCCTCGCGGAGTTGCACACCAGGCCGGGGCTGCGCGCCGTCATCTGGCGCGGCGAGGGCGCGTCGTTCTCGTCGGGTCGCGACACCTCGCAACTCGGCGTGCGCACGGAAGACATCAGCGACTTCACGTTCATCGAGCGTGGGCACAAGGGCACGCAGGGCTTCTTCACGCTGCCTGTCCCTTCGATTGCGGCGCTCAAGGGCTGGGTGATCGGCGGCAGCTTCGAGCGCGCTTTGTTATGCGACATCCGCATCGCAGGCGAGAGCGCGCGCATGCGGTTGCCGGAGATCGCGCACGGAGTGGTGCCCGATTCGGGCGGCACGGCGCGGCTCTTCCAGATGGCAGGGCACGGGCTCGCGGCAGATCTCGCTCTAACAGGCCGCGTGCTGGACGCGCAGGAGGCGCTCCGGCACGGCGTGGTCTCGCGCGTGGTGCCCGATGCGGAGCTCGACGCCACGGCGCTCGAGGTGGCGCGCGCGATCGCGCAGGCGCCTGAGTTCACGGTGGCGATGTTCCTGCGCACGCTGCGGCGCATCGCGAACCCACTCGCGCAGCAATCGATGCAGGAAGAATCCGTCGCACAGGCGCTGGTGTTCGCGTCGCAGGATTATGCGGAGTTCAAGGCGGCGCGCGCGGAGAAGCGCGAGCCGAAGTACCGCGGGCGTTGAGGCAAACCGCGCCAGCCCATGGGGCAGGCGTTCCGCTGACAGGGGCCGATGCCTCCTAACACGAGGCCAAGCGCTGGCACGGGGCTTGAAGTAGTTCGCCCTGTGGAGGTCCGAGAGTGAGGTCGCATGGGTGCACACTCGTGGTGGCGCTGTTGCTGTCTGCGGGACATGCCGCCGCGCAGGCGCAGCCCGCTGCACCCGCGCCCGCACCGGCGCCGGATGGGTTTCACGCGTCGCCGTCCCTTTACTGGAAGGACGGCCCGCATCGCCTCGATCTCGGCTTCTCCGCCCGCGTGCGCAGCGAGGCTTGGGACGCATTCTCAGCGACGAATCCCGACACCGACTGGTTCACGGGCACGCGTCTGCGGTTCTCGCTGCGTTACGCGTACGCCAACAAGCTCGCGCTCTACATCGAAGGGCAGGACACGAGTGTGCACGGCCTCGACGCCGACCTGCCGGCACCGGTCCGTAACTACTACACGACCGGCGGTCTCGACTCGAGCACGCGCGGCACGAGCCTGCGCCAAGCATGGATCGAGCTTCGGCCGATCGAGAAGCTCGCGCTGCGCGCCGGCCGCCAGGACATCAAGCTTGGCGGCGAGGTCAGCTACGCGGAGCCGAACTGGAAGTACCTGAAAGCCGCGCGCCTCGGCGAGCGCTTGATCGGCACGGTCGGCTGGACGCACGGTGAGCGCTCGAACGACGGCGGCACGCTCTCGTTCGATGCGGGCGGGCACTTCGTCTACGCCTTCGCGGCGCGCCCAACAACTGGCGTGTGGGATGTCGATTCCAGCTACCACCCGCAGCATGGCCTCGTCTACGGCGGCGCAGCCTGGACGGTGAAGCGCGGCGAGTGGCTTCCGAACACGGAACTCGGGCTGTTCGCAATCGCGTATGACGACGAGCGCACGCCCGCGAACGGCGGGCTCGCGAAGAGCGTCGAGGTCTACACGTTCGGGGCTTCGTGGCTCGGGGTATATCCGCTGGGCGCCGGCCAGTTCGATGCTCTCGCGTGGATCGCAGGGCAAGCCGGTGATTATGACGGCCGCGATCACAGCGCCTATGCGGGCATCTTCGAGGCCGGCTACCAGCTGCCCGCACAGTTCGCGAAGCCGTGGCTGCGCGCAGGCGTCAACTTCGCCTCGGGCGACGGTGACCCCACCGATGGCGAGCACCACACCTTCTTCAACCTGCTGCCGACAAATCACCTGTACTACGGCTTCGCGGATCAGCTCGCCTTCCAGAACCTGAAGAACTTGTTCGTGCAACTCCGGCTCTCACCGCACGAGAAACTTCAGCTGAACGCGTTCATTCACTATTTCTCCCTGATGGATGCAAACGACGCGCGCTATTTCGGGACTGGCGCCTTCAGCAGCAAGTCGTTCGGCTACGCGAGTTCTCCCTCCGGCGGCGCGCGCACGGTCGGCGTCGAATACGACCTCGTGACGACGCTCGCGCTTCACAAGAGCGTGACGCTGGAACTCGGCATCTCGCACCTCGAGGCAGGCCGCGTGCTGCCCGGCGACGTCGAGTTCGGTTACGTGAGCGTGGAGTTCAAGTACTGAGTTCGCTGCGGCGAGATCTCAGGGCCGCACCGCCGATACAACCGCGGACGTGATGTGCACGAGCAGCGCGCCGTCTGCTCCGATCAGCGGCTCGAAGCCAGTCGCCTCCCCACTCGAGGTCTCCCGCCGCAGCTTTTCCCTAACGCTCGCCAGCAACTCCGGTCGCGCGGTCGCGCTTTGGTGCTCGAATATCTCAAATGAGAGCGGCGCGGAGCGGCTGCGCAGCGTGCTCGCGCGCGTGCCGACGCCGTGTGAGAGCAGCGCCGCGAGTTCGTCCTCGAGCAGGCAACTCGCGTGCGACGGATCGATCAGGCGGTGCAGCGCGTCGAACTTCTCGCGCACGCCCGCGCTCGGGGCGATCATGTCGAGCAACACGACGCGCCCGCCGGGCCGGCATACGCGCGCCATTTCGGCGACCTGGGCGGCGGGCTCGGCGAAGTGGTGCACCGCCGCGCGACAAAACACGAGGTCGAACGCGGCGTCGGCGAACGGCAGGCGCGCCGCGTTGGCTTCCTGCAATGACACGTTGCGCACGCCGCGCTCGGCGAGCCGCTTCGTGCCCGCTGCCAAAAGCGCCGGCGTTAGATCGACGCCGACGACTTGCCGCACGTGCGCGGCCACCGCCTCCGACCCATGCGCCGCGCCGCACGCCACACCGCGCGCGATCGGTTCGCGCGCGAGCGGCTGCAGCGCGGCGACCGT
>JANNDT010000418.1:0-3890 GCA_031387905.1 Deltaproteobacteria bacterium
GCGGACCCGCAGGAGGCCGCCGTGGACTTGCATCGATTAGGCGCTCAGCGGCGGCCGCAAGCGGCCGACCGCTGCAGCGCCTCTGCTGGGCGTCCGCGACGACCGAGTTCTTTTGCGCACTGGTCTCGATCCCCCGTGTCCATGTCACGGCGGGCTCGCCAGCCCGCGTCAGAACTTCGCGTCCTCGAGCTCGATCGCGCGCAGCACTTCTTCGCGCGTCTCGGCGGCTTCTACAGCGCGCCGGAAAGTCGCATCGCGCAGCGAGCGCGAGATGCGCGCCAGCGCCTTCAGATGCTGGCCGCCCGCGTGCTCGGGCATCACGAGCAGGAAGAACAGATGCGTCTTCTGGCCATCGACCGAGTCGAAATCGACGCCCGCTTTGCTCTTCGCGAACGCGGCGATCAGTCGCGGCAAGCCGGGGATCTTCCCGTGCGGAATCGCGACGCCCTCGCCAATGCCGGTGCTCTGCAAGCGCTCGCGCTCGGAGAGCACCTCGACCAGCTTCGCGCGCTCCGCCGCCGGCTCCGCCGCCGCGACTGCCGTGCAGATCTCTTCGAGCACCTCGCGTTTCGCCGTCGCGCGCAGATCCACGATGACGGCGTCGCGCAGCAGGATGTCGAGGATCTTCATGCGGCGTTCCTACGACGCGAGAGAAGCGGGCCAAGCGCGGGCGCCGAAAGCGCGCGGCAGCCTAACCAACCTGTCTGCGCTGAGTCGAGGAGAGAATGTTCATCGCCTCGCGATACTTCGTGACGGTGCGGCGCGCGATGTCGATGTTCGTGCCCTTCAGGATCTCGGCGATGCGCTGATCCGAGAATGGGTTTCGCGCGTCCTCGCTCGAGATCAGCTTGCGGATGCGTTCCTTCACGCTCTCGCTCGCGATCGCGTCGCCATCGACGCGATTGATGCTCGAGTTGAAGAAGTACTTGAGTTCGAAGATGCCCTGGGGCGTGTGGCAGTACTTGTTGGTGGTGACGCGGCTGACCGTGGATTCGTGCATGCCGATGTCGTCGGCGACGTCGCGCAGGTTCAGCGGCCGCAGGTGCGCGATGCCCTTCTCGAAAAACTCGCGCTGGAAGCGCACGATCGACTCCATCACCTTGTAGATCGTGCGCTGGCGCTGATGAATCGACTTGATCAGCCAGATCGCGGCGCGCACGCGCTCCTGCACGTACTCGCGCGTGTCCTTCGCAACGTCGCGAGATTTCGCGAGCACGTCGCGGTAGAGCGCGTTCAGCTTCAGCTTCGGGAGGCCGTCCTCGTTGAGCACGACGTGGTAGTTGTCGCCGACCTTGTGCACATAAATGTCCGGCACGATGTAGATCGGCTCCTCGCCCCCGAAGGCGCGGCCGGGGCGCGGCTCGAGGTTCCCGATCACATGCGCGGCTGCGGCGATGGCCTCGATCGTCGCGCCGGTGTCGCGCACGAGGCCCTTGAACTCGCGCTTCTGGAGCTGCTCGAGGTGCTCCGAGACCAGCGCGCGCACCAGCGGATCCTTGATGTGCAGGGCGTCGAGTTGCAATAACAAGCTCTCGCGCAGGTCGCGCGCTGCGATGCCGGCCGGGTCGAGGCGCTGAATCCGCGCGAGGGCGGCCTCGACCAGCGGCTCCGGCAAGCCAGCCTGGCGCGCAATCTCCTCGATCGTCGACTGCAAGAAACCGTTGTCGTCGATGTTGCCGATCACCCAGCTGGCGGCGACCTGATCGTCCGGTGCGAGCGACGAGAGCTGCAGCTGCCACGTCAGGTGGTCGTGCAGCGTCTCGCGCTTGGTCGCGGTGGCTTCGAAGCTGGGGCGGTCCTCGTCGCCGCCTCCGCTGCCGCCATAACTCGTTTGCGGATACGCCTCCGCGTAGCTCTGCCAATCGATGTCGGCGAGCTTGTCCGCCGCGGCCTGCGTGGCGCCCTCTTGAGCCGGCGCCTCGATCTCCGTGGTCTGCTCCGCCGCGTAGTCCGAGGCGGCTTCCGCGACGTTGTCCCGAATCGGCTCCTCGTCGCCTTCCGTCAGCTCTTCGAGCACCGGGTTCTGCTCGAGCTCAGCCTGCACGTTCGCCACCAGCTCGAGCTGGGAGAGCTGCAGCAGCTTGATCGCCTGCTGCAGTTGCGGCGTCATCACCAGCGACTGCGACAGCTTCAGCTGTTGTCTGAGCTCGATTGCCATTGAACTGTGCCCGTCCGTCCTTCGGCGCTTAATCGAGTTGGAACTTCTCGCCCAGGTAGATCTCGCGAACCAGCGGGTCGTTCGCGATCTCGGTCGGCGAGCCGTGCCGCAGGATGCGCCCGTCCTTGATCACGTAGGCGCGATCGCACGAAGACAGCGTCTCGCGCACCTTGTGTTCCGTAATCACGATGCCGATCCCCTTTTGCTTCAGCCCGTTGATGATCTTCTGGATCTCATCGGTCGTGATCGGGTCGATCCCGGTGAACGGCTCGTCGAGCAGCAAGAACTTCGGCGACAGCACCAAGGCCCGAGCGATCTCGACGCGCCGCCGCTCGCCGCCGGAGAGCGAATCAGCCCGCTGCCTAGCCTTTTCGGTGAGCCCGAACTCAGACAAGAGCGCCTCGCGACGCTCCTTCCGCTTCGCCGCGCTCGGCTCGATCGTCTCGAGGATCGCGTTCAGGTTGTCCGCGACCGAGAGCTTGCGGAACACCGAGGTTTCCTGCGGCAAGTAGACGACGCCGAGGCGCGCGCGGCGAAACATCGGCAGCTCGGTGATCTCGCGCTCGCCGAGGAACACACTGCCGTGCGTGGGGCGGGTGGCGCCGACGATCATGTTGAACGTGGTGGTCTTGCCGGCGCCGTTCGGGCCGAGCAGGCCGACGATCTCGCCCGGCCACACCTCGATGTCGAGGCCATCGACGACCGTGCGCTCGCCGTACTGCTTGACGAGCCCGCGCGCGGTGATCGCCTCGCCCTTCACGGCGTGGCGTCCGCGGCGTCCGAGCAATCGCGGCCGAGTACTTTGCCGCGCACCATCTCGACTCTCTCGCTCTCGAGATAGAACGTGATGCGCTCCGCCTCGGCGCGATTGCACTTCTCGGTGAGCTCGGCCGGTTTGCCCGTGCAAACCAGCTTGTCTTCGGAGCGGTAGAACACGGCCTCGTCGCAGGAAGCCGTGCGGTCGCGCTGCTCCACGCGGATGTTGCCCTTGGCAACGAGCTTGTCCGGCTCGCTCGCGCCGCTCGGGTAGAACGCCTCGAGCCGTTCGCAATGCAAGCTGATCTCGCCCTGCACTGCGTTCACGTGGCCCGAGAACGAGAGCCGCCGCCCGCCGGTGACGGCCTGCGCATCGAGCGTGTCGGCTTGGATCTCAATCGGGTCGCGCGGCTCGCCGACGCGGCGCGGCTTCTTTTTCTTCTTGTCCGCGTCGGGCGCGGGCGAGGCCGGCGGCGGCTCGAGGATTCGGCCCGCCACGCGCGCCGCGAGCGCATCGATCGCGCGCGGCAGATCCGCCTCGCCGCTCGCCCGCTCCACCAGCGGCGTGCCGAGTTCGAGACCGCTGTCCAGATCGAGCACGCGCGCGTCGAGTGAGAGCTGGTCGCCGATGCGCGTCGCACTGCCGATCACCAGCGTGCGGGCGCCTGTGCGCTCGCGCAGCGCTGCGCGTTCGGCGCTGCGCGGCGAAACCGCGGTGGCGCCGATCGCCGTCGGTGGAACCACGGCGCCAACGCCGAGCCCACCGAGCTTTTGCGCGAGCGGGTTTGCGACATCGGGCAGCGTCTCACCTTCGCCCGCGTTCACCGCGAACGGCGCAACGCCCACATCGCCACGCACCGCGGGCGCGACCTCGGCACCGCACGAGCCGAGCAGCAGCGTAAACAGCCCGAAGGAGCGGAGAGCCCTACGCCGAATCATCGTTCCCTCCGCACGACCGAAGCGCCGCCCGTCAGGC
>JANNDT010000550.1:0-7840 GCA_031387905.1 Deltaproteobacteria bacterium
TCACCGCGAGGCCCGCAGCGATGCGCAGTCCCGTCAGCAGGAACGGCAGCGCCCACGGCAAGCGCAGCTTCCAAAGCGTGTCGAAGCCGCTCGCGCCGTACAGCCGGAAGAGATCGACGAGGTTCGCGTCCACGGAGAGCAGACCCACCAGCGTGTTGGCGATGACGGGGAAGACCGATACGACCGCGGCCGCGGCGACCACGGCGCGGGGTCCGTAGCCGAACCAAATCACCAGCAATGGCGCGATCGCGACGATGGGCACGATCTGGAAGAAGATCGCGTAGGGGTAGAACGCGCGCTGGACCCACGGCGACGCCGCGAGGCCGACGGCCGCCGCGACGCCGACCGTGCTCGAGAGCAGCAGGCCCGCGAGCACGGCGCGCGCGGTCGACGCGAGCGCCGGGAGCAGCGAGCCCGATTCGCCGATCGCAGCAGCCCACACCGCGCTCGGCCGCGGCAGGATCAGCGGCGAGACGTCGAGCCCGCGGATCAGCAGCTCGGCGAGCGCGACGCCCACGACGAACGTGAAGACAGGCGGGGCAACGCGTTCGAGCGTGTTCTGATTCACGACGGCTCGCTCCCGTGGCGAAGCGCATCCAATAACACGCCCGTCTCGCGCGCGAAGGCCGGCTCCGCGCGCAACGCGGCGTCGCGGGCTTCGGGCAGCGCGACGGCGCGATCGAGCACGATGCGCGCCGGGCGGCGCGAGAGCACGACCACGCGCTGCGCGAGGTAGGCCGCCTCCGCGATCGAGTGCGTCACGAACACGACGGTCAGCCCCGACTCGCGCCAGAGCCGGCGCAGCTCGTCGTCGAGGGCCATCCGCGTCAGCTCGTCGAGCGCCGCGAACGGTTCGTCGAGCAGGAGCAGTCGCGGCTGCGTCACGAGCGCACGCGCCAGCGAGGCGCGCATGCGCATCCCGCCCGAGAGCTCGGCGGGATAGCGGCGCATCGCGTCGGCGAGGCCGACGCGCGCGAGTGCCTCCTCGGCCGCGGCGCGGCGCTCGGCCGCGGGTTGCCCGAGTAGCTCGAGCGGAAGCTCCGCGTTCGCGCGCACGTCGCGCCACGGCAGCAGATTCGCGTCTTGGAACACCATCGCGATGCGCGCATGCGGCTCGCTGCGCCGCACTTCGCCTCGGTCGGGGAGGTCGAGGCCAGCGATCACGCGCAGCAGCGTCGACTTGCCGCAACCGGAGGGTCCGAGCAGCGCCACGAACGAACTCGCCTCGACGGCGAGGTCGATGCCCGCGAGCGCCTGCACCTCACCCTCGCGGTCGGAGCGAAAGGTGCGATGGACGCCGGCGAGCTCGACTGCGGCGCCTCCGCTCACGCGCGACTCCGCGCGTCGCACACACGCGCTGCCGTCGTCATGGGAGCGGCTTGAACAGCGGGACCGACATGCCGCGGCCTGGGTCGGCGACGCCCGTCAGGTTCGAAAGGATGCGCGGGCTCTCGCCGAGGTCGATCCGTGCCGGCCATTGTGCGCTTCCTTCCCTCCCGGCGCGTGCGGGACCGCCGGAGACGGCCGGAGCTTGTCATAACGGTCGTTCGCAGACACCGGGAAGCCCGCTTGTTTTTTCGATCCGTTCAGCAGCCGACCCCAACAACTCTCCTCGACGCTGCGGTAGAAGACTAAGAAGAACCATCGGAACGAGTCGCACCCGGCACCCGTGGCCGGCTCACTCGCCGCGCGCCAATAACACCCAGAGGCCCACGGCGATGAAGCCGCCGCCCGCGACCCAGCGCAGAGTACGCGGGCTCACCCACTCCGAGACGACGCCGCCCGCGAGCACGCCGATCCCCGAGGCGAGCACCAGCGCGCTCGCTGAGGCCGCGAATACCGTCAGCTTCGGGTGCGCGCGGTCGGAGGCGTAGAGCAGCGTCGCGAGCTGTGTCTTGTCGCCGAGCTCGGCGACGAAGACACTCGCGAAGACGGTGAAAAAGAGGCGAGCGTCCAAGTGGGCTCCTCAATTCTCGTCGAACTCGCTGTTGGGCCGGAGTCCTATCCGCTCCGTGCGGAGATTCCAGCTGTTGGGCGGCTTCGAGGAATAGGTGAATGTGATGGATCCGATCAACGAATCATGGGGTCGCTGAACCGCTTCACGCTGCTCGACCTCTGGCGCAGCTTGCCTTGCAACTCCGTCAGTTCGGCTGGGGCCCCGACTACATCGCGAGTCAGCTCGGGAACTCGGTGGGCACCTGCCGGCGGCACTACGCGCGCTGGCAGCGGAAGCGAGGGTGAATCGAGGACTTAAAACGCGGGTGAGAAGGTGTGCCGGCACACCGAGGCACACCGACGAAATGGCAGCGCTGTAAGTGCGCGGACTTGGTGGGCCGCCCGGGACTCGAACCCGGAACCAACGGGTTAAAAGCCCGCTGCTCTACCAATTGAGCTAACGGCCCACGGCGCGGGGAATTACCACTGGCGCCACGGAGTGTCGACCGACTTTCGACGCCCCGGCGCGCGTTCATGGCAAAAGCTCGGAGCCTGCCCGGTCGATGTTCTCGAGATGGCCCTCTCTGCGCGGCCACCGCACGAGGCAAAGCATGGCGTTCTCGAGCTTCACGCAGTTCTTGCTGCAGAACGACTACGCCTCACTGTCGGAACTCGAGGAAGCGTCGCAGGCCAGCGTGCTTTACGGCGGACGCCTGGGTACGGCGATGATCGAACTCGGCTTGCTGTCGCCCGAGCAACTCGACACGGCGCTGGCTCGCCACCTCGGCTTGCCCGAGATCCCGACGGCGTGGCTGGCGAAGCCCGATGCGGCGGCGCGTGCCGCACTGCACATCGATCTCGTAAAACGGCATCGCGCGTTCCCTCTGCAATTCGAGAAGCGCACGCTCCACGTCGGCCTGCTCGACCCGCGCGACGACGCGGTGCTCGACGAGCTCGCCTTCGCGAGCGGCTGCTTGATCGCGCCCTACGTACTCGCGGAGTTCCGCTTCGTGCAGTTGATGCAGCGCGTCTACTCGATCGCGCCGTCGAGCCGCTTCAAGACGCTGCTCGATGAGGGTGCCCGCGCGCTCGCCCGGCGCTTGCGCGCTGCGCAGCGCAAGAGCATCGAAGACGAGCGCGCGAGAGTGATCCCGGAGCTCGAGATCGGGCCGCTGGCCGCGGATGTCGAGTTGTCGCAAAGCGACGCTTTCTTCCGCGTCGCCGAGCCGATCGCCGTCCCCGCCCCGGTCGCTCCCGCAGCGCCCGTTTCCGCGCGGACTCCGGCGGTAGCGGCCCTTGCCGCGCCGACCGCGAAAGCCAGCGCGCCGGCAGCCGCGAAAGAGCCCGCACTCGAGATCGACGACGACGAGCCGATCCTCTTGGATCGCCGCGCGCCGACTCTGCCGCAGGCGTCGATCGCCGCGTTGGAAGGCGTCCTCGCTGAGTCTCCCGACCGCAGCTGCGTGATCGACGCGAGCGTCGAACTCGCTTCGCGCTTTGCCGAAGCCGCGGCGCTGTTTGTAATTCGAGACGGAGTCGCGGCTGGGCTCGGGGCGCTGCGCGGCGGAAAACCGCTCGAGGTCGACGCGACGGTGATCCCGCTCGCGGCCGACAACGCGCTCGCCGCGTGCGTCGCGAATCGCCAGCAAGTGCGCACGAATCCCAGCACGGCGCTCGACAAGCTACTCGCGAAGGCGCTGCGCTCGGGAGAGCACACGCAGCTCGCGGTCTACCCGATCCAGATCGGCGAGCGCGTGGTGAACTTGCTGGTCGCGCAGGCGCAACACGGCGCGCTCGGCGCCACCGCGGACGCGGCGCTGGCCGCGCTCGCGCGCCTAATTGGCGGCGCCTATGAGCGGCTGATTCGCGAGCACAAGCAGAGAACGATCCCGTTGCCGCCGGCCAGCCCGGCAGTCGCAACGGCTCGAGAGGCCGCCCCTAAAGCGACGGCTGCAATCGGGGCGCTTCCGCTGCTGAAACGCGTCGTGAGGGCGCCAGCCAAGAATTAGGTTGCGAGAGGCGCCTACTCGCGCGCCTCAGGCGCGGTGGTGGGAGAACGGATCGCGGCGCGCGATCGTCTGGTCGCGCCCCGGCCCGATCGAGATCACGTCGATCGGCACCTCGACCAGCGCTTCGATGCGCTCTAGGTAGCGCCGCGCATTGCCAGGCAACTCTGCGTACTGACGCATGTCGCTGAGTGGCTCGCTCCAGCCGGGGAACGTTTCGTAGATTGCCTCCGCGCGGCTCACTTCGTCGAGCGTCATCGGGAAGTCGTGCGTGAGTTTTCCGTCGATGCGCCAAGCGGTCGCCAGCGGGATCTCGGCGAGCCCCGAAAGAATGTCGAGCTTGTTCACGGCGAGCGAGCCAAACCCATTGACGATCGCCGCTTCGCGTAACACCACCGTGTCGAGCCAGCCGCAGCGGCGCTTCCTGCCCGTGGTGGCGCCGACCTCCTGGCCCTTCTCGCCGAGCCACGTCCCGCCCGGGCCATGGTCCTCGGTCGGGAACGGGCCGCCGCCGACGCGCGTCGTGTAGGCCTTCGTAATGCCCAGCACGTGGTCGATGCGCGTCGGCCCGATGCCCGCGCCGGTGCAGACCGCGCCCGCCACGCAGTTCGAGGACGTAACGAACGGGTACGTGCCGTGGTCGATGTCGAGGAAGGTGCCCTGCGCGCCTTCGAACAACACCTTCTTGTTCTCGCGGATCGCGCGTTCGAGCAGCTTGCCGGTGTGATCGACGTAGGGCGCGAGTTCTTTGCCGAGCGCGAAGAGCTCCTCGTAGACCGTGTCGGCCGAGATCTCCGGCCAGCCGTGCAGTTCCTTCAGCTCGAAGTTCTTTTCGCGCGCGAGCCGATCTACCGCCGCGCGCAGCGACGGCGCATCGAGCAAGTCCGCGACGCGAATGCCGCGGCGCGCGACTTTGTCTTCATACGTGGGCCCGATGCCGCGCCCGGTGGTGCCGATCGCGCCCTCGCGGCGCGCCTCTTCGCGCGCCTTGTCGAGCGAGACCCCCCACGGCGTAATCACATGCGCGCGCCCCGAAACGCGCAGCCGCGCGGGGTCCCGGAGCGCCCCCTGCGCGCGAACCTTCTCGATCTCGTCGACCAGCACGCGCGGATCGACCACCACGCCTGGGCCGATGTGATTCACGGTGCCCGGCTGCAAAACCCCCGACGGCACCAGGTGCAGCACCGTCTTCTTGCCGTCGACGATCAGCGTGTGGCCCGCGTTGTTGCCGCCGTGGAAGCGCACGACGATATCCGCCCCGACCGCCAGCCAATCGACGATCTTGCCTTTCCCTTCGTCGCCCCACTGGGCGCCGACCGCGATCAGCGCGGTCATCGGCCGAGGTCCACGAGCTGCACCGTGATCATGTTCGGCAGGCTGCGCAGACGCTCCATCACTTTCTCCTCGGGGCTCTGATCGACGTTCACGATCATCGCCGCTTCCCCGCGCTCGCGGACGAGCGCAAGCTGCATGCGCGAGATGTTGATGCCGCACTCGCCGAGCAGAAGTCCGACAGCGCCAACCACGCCGGGGCGGTCGTGATTATGGATCAGGATGGTCGGGCCCTCGGGAATCGCCTCGAGCATGAAATCGTCGATGCGCACGATGCGCGGCTGGCTGCCGTGGAAGAGCGCTCCCGTAATCAGTCGCTGCACGTTGCCTCGCACGCGCGTGGTGATGGTGCTCGCGAAATCGAGCGGGCGCGAGGACTTCGTCTCCACCACGCGAATGCCGCGCTCGCGCGCGATCACCGGCGCGTTCACCATGTTCACGCGGTCGGTCACCGATTCGAGCACGCCCTTCAGCACCGCGATCGTGATCGCCGAGACGCGTAGGTTGGCGACGTCGCCGGCGTACTCGATCTCGATCTCCTCGATTGCGCCCGGCCGCAGCTGGCCCTGAAAGCGCCCGAGCTTCTCGCCGAGCGCGAGGTACGGCCGCACTTGGACGAGCAACTCCGGCGAAATCGACGGCATGTTGACGGCGTTGCGCACTTCGCCGCTCACCAGGAAATCGCGCACCTGCTCGGCCACCGCGATCGACACGTTGATCTGCGCCTGCTCGGTAGAAGCCCCGAGGTGCGGCGTGCAGATCACGTTCTCGTGCATCACGAGCGGGTGGTCTTTCGGCGTCGGCTCGTGCTCGAAGACGTCGAGCGCCGCGGCGCCCACTTGCCCGGAGTTCAGCGCTTCGAGCAACGCCGCCTCGTCGACGATCCCGCCGCGCGCCGCGTTCACCAGCAGCACGCCGCGCTTCATTTTCGCGAGCCGCTCCTTGTTAATGAGCTTGGTCGTGTCCTTGGTCTTCGGGACGTGGATCGTGATCGCGTCGGCGCGTGCGATCAAGTCGTCGAGCGTCACCAGCTCGACGTCGATCTGCTGCGCGACTTCCGGCGAGATGAATGGGTCGTAGGCGATCACGCGCATGCCGAGGCCGCGCGCGCGCTCGGCCACGATGCGGCCGATGTTGCCGAGCCCCACCACGCCGAGCGTGCGGTTGAAAAGCTCCATGCCCTGGAACTTGGTCTTCTCCCACTTGCCGGCCTTCATCGAGGCCGTCGCCTGCGGGATGTGGCGCGCGAGCGAAACGAGCAGCGCGATGGCGTGCTCGGCGGTCGTGACGTTGTTGCCCTCGGGCGTGTTCACGACCACGATGCCGCGCTGCGTGGCCGCCGCGACGTCGACGTTGTCGACGCCAATGCCGGCGCGGCCGATCACCTTGAGATTGGGCGCCGCGGCGATTACCTCCGCCGTCACCTTGGTGCCGCTGCGCACCACGAGACCGTCGGCGTCGGCGAGCACGCCGCCGAGTTCGCCCGGCGAGATGCCGGGCACGTTCACGACCGTGAGACCCGGCGCGCGCTCGAGGATCTCGAGGCCTTGGCTCGCCAGTGCGTCGCTCACTACCACTTTCGGCACGCGCATCTCTCCTCAGCGCAGACCGTCGGCGCAAGCGCCAACTCGAGGGGCCGGGAGAGCCCGGCCAGCCTTGGGGCGCTTTCCGCTGCGCCCGGCCCGGCAAAAGCGTCGCAGTCTTGCCGGATGCACGGAGGCCCGCAACCCGGCTGCGGCGAGACTCCTGAGAATCGTCGCCGCCGGGTCTGACCCCGCTCACGCGCTTCTCTTAGATTGGGACGCCATGCCCGCCGCCGAGCTGCCCGACCCGCTGCCGATTCGCCCGCGCGGGCCGCTCTCGGCTGTCGTGCGCCCACCCGGTTCGCGCAGCCTCGCGAACCGCGCGCAGCTCGCCGCGGCGCTCGCGCGCGGCACGAGCCTCGTGCGCAACGTGACCCCGAGCGACGACACCGACGCGATGCGCGAGGGGCTGGTGAACCTCGGTGTCCGCATGGAGCGATCCGGCGCCGGTGACGACTGGCTCGTACATGGCGTCGATGGGCACCTAGTGCCCGTCGCCACCAAGATCGACGTGCGCGCGTCCGGCACGACCGCGCGCTTCCTCACCTCCGCGGCGACGCTCGCGAGCACACCCGTCGTGCTCGACGGCACGGAGCGCATGCGCGAGCGCCCGATCGCGGATCTCGCCGAGGCCCTGTGCACGCTCGGCGCGCGCGTCGAGGTGTTAGGCGAGCGCGGCTGCCCCCCGCTGCGCACGGGCGGTTCGCGGCTCGTGGGCGGCGAGGCGCTGCTCGACGTGCGCCGCACTTCGAGCCAGTACGCCTCTGGCATCCTGCTCGCCGCGCCCTACGCGCAGCGCGACGTCACGCTGCGCTTCGTCGGCGACGAGGTGATCTCGCGCCCGTTCGTGGACCTAACACTCGCGGTGATGCGCGATTTCGGCGCGCACGCCGAGTGGCGCGGCCCCGGCGCCGTGTTCGTGCGCGCCGGTCGCGGTTATCAGGCGCGCGAATACGCGGTGGAGCCCGACGCGCAGGGCGCGGT
>JANNDT010000485.1:0-2871 GCA_031387905.1 Deltaproteobacteria bacterium
GTCCTCCGCCTGCTGGTCGCCATGCGGTTGCCAGCGGAGAAAACGGAGTTTGGGAGAGCGCCGTAAGTGTGCGGTTTCATTGGTGAGCGCGGAAGGGCTCGAACCTTCGACCTAGGGATTAAGAGTCCCTTGCTCTACCAACTGAGCTACGCGCCCGCTCGAAGGGGGCGGAAAGTACGAGCCTCGTCGGTGCGGGGCAAGGCCTTTGCGCGATCTCCGTCACGGCAGCGCGTACGCGATGACGTAGTCGCCGAGCGGCGAGCCCACGCCGATGTGTCCGCCGGGTGCGACGACGAGGAATTGCTTGCCGCCGGCGCGCAGCTTGTACGAGATCGGGCCGGCGTGGAGGCCGGCGGGCAGTTCGAACGTGGCGATGCGCGCACCAATCTCGGCATCGTGCACGCGCAGCGCTGAAAAACTCGAGCCGCCGTGGAACACTAGGCCGCTCGCGGTGGCGAGCGCGGGCGCGAAACTTGTGCGCCCTGGATCTGCGTCGTTTGCGCTCGTCGAGGCGCGCCACGCGATCTTGCCGTGCGCGAGATCGACGGCGACAAGCATGCCCCACGGCGGTTTGTTGCACGGCACGTCGTCGTGCGTGAGCAGCGTGCGGCCTGTGACTTGGTGCAGGCGATAGCGCTCGCCGGTGCCGCGCCCGCTGAGGAGCCAGAGCGCGTTTCGCAGGTTCACGCCGCGCAGCGGCTGCACTTCCGATCCGCCGCCGGTCGCGCGCTCGGCGACTTCGTCGAGGCGGATCACGTGCACCATGTTGTTGACTGGCACGAACAAGCGCTGGCGGACGGGGTCCCAGCTCGCGCCGGACCAGTTCGCGCCGCCGCCGGTGAACGGGTAGAGCACCGAGCCGCGCGTGCTCGGCGGCGTGAACAGGCCGTCGTTGCGCAGCGCGGCCAGTTGCTCGCGGCACGAAGCAAGATGCTCGGGAGTCGGCGCGTACAAGTCGTCCGCGCCTAATTGCTGCGGCACGAGCGGCGGCGGCGCGCTCGGGATGGGCTGCGTCAGGGACGCGCGCTCGCCGGGTAGGTCGCTCGCGGGCGCTGGGCGCTCGAACACCGGAAACAGCGGCGCGCCGGTCTCGCGGTCGAGCACGAACACGAAGCCGTGCTTGGTCGCCTGCACCACGGCATCGACGCGCTTGCCGTCGCGATCGAGCGTCACGAGTACCGGCGGCGCAGCGAGGTCGTAGTCCCAAAGGTCGTGGTGCACGGTCTGGAAGTGCCAGCGGCGCGCGCCTGTCTTGGCATCGAGCGCGACGACGGAGTCGCTGTAGAGGTTGTCGCCCTCGCGGTCGCCTCCAAAGAAATCCGGGCTCGGCGTACTGACGGGAAGGAAGACGAGGCCGCGGGCGACGTCTGCCGTGATGGTGGACCACACGTTGACGGCGCCTGTTAGGCGCGTGCCGGTTTCCCACGTCTCGTAGCCAGGCTCTCCCTGGTGCGGAATCGTGTGAAACGTCCAGCGCAGCGCACCTGTTCGGACGTCGAAGGCGCGCACGTCGCCGGGCGGCGCATCCGGGCGAAGCGTGTCGGCGATCGAGGAGCCGACCACGATCACGTCACCAATTACGCTGCCGGGCGATGTCGAGTTGAACTCCCAGGAGTCGTACACCGGAGCGATGCCGTCGAGCAGGTTCCGCGTGCCCTTCGCGCCGAAGCCGGCGCAGGGCTTGCCGCTCGCTGCGTCGAGCGCGATCAGGCGCGCGTCGAGCGTCGCGAGGAAGATTCGAGCGGCGCAGGCGCCCTTCGCTGCCGGATCGCGCCAGTACGCAACGCCGCGGTTGATCCACATGTTCGCGTAAGCGCGCCCCCGCTCGAGTCGCGGATCGAAGGTCCACAACTCGCGCCCAGTCTCGGGGTCGAGCGCGATCACGCGGTTGCGGGGCGTCGTGAAGAACATGCGCCCGTCGACGACGATCGGCGTCGATTCAAAGGCGCTGCCCCGGTTCACTTTCAACGGGAAGCTGCCCTCGAAGAAGTCCGAGTGGCGGTAGGTCCATGCGACGCGCAGCTGCTTCACGTTGTCGCGCGTGATGTCGGTGAGCGGCGAGAAGCGGCCGCCCCCCGGCGCGCCTTCCGTAACAGGCCAGTCGGCAGTGGCCGGCGGCTCGGCACCGGCGAACGCCGGCCGGAGCATCAGAGTCATCAGAGCCACGGCGAATATCTCAGCGAGCTTGCGAAGCGTTTTCATGGGAGATCTCCGTGCAGGGCGCGCGACACGAACTCGATGGCGGCGGCCTCGGCTAGCTCATCGCTCACGACCGCCGCATTGGGCGCTGGATCCCAGTGCCGGTGCACAGCCCAATAGGCGACGAGTTCGAGCACGAGCCGCGCCGCGAGCGCAGGATCTTTTACTGAAGCGAATTGGCGCGCGGCGATGCGCTTGCGGATGTATTGCTCCAGCAGCGCAACGACCCCGCCCCGCCCCGCCGAGAACCAAAGCGCCGCGAGCTCGGGAAAATCCGGCGCGCACGAGTCGAACAGCTTGATCGCCACGCGGTGCGAGGCGAGCAGGCGCACGAGTTCGCGCACGATGCTCTCGGCCTCGGCGCGCGAGTCGCTCGCTTTACGGCGCGCGAGCGCGACTGCGAGCGCGGGCAGCGCGCTCTCGCGCGCCACGCGCTGCTTCACTCTGCGCAGCGTGCTTCCGGGGCGCGGCGTTGGCATCGGCAGCGAGCGCGGCAGCGGAATCGGCGCCGCGCGATCGGCGTACAGCAGCGCCTGCTCGAACAACGCTTCCTTGCTCTCGACGTACAGGTAGAGCGTGCCCTTCGCGACGCCGAGTTCCGCGGCGACGTCGGCCATCTGCGACCGGCGGTAGCCCTGACGCAGAAACACGACTGTTGCTGCGCGCACCAGG
>JANNDT010000558.1:0-5278 GCA_031387905.1 Deltaproteobacteria bacterium
TTCGCGGCGATCGTGGCGAGGCCGGCGAGTTCTCCCGCGAGCGAACTCGCGATCGCGGCGGTACCCGGCTCGCGCGTGGCGAGCGCCGCGGCTGCCGCCGTGCTCGCCGTCTCGTAGCGCTCGACCCCAGGCAAATGACGATCGAGCCAATGGCGACACTGGGCGACTGCCGGCGGAATCGACGCGACGCGCTTCACATCTTCGAGCCGCCCCGTCTGCGAGAGCAGATAGTGCGCGATGCGCAGCACGGTCTCGCCACACAGCGCGAGCCGCGTATCGATCAGCGAATCGAGCGTTTGCGTGATTACGCCGTCTGTGGAGTTCTCGACGGGCACCACGCCGTGGTCGGCCTCGTGCCGCTCGACCGCAGTGATCACATCGCCGATCGTCGCGACCGGCACGTACTCCGCCTGATCGCCGAACGCCGCGCGCGCCGCAGCGTGCGAAAATGTGCCTTCAGGCCCGAGGTACGCGATGCGCAGGCGCGCTTCCAGCGAGCGCGTGGCGGAGATGATCTCGCGGAACACCGCGCGCAAACCGGACGCGGGAAACGCGCCGAGGTTGTTGCGCGAGAGCGCATCGACGAGATCTCGCTCGCGGGCCGCGCGATACACGCTCGCGCGCTCTGAGCGCTTGAGCTCGCCGACTTGCTTCACGAGTTCCGCGCGGCGATTCAGCTCGGCGAGCAGCGAGTGATCCACGGCATCGATGGCGCTGCGCAAACGCGCGAGATCGCTCTCGCCGCTCGCGGCCTCCGCCGTCATCGCCTTCGGATCGCCCATGCTCCCCTTTCGCACAAACCGCTGCGGCATCGACCGATCGCGGCACGTGCGCAAGTGCCGTGCAACGGAGACGGCGACGGTCACGAACCCGCGAGAGGTCGCCTAACCCCGCGAAAAAGCTGGCGCAGCTTATCGGACGCAATTTTGAGGGTCAAACCAGATTCGCCAGATTCCGCCGCGCTTCCGCGGAGTTACCGCGGATGCCCCGTGGGAACTGAGGCTCGCTGCAGTCGGCGGCGCGAGGCCCGCTTGTGCTCGCGCGTGTGCGCCCGAATCATGCGCGCGCGATGACGCGGATTCTGGGGCTCACGGGCGGGATCGGGACGGGCAAGAGCACGGTCGCGCGCCTACTCGCGGCGCTCGGCGCGCTGGTGATCGACGCGGACGCGATCGTCCACGAATTGCAGGCAACCGGGATGCCCATGCTCCGCGAACTCGGACGCGCGTTCGGCCCCGAGATCCTCTGCGCAGACGGCTCGCTCGATCGCGCGCGCCTCGGCGAGATCGTGTTCGCGGACGCCGACGCGCGCCGCCGGCTCGGCGAAATCGTGCACCCCGCGGTCGGCCGCGAGATGGCGCGGCGCCTCGAAGCCGCCCGCGCCGCCGGGGCGCCGTTGATCGTGCTCGACAACCCGCTGCTCTTCGAAGGCCGCGCGCGCCGCGCTAGCTCGGGGACGAACACGCCGAGCGACGCGGGAGGCGAGACGATCCTGGTCTACGCCTCGCCCGAGGCCCAGGTGACGCGTCAAGTCGCGCGCGATGGCGTGTCCGCCGAGTTCGCGCGGCAACGCATCGCCGCACAAATGCCCATCGAAGAGAAGCGCGCGCTCGCGACTTGGGTGATCGACAACTCGGGCGCGCTCGCCGAGACCGAGCGCCAGGTGCGCCAACTGCACGCGAAGCTCAGCGCGGCCTGAGCGCCGCCTTCATCTCGCGTGCGAACTTCGCGACCGCGTCCACGGCCGCGCCCCGGCTGCTCGCGCGCTCGATCACGTCCACGATTGCGCTGCCCACGACGACGCCGTCCGCGTAGCGCCCGACTTCGGCGGCGTGCTCCGGGCGCGAGATGCCGAACCCCACGCAGATGGGGATGTCGCCGAGCGGGCGAATCGCGGCGACACCCGCCTCAATGCCCGCCGCGAGCGAACTGCGCGCCGCCGTGACGCCGGTGAGCGAGACGTAATAGAGGAAGCCCCGCGTGTTGTGGACGAGCATGCGCATGCGCTCGGGCGTGGTGGTCGGCGCCGCCAGCAGCACGCAGTCGATGCCGTGCTTCGCGAACGCGGCGTAGAGATCTGCGCCTTCCTCGGGCGGCAGATCGGGGCAGATGATTCCATCGACGCCCGCGCTCGCGCAGGCCGCAGCGCAACCATCGGCGCCCAGCGCGTAAAACGGATTCGCATAGCCCATTAGGAGAAGAGGAAGCTTCAGCTGCGGCCGCAGCTTTGCGACGAGCGCGAGCGTTCTGCGCAGCGTCGTGCCGCCCGCGAGCGCGCGCTCACTCGCGCGCTGGATCGTCGGGCCGTCGGCGCTCGGGTCCGAGAACGGGATGCCAATCTCGATGAGATCTGCGCCGTTCTCGGCGAGCGCAAGCACGAGCTCGCCGGTCGTCTCGAGGTCCGGGTCGCCCGCCGTGACGAACGGCACGAAGGCTTTCTCGCCGGCCGCGCGCATTGCGGCGAATCGCTCTTTGATCCGCGACATGCTCAGTGCCCGGCGCCTGCGGGTTTCTTCAAGATCTCGCGCACCTGCGGCGCGTCCTTGTCGCCGCGGCCTGAGAGATTCGCGATCACGAGCGAGCCTCGCGGCAACACGTTCGCGAGTCTCGGCAGATACGCGATCGCGTGAGCCGATTCGAGCGCGGGCAAGAGCCCTTCGATGCGCGCGAGCTGCTGAAAGGCCGCGAGCGCCTCGCCATCTGTTACGGAGACGTAGGTCGCGCGGCCGGTTTCGTCGAGCCACGCGTGTTCCGGGCCGACGCCCGGGTAGTCGAGGCCTGCCGAGATCGAGTGCGCGGGGAAGATCTGCCCATCGTCGTCCGCGAGCACGAGCGTGCGCTGGCCGTGCAGAATGCCCGGCACGCCGGTGCCGATCGTTATGCCGTGGCGGCCACTCGCGATGCCCTCGCCTGCGGGCTCGACGCCAAACATGCGCACGCCCTTGTCTTCGATGAACGGGTGGAAGAGACCCATCGCGTTCGAGCCGCCGCCGACGCAGGCGACGAGCGCGTCCGGCAGCCGCCCCTCGCGCGCCAGAATCTGCTCGCGCGCTTCGAGGCCGATCACGCGCTGGAAATCGCGCACGAGCGTCGGATAGGGGTGCGGCCCCATCACCGAGCCGATGCAGTAGTAAGTCGTGCGCACGGTCGAAACCCAGTCGCGCAGCGCCTCGTTGATCGCGTCCTTCAGCGTGCGCGAGCCGCAGCTGACGGAGTGCACTTTGGCGCCGAGCAGTTCCATGCGGAACACGTTCAGCGCCTGGCGCGCGACGTCCTCCTCGCCCATGAACACTTCGCAGTCGAGGCCGAGCAGCGCGCAGGCCGTCGCGGCGGCGACGCCGTGCTGGCCCGCGCCGGTCTCCGCGATCACGCGCCGCTTGCCCATGTACTTCGCGAGCAGCGCCTGCCCGAGCACGTTGTTGATCTTGTGCGCGCCGGTGTGCGCGAGGTCTTCGCGCTTCAGGTAAACCGTGAGGCCGACCTCGGCCGAGAGCCGCCGCGCGCAATAGAGCGGCGTCGGCCGCCCGGCATAATGGGTGAGCAGATCGTTCAGCTCGCGCTGAAACTCGGCGGACGGGACGAAGCGCGCGATCGCAGCCTCGAGTTCGTCGAGCGCGGCGATCAGCGACTCTGCGACGTAGCGCCCGCCGAAGCTTCCAAAGCGCCCTTTGCTCGGGCCGGGAGCCAGCCCATCGCTCATTGCGAGGCCTCGCGGACTGCCTTCACGAACGCGGCAATCTTCGCGGCGTCCTTACGAAAGTTCGCGCCTTCGACGCCGGTCGCGACGTCCACACCCCAGGGCAGCACGTCGCCGACTTCCGCGAGCGCTTGCCCGACGTTCTCGGGGTTCAGGCCGCCAGCCAGAATCACGTCGATGCCCGCGCCGATCAGCTTCGAGGCCTCGCTCCAGTTCCAGGCGTTGCCCTTGCCTCCGCCCTCGGTCGGGTGATCCAGTAACAACAGCGCGCTCGGAAACTGTTCGACCGCCGCCATGTCGGCGCCGCGCACCGCTTTGATCACCGGGTAGTCCACCAGCTCGATGTCTTCTTCCGTCTCGTCCCCGTGGAACTGCACCCGCTCGAGATCCACACGCCGAATGACTTTCTGGATCTGGTCCCACGGCGCGTCCTGGAAGACCGCCACACGCTCGACTAGCCCAGCGACCCGCGCCGCGATTTTCTCGGCTTGCTCAATCGTCAGCGCGCGCGGCGTTCCGGGCACGAAGTTGAGGCCAATCAGATCGACGCCCGCGTCGACGGCAGCCGCCGCGTCGTCCGGGTGAATGATCCCGCAGACCTTGATGCGAACGATCACGCGTCCCCTCTCAGTTTCCTGAGCGCGAGCCCGACGTCGGCCTCGCGCATCAATGCTTCCCCGACCAAGTAGCCGCGTGCGCCCGCGCGCGCGAGTCGGCTCACATCGGCGGGGCTCACGATACCGCTCTCGGCGACGACGCAGGCGCGAGCCGTGGCGAGCGGTGCGAGCCGCTCCGTCACGGCCAGATCGGTGTGGAACGTGCGCAGGTCGCGGTTGTTGATGCCGATCAGGCCGGCGCCGCTCGCGAGCGCGCTCTCGAGTTCGGCTTCGTCGTGAACCTCCACCAGCACCTCGAGCCCGAGCCCCTGCGCGTGCTTTGTGAGCGCAACGAGCTCGTCGGCTCGCAGCGCCGCCACGATCAGCAGCACCGCGTCCGCACCGGCAACGCGCGCTTGATCGATCTGATAAGCATCGACCACGAAGTCTTTGCGCAGCAGCGGCAGCGCCGAGACGGCGCGCACGGCGTCGAGCACGGCGAGCGAGCCGCCGAAATACTGCTCGTCCGTGAGCACGGAGAGCGCGGCGGCGCCCGCAGCGCTGTACGCGCGCGCGATCGCGACCGCGTCGAAGTCGCGGCGGATCTCGCCCTTGCTCGGGGAGCGGCGCTTGATCTCGGCGATCACGCGCACGCCTTCGCCGCGCTCGAGCGAGGCCCGCAGGCTCGCGACCGGACGCGTGCTCGCTCGCGCGCGCGTCGCGAGCGTCTCGGCGCTCTCCACGCGCTTCGCCGCGGCGACTTCGTCGCGCTTCGTCGCGAGAATTTGCTCGAGGATCGTCACGCCCGCGCCGCCTGCGTCGCCGCGGCGAGCGCGGCGAGCTTCGCTTTCGCCGCGCCCGACGCGATGCTCGTGCGCGCGAGCCCGACGCCCGCGGCGATGCTCTGCGCTGCGCCCGCAACGAAAAGCGCGGCGCCCGCGTTCGCGAGCACGATCTCCAGCGGCGGCCCCGGCTCGCCATCGAG
>JANNDT010000556.1:0-6851 GCA_031387905.1 Deltaproteobacteria bacterium
CGATCTGGTGGCGGGCCTCACGGTCGCGGCGGTCGCGGTGCCGCAGGCGATGGCCTACGCGCTCGTGGCCGGGCTGCCGGTCGAGTACGGGCTTTATACCGCGATCGTGATGACCGCGGTCGGCGCGCTGTTCGACTCGTCACGCCAGTTGATCAACGGCCCGACCAACGCGATCTCGATCGCGGTGCTGAGTGCGATCGCGATCGTCGAGCCCGAGCGCCGGCTCGAGGCGGCGATTCTGCTCGCGTTCCTGGTCGGCTCGATCCAGCTCGGCATCACGCTGCTCCGGCTGGGCGATCTCACGCGTTACATCTCGCACTCGGTGATCGTCGGCTTCACGCTCGGCGCGGGCAGCTTGCTCGTGCTCGACCAGCTGAAGAACTTGTTGGGGCTCGCCGCGGTCGGCGATCCGCACGACCACTTCCTGGTGCGCTTCTGGGGCACGCTCAGCGCAGGCGGCGGGATTCATGCGCCCACGGCGGCCGTCGGTCTCGGCACGATCGGTGTGCTCGTGGCGTTCCGCTTCCTGAAGCAACGCCTCGGCTTGCGCCTCGTGCCAGATCTTCTGCTCGTGGTCGCCGGAATGGCGTGGGTTGTCGCGGCGTTCGGGCTCGACGCGCACGGCGTGCGCGTGATCGGCGAGATCCCGCGCAAGCTGCCGGCCTTCGGCGCGCCGCTCTTCGACCCAGCCCTCGCGCGCGAACTTGCGAGCGGCGCGCTCGCGATCGCGGTGCTCGGACTGCTCGAAGCCGTCTCGATGGCGAAGGCGATCGCTTCGGTCACCAAGCAGAAGCTCGACATGAATCAGCAGTGCCTGAGCGAGGGCCTCGCGAACTTCGCAGGCAGCTTCTTCCACTGCTTCCCCGGCTCGGGCTCACTCACGCGCTCGGCGATCAACCAACAAGCGGGCGCCGCGACGCAGTGGTCGGGCGTCGTCTCTGCGGGCGCGGTCGCCGTCATCATGTTGGTGTTCGCGCCCTACGCGCGCTTCATCCCGCGCGCGGCGCTCGCCGGCATCCTGATGGTCTCGGCTTACAACATGGTCGACTGGCGCTCGCTCGCTTATCACTGGCGCACCACGCGCTTCGACGCCGCAATCGTCGCGGCCACCGCGCTCTCCGCGGTTTTCATCTCGATCGAGTTCTGCGTGATGATCGGCGTGTTGATGTCGTTCCTGCTGACGGTGCCGCGCGCGGGCCGCATGCTGCTCACCGAGTTCGTGATCGCGCGCGAAGGCGGCGTACACGAACGCTTGCCCGACGACGCGCCCTGCGAGCAGATCCTGATCTTCGGGCTCGAGGGCGAGATGTTCTTTGGGGCGACCGCGGCGCTCGACGAGCACTTCGCGCACATCGAGGAGCGCGTGACACCGCGCACGGTGGTGGTGGTGTTACGGGTGAAGCGCGCGCGCAACCCCGACGCGGTGGGCATTACGCAGCTCGAGCACTTCCTCGAGCGCATGGAGGAGCGCGGCGTTCAGGTGCTCCTCTGCGGCGTGACGCGCGACTTTGCGAGCCGCCTCGACCGCTCGGGCCTCAGCGCGAAGCTCGGCGCGAACCTGTTCCTCGAGGAGCGGGTGCGCCAAACCAGCACCGCACTCGCGGTGCGGCGCGCCTACGAACTGATTCCCGGCCCGTGCGAAACGTGCCCGCACAAAGCGGCGCTCGCGGCGCTGCGCGCGCCGGCCTGATGGGTCGCTGCGCTCAAAGCCCGAACACTTTGCGCAACAGCGAAGTGGTGCGCTTCGCCGGGTCCTTGCGGATCTTGCGCTCCTCTTCCGCGAGCAGCGAGAACAGGCCGTCGAGCGTCTTGTTCGTGGTGTATTCGTCTAGGTCGAGGTTTGCAGGCTCAGCGAGCGGCAGCGCCCGGTAGCGCGCGAGCAGGTCGTCGTACTGCTTGTAGCGCCGACGCCCGCGAGCGAGGACGCGACGATCGGCTTGAAGCGCGTGCGCAGCTGCTCCTCGGTCGCGCTGCGGAAATAATCAGTGGCCGCGGTTTCGCCGCCGCGCACGATGCCCACGGCGTCGTCGAGTGTCATGCGCTTGATCGAGTCGACGAACACGGGCTTCGCCTCGCTCGACGCGCGCTCCGCCGCGCGGTTCATGCCCACCTCGAGCTCGTCCACCTGATTGCTCATGCCGATCGCGCGCAGCGCCTTGCCGATCTTGCGCAGCGTCTTCGGCGGCCTGATGTGGATGAGCGGGTTGTCGAGGAAGCCGCCGGGCTTCGAGGCGGCGGCTACCGCGCGCGTGCTCGCGATGTTCAGCGCTTCACGCACGCCCGCTGCGTTCCAATCTGTGGCAAAGGCGACCCCTCCGGCGAGCAACACACCGGCCGCGATCCCCGCGTGCAGACTTCGCATGCTGGCTCCTTGGTGGGCGGAAGCGAGCGGCCTCGCGCCCCGCTTCATGCCATCTTGCACCCATCGACGCGAAGGAAGCAAATGTCATTCGACCTGCTGATCCGAAACGGCACCGTAATCGATGGCACAGGGGCGCCTGCCCAGTGCGCCGACATCGGCATTCGCGGCGATCGCATCGCCGAGATCGGCGAGTTGCGCGGCGCGGCGGCAACGCGCACGCTCGACGCCGAGGGCAGGCTCGTCACGCCCGGCTTCGTGGACATCCACACGCATCTCGACGCACAGCTCGCCTGGGATCCGATCGCGACTTCCTCGTGCTGGCACGGCGTCACGTCGGTGGTGTTAGGGAACTGCGGCGTGACGTTTGCGCCCTGCAAGCCCGAAGACCGCCGCTATCTCGCTGAGCTGATGGAATCGGTCGAAGACATTCCGCGCGACGCAATTCTCGGGGGCCTGCCCTGGGATTGGGAAAGCTACGGCGAATACCTCGCTTCGCTCGGACGCATGCCGAAGGGCCTGAACGCTGGCGGCATGGTCGGGCACTGCGCGGTGCGTTACGCCGTGATGGGCGAGCGCAGCCTCGACGAAAAGCCGGCGACGCCCGAGGACATCGCGCGGATCTGCGCGCACGTGGACGAAGCGATCGCGGCGGGCGCGCTCGGTTTCTCGACTTCGCGCACCTACATGCACAAGGTGCCCGACGGCCGCCCCGTGCCGGGCACGTATGCGTGCGACGCGGAGATGCTCGCGATCGGCGACGTGCTCGGGCGCCGCGGCCGCGGCGTGTTCGAATCCGCGCCCCGCATCGGCGAGCGCGACAGCGCGGAGCTCCCTAACACGCGCGCCGAGATCGGGCTGCTCGGCGAGATCAGCCGGCGCAGCGGCCGGCCCGTCACGTTCGGGCTCACGCAGAGCTTTCGGCGGCCCACGCTGTACCGCCGCGTGATGGACTTCTCCGCGGAGGAGAACGCGCGCGGCGCCAAGCTGCGCCCGCAGACGACGGCGCGTGGCGTCTCGCTCTGCTTCACGCTCGCCGGGCGCACGCCCTTCGATCGCAGCTCGGCCTGGCGCTCGCTCGCGGGCCTCTCGCTTCCCGAGAAACTCGCCGCCCTGCGCGCTCGCCGCGCCGAGTTTTGCGTCGCATCCGCAGATCTCCCGCAGCTCGATTTCGCGGGCATCTACGTGCTCGACACCACGCCGCCCCGCTACGACTGCAAGCCTGCGAACTCGCTCGCTGCGCGCGCTGAGCGTGCGGGCGTCGGCACCGCGGAAGCGTTCATCGACGCGTGCCTCGCGACCGAGGGCCGCGCGGTGCTCTACTACCCATTCTTGAACCAGGATCTGCGCGCCGTCGAGGAAATGCTGGCCGATCCGATGATCGTGATGGGCCTCGCCGATTCCGGCGCGCACGTGGGCCAGATCATCGACGCGAGCCAGCCGACGTTTCTGCTGAGTTATTGGGTGCGCGAGCGCGGGCTGATGCGCGTCGAGGAAGCGATCCGCCGGCTCAGCTCCGACACAGCCCAGTTGTTCGGGCTCGCCGGTCGCGGCGTGCTCGCGCCCGGCGCCTTCGCCGACGTGAACGTGATCGACTTCGAGGCGCTCTCGCTACCGCTGCCCGAGTACGTGAACGATTTCCCGAATGGCGCGGGTCGCTACATCCAGCGCGGCAGCGGCTACGACGCGACGATCGTGAACGGGCGCGTGTTCATGGAGCGGGGCGAGCACACCGGTGCACTTGCGGGCCGCATGCTGTGACGCGCGAACGAGCGCTGCTCGCTCAGGCGCTCTCGCGTTCCGCGACGCGATCCGCAACCGGCCGCACGCTCTGCATGCGCGGGAAGTAATCGAAGCGCTCCTCCCAAGGGACGCTGAGCGCGATCAAGACGCGGCGCTTGGTCGCCTGCCGGCAGTCCTCGCCCTTCTCGACCGCGTGAATCGTGCGCGCTGAAACCCGAGCCTTTGTTGCGAGGTCGGATTGGGTCCAACCGCGGGCTTGGCGCGCGGCACGAATGCGGTTCATGGGGTGGCCTCGGAGCTGGGGTTGTGAAGGAAATCAAGGTAGCGCCAGGGCCCGGGCTTGCCGCGGATCCCGCCCCGGAATCGCGGGCTTGGCGAGCCATTTGCGAGCGGCGCGAACCCGAGGCCGGCGGCTAGCCGGCCGGGAGGAACTGGGAATCCCGTTCTAGAACGGGGGTTTGGTGGCTGCCAGCCGGAAGGCCAGGTTGGGAACGAAGGCGCAGGTTTTTCTGCCACTTCGGGGCACTTCCTGCCACTACCTGAGCGGAGGACTCCCCCAATGCTTCGCAACCTCGCGCTCGCACTGTTCGCTACCGCTGCTCTCGCCCAGAGCGCCGCGTCCGCCACGATCACGTTCATCGTGCCGCTCGATGGCCAACAGGAAGTGCCCGGGCCCGGCGACTCGGATGGCTCCGGAGTCGCGACGCTGACAATCGACTCCGCGACCAACACGATTTCCTGGAGCATTCAGGTCAGCAATCTCGATCCCGTGGTCGCCGCGCACATCCACACCGGTGCGTCGGGCGTCGCCGGTGCGCCAGTCGTCGATTTCAGCGGGCAGCTCACGGGCAGCGGCCTCGTCGATGCCGATCTCGTCGCTGTGCTGGCCAACCCCACGTTGTTCTACGTAAACGTGCACACCACCGCGTTCACTGGCGGCGCGATTCGCGGCCAGCTCGGTGCGCCGGTGCCCGAGCCCGCGAGCCTCGCGCTGCTCGCAGCCGCCGCGGGTTCGCTCGCGCTCGCGCGCCGCCGTCGATAGCGAGACGCATCGCGCCTAGACTGCCCCGCCAATCGCGGGAGAAGGCATGGCGTTCGATCTGTTGGTTCGCGGCGGCACGCTCGTCGATGGCACGGGAGCGCCCGCACGCACTGCCGATGTCGCAGTGCAAGACGGGCGCATCGCCCTGGTCGGGCGCATCAGCGGCGCCGCACGGCGAACGCTCGACGCCGACGGCCTCGCCGTAACACCTGGCTTCGTCGACATCCACACGCACTACGACGGGCAGGTCACCTGGGACCCGCTGCTCGCGCCGTCGAGCCAGCACGGCGTCACCACCATCGTGATGGGCAACTGCGGCGTCGGATTCGCGCCGGTGCGCCCCGATCAGCACGACTACTTGATTCAGCTGATGGAAGGCGTCGAAGACATTCCGGGCACCGCGCTGCACGAAGGCATCGCCTGGGAATGGGAGACGTTCCCCCAATATCTGGACGCGCTCGAGAAGCGGCGCTGGACGATGGACGTGGGCACGCAGGTGCCGCACGGCGCGGTGCGCACCTACGTGATGGGCGAACGCGGCGCGAAGAACCAGCCGGCGACGCCGGCAGACATCGCGGCGATGGCGAGACTCGTGAAGGAAGGCATCGCCGCCGGCGCGTTCGGTTTCTCGACCTCGCGCACGCTCGCGCACCGCGCGATCGACGGAGAGCCGGTGCCGGGGACGTTCGCCGCCGAGGACGAGCTGTTCGGCATCGGGCGCGTGCTCGGCGAACTCGGCCGCGGCGTGTTCGAGCTGGCGGGTGCGGGCGCCGCGGGCGAAGACATCGCCGCGCCGAAACGCGAGATCGACTGGATGCGCCGGCTCTCGCGTGAAATCCGCCGCCCCGTGACGTTCACGCTGTTGCAAGTGAACGCCGCGCCGGATTTGTGGCGCGAGCAGTTCGCGCTCTCAGTCGCGGCGCTCGAGGAAGGCGCGCAGATCTATCCGCAGGTCGCAGGCCGCCCGTTTGGTCTCTTGATCGGGCACCAGACGAAGATCCACCCGTTCAGCGACCGGTCGACGTTCGCCGCGCTGCTGTCACTGCCGTTCGCGGAGCGCATCCTGCGATTGCGCGATCCGGAGGTGAAGCGCCGCATCCTTCTGGAGCGCAATGCGGCACTGCCCTCGATGCTCTCCAGCCAGTACGGGCGGACTTTCCCGATCGGCACGCCGCCGAACTACGAGCCGAGTTACGAGGATTCGATCGAGGCGCTCGCGAAGCGCCTCGGCCGCGACCCCGAGGACGTGCTCTACGACAAGTTGCTCGAGAACGACGGGCGCGAGTTGTTACTGATGCCGGTGCTCAACTACGCAGGGCTGAACTGCGACGCGATTCGCGAGATGGTGCTGCATCCGCGCGCTGCGCTCGGCCTCGGCGACGGCGGCGCGCACTGCGGGATCATCTGCGACGCGAGCATCCAGACTTTCATGCTCACGCACTGGGTGCGCGACCGCGTGCGCGGGCCGAAGTTGCCGCTCGAACTCGTGGTGAAGCGCATGACCAAGGACACGGCGGACCTCTATGGGATCGGCGACCGCGGAGTGGTCGCGCCTGGCATGAAGGCCGACCTCAACCTGATCGATCTCGCGGGCCTAACGCTCGAGCCGCCGCGCATGGCGTACGACCTGCCGGCGGGCGGCGCGCGCTTCCTGCAAGGCGCGCGCGGTTACAAGGCGACGATCGTTTCGGGCGAGCTCGTCGCGCA
>JANNDT010000073.1:0-32253 GCA_031387905.1 Deltaproteobacteria bacterium
CCCCTCTCCCCCCCCCCCCCCCCCCCCCCCCCCCCCCCCCCCCCCCGGGGGGGGGGGGCGTGGCCGCGGATGCGCTGTTTCCCTAGGTTGCGCGGTCACTTTCGATTCATCCGGATGCACGGATGGATGCGCGCCTTCCAGCGCCCTCAAGGAGCCCCGATGCCCACCGTCATCCCGCCGTTCAAGGTGAAGGACCTCGCCGAGCACGAGCTCGGCCGCAAGGAGATCCGCCTCGCTGAGCACGAGATGCCGGGGCTGATGGAGCTGCGCCGGCGCCATAGCGCGAGCAAGCCGCTGCGCGGGCTGAAGATCATGGGCTCGCTGCACATGACCGTGCAGACCGCGGTGCTGATCGAGACGCTCACCGCGCTGGGCGCCGACGTGCGCTGGGTCTCGTGCAACATCTTCTCGACCCAGGATTCCGCTGCCGCGGCAGTCGCCATCGGGCCGGACGGGACGCCCGAGCACCCGCGCGGGATCGCGGTCTACGCGTGGAAGGGCGAGACGCTCGAAGAGTATTGGTGGTGCACGGCTGCCGCGTTGTTATGGCCCGACGGCTCGGGCCCGGACCAGCTGGTGGACGACGGCGGCGACGCGACGCTGCTGCTGCACAAAGGCCTCGAATGGGAGCGCGCGGGCGCGGTGCCCGAGTTCGACCCGAAAGCCGACCCCGAAGAGTGGGGCGTGATCCTGCAGCTCGCGCGGGACATGCGGCGCACGCACCCCGGCGTCTGGGGCCGCGTCTCGCCGCGTGTGCGCGGCGTTTCGGAAGAGACGACCACCGGCGTGCATCGCCTCTACCAGATGGAGCGCGCCGGCAGCCTGCTGTTCCCCGCCATCAACGTGAACGACTCCGTCACGAAGTCGAAGTTCGACAACATCTACGGCTGCCGGCATTCGCTGCCGGACGGCCTAATGCGCGCGACCGACGTGATGCTCGGCGGAAAAGTCGCCGTCGTTTGTGGCTTTGGCGAAGTCGGCAAGGGCTGCGCGCAGGCGCTGCGCGGCCAGGGCTGCCGCGTCGTAATCACCGAGATCGACCCGATCTGCGCGCTGCAGGCGGCGATGGAGGGTTATCAAGTCACGACGCTCGACGAGGTGCTCGAGACCGCTGACTTGTTCGTCACGGCGACCGGCAACGCGCACGTGATCACGTCCGAAGACATGTCGCGCATGAAGGACAAGGCCATCGTCGGCAACATCGGCCACTTCGACAACGAGATCGACATGGCTGGCCTCAAGGCCGTGCCCGACATTCGGCGCATCAACATCAAGCCGCAATACGACGAATGGGTGTTCCCGAATGGGAAGAGCATTCTGGTGCTCGCCGAGGGGCGGCTGCTCAACCTCGGCTGCGCCACCGGCCACCCGAGCTTCGTGATGTCTGCGAGCTTCACCAATCAGGTGCTCGCGCAGCTCGATCTGCATGCGAACGGCGCGAAGTACGAGAAGAAGGTGTACGTGCTGCCGAAGAAGCTCGACGAGGAAGTTGCGCGGCTGCACCTCGCGCATCTCGGCGTGAAGCTGACGGAGCTGTCGCCGGCGCAGGCGAAGTACCTGGATGTGTCGACGGATGGCCCCTACAAGCCCGACCATTATCGGTACTGAAATCCGCGAACAGCGCGCACCCAACGCGCAGCGCATCGCGCGAGTTCGTTCAGCGATTGCGGTTCGTACGCTGCGCGGTTGCCACTCGCCAGTCCGCGAGCGGTATCCACGCGTCTTGCACCTGCTTCTTCTGCCCGCCGCGTAGCTTCACGCGCACGCCATCGGGCTTCAGCTCGAGCAGTCCATAATTGGCGAGCTTCCAGCCCACAATCTTGCCGCGCCGCGCTGCTGCTGACGAAACCACCTCGATCACGCCGTCGCTGAAGCCGAGCTCGTTGTCGTGCACGTCGCCCGCCAGCACGAGTGTGCCGGGTCGATCGCGCAGTAGAGCAATTAGGCGCGCGCGCGCCGCTGAGTAGACGAGCCAGCTCTCGCTGCGGTAGTCGTTGAGGGGCGTGCCGTTGCAGACGAGCGTGTAGCGCGGCCGCGGGAGCGCGAGCTGCGCCTCGAGCCACGCCCACTGTGCGGCGCCGAGCATGCCGTCGCGGTCGGTCTTGGCGCGCTTGGCCGTGCGGTACGAGCGCGCGTCGAGCATCAAGATGCACGCGTCGCTGAGGTCGCGGCGGCAATAGATCTCTGGCTTGTTGGACGAGACGGGCAGCCAGCGGTGAAACGTCTCGCGGGCGGCAGCCACGAGTTCAGGCGCGAGGTCGCCGCCAAAGCGGTCGTCGCCGAACGAGTCGTGGTCGTCCCAGGTCGCGCACAGCGCCCCGCCGCGCGCTTTCAGCGAAGCGAGCAGCGCCGCGAAATGTTTCTCCTGGAACTGGCGCGCGTAGTGGCGCTCGAGATCGGCAACCAACGCAGCCGGGTCATCGTGGTCGTCGCGCTTCATGTAGACGTTGTCGCCGAGTAGCAGCAGCGCGTCGGGCTGGCACTCGGCGATCTCGTTCCAGAGCTTCTGCTTCGGAACGTCTTGGACCTTGGCGCACGAAGTGAACGCGATCGTCGTCATCGCCGGCATTCTGCGGCAAACGCCCGCGCCTTCGCGATAGCGTTTGCCCATGGCCGACGCGAAAGTCCTCATCACCGGCGCCCTCGGAGTGATCGGGCGCGCGGCGGTGGAGCGGCTGGCGGCCCGCGCCGACGTTCAAGTGATCGGCCTCGCGCGGCGTGGGCCCGATGCCGGGCTCGTCGAGTCATTACGGGCGGCAGCGAACCCCGTGCAGTGGGTGGCGTGCGATCTGCGCGACGCCGCCGCGACGCAAACGGCGCTCGCGCCTCATCGCGATGCGACGCAGCTCGTGTACGCCGCGCTCTACGAGCAGCCCGAGCTGCTGCGCGGCTGGCTCACGCAAGATCACGTCGACGTGAATGCGGCGATGCTCGCGAATACGCTCGCAGCGCTCGAGGGCGCGCCGCTCGCGCACGTCAGCTTGCTGCAAGGCACGAAGGCCTACGGCGCGCACACGGGCCGCGCGATGCGCGTACCGGCGCGCGAGCACGACGCGAAGCGCGACCACGCGAACTTCTACTTCGCGCAGCAAGACTTGCTCGAAGCGCGCGCCGCCCGCGACGGCTTCGCCTTCACGATCTTCCGCCCGCAGGTGGTGTTAGGCGTCGCCGTCGGCAGCGCGATGAACCCGGTCGCGGCGCTCGGCGCGTACGCGGTGATTCAGCGTGAACTCGGGCGACCGCTCGCGTACCCCGGCCACGCGCACATGCTCACGGAATGCACCGATGCGCGGCTCGTCGCCGCCGCGATCGAGTGGAGCTGGCGCGAGCCGCGCGCGAACCGCGAGGCGATCAACCTCACGAACGGCGACGTGATCGTGTGGCGCAGCCTGTTCGAGCGGCTCGCACACGAGTTCGGCATGCCGCTCGGCGAGCCCGCGTCGCTGCGCCCGAGCGAGACCATGCCCAAGCACGCTGCCCTTTGGCGGCGCGTCGCCGAGCGCGAGTCATTACGGGTCGCCAATCTCGATGCGCTGATAGGGCTTTCCTGGCAATACGCCGACATCACCTGGGCCGCCCTCGCACCCCCGCCCGTACCGACGCTCGTCTCCTCGATCAAGGCGCGCCAGCTCGGTTTTGGAGATTGCATCGACAGCGAGGAGTGCGTCGTGCAGCACCTCGCCGCGATGCGCGCGTACGGCTACTTGCCCGCGCGCTGACTAGGCTTCCGATGTGCTTCTCTGGGATATCGCCCGGTCCACCAACGACTGAACAGTCGGCTGGACGCCCCGGAGTTCGAATTTTCGCATGAACGCAAGCGCACCCATAGCTACGAAAAGCTTCCCGAAAACCTCGTCGGCGAAGCTGCTCGAGCAGAATGCGACCTCGCGCATGTCTACGACGATCCGAGCCTCCGGGTTCATCCTGATCAAATTCTCTAACTTGGTACGAACGCGCGAGCCGGAAACACGCGACCCAAAGGATGCCGCCTCGGCATGCATCGCAAAGGCAATCCCTGCCCCCGCGTCCTCGAAGTGTGTCTCGACGTAGTCGATTGCTGCTCCGCGCCTGCCATTGAATCGGAGCGCTTCCTTCAGAGCATCAGGCTCATTCCGATTGATACCGACGACGACGAGTGTGCCCACGCAGGGAATTGTCTCTGTCCTTACGTGAGCCCCAGCGTCTTGGAAGTCCAGCCGGGCGTAGCCCGAGTGAACATGAAAGTAACCCTTACTCAAGCTCGCGATTCGATAAGTGCCGTAGAGCCCATTCCCTTGCCCAATCTTCGGGTCCGTCGTCACGCCCTCTCGAATCGCTTGGTCGAGCGCTTCGGTGTCCGACCTGAGCTCAGGGTGCCCCCGGCGGAGAGTGTTAGGGATCCCAACGCCTGCATCACTCACTGCAAACTCGACCAAGTTTTTCGCCCGGAGGTTCGACAGCTGTACGATGCCGCCTGGTACAGACTCTGAGTGCGTCAACACGTTGTCCGTGATTTCGTTGACCGCCCACTCGACAGCGGCTAGGTCCGTTCGAGCTAAGCCGGGCAAGCTCCCGAGCAAGCTGTCGAGCATCCGATTGACAGCGCCAGATTGCTCCACGGGGGATGAAAACGAGATCGCTGGGACGTTGAGCTCTCCGCGATATGCCGAGCCCTCGAATGCTGCCGGGTCCATCAAGTACGCCCAGTTGCTGTTCTTGAAACGACGCTGGAGATCCGCCTTGAGCGGAAGGCGCACGTCGACGCCTATGGCCTTGAAGCGGCAGCTCGCAACGGCACTGCAGATCGACAGCATCGGGCCGTTGTACGCCGCTGTGCACTGCTCGAAGTTGAGCACGATGTCCTTGAATTCGCGCTTCACCGTGAGCGTGTGGATTGCCGCGAGGACTCGATGGAAATCGAGGAGGCCGACGCGCCCGACAACGTCGATTCGGTTCCCGTGACTCTCGACGCGGTTCATGGGCGGCAACGCTAGCCCTCGACAACATCCGGCGTCGCTTGCTCCATCAGCGGCAAGTCGTCCGGCACGTCGCCGAGCGCGAGCGCGATCTTGCTGAAGCCCAGAAAGATCGCGTTGGCTGCGGCGAGTTCGACGAGCTGCGCGGGCGTGAAGTGCGCGAGCGCCTCGCGCTGCAGCCGCGGGCTCGCGACCGCGTCGGCGAGGAACGCGTCGGTCCAGGCGAGCACGGCTTTCTGCCGCTGCGTGAGATCGCTGGCCGCGAAGTCGTCACGAATCCTCTCGACGGTCGCCTCGCTCATGCCTTCGTGCTTCGCACCTGCGAAGCGCGTGCTCTTTCAATAGCCACAGTCCACGGTGCGCGCGCTGCGGATGCGGGCCATCTCCTTGGTGGAATGATCGAGCAGGCCGCGGCTCCAGAGCGTGCCGTATAGCTTCATGAACGCCGCCAGCGCGGCGGGCTGGTGCGCGAGCGCGCTGCTTTGGATCGGGTCGCTTCCCAATGGCTTGGGAAGCCCGATGCGCATGCCCGGCTTCGCAACCACGCGCCGCTCGCTGCGCTTGCTCGGCGGTGAGGCCACCCGCGCCTCCGCGACCCCGAGCATCTTCTGAAAGCGTGAGAAGCCATCGAAGATTGCGAGCGCTTCCACCAACGCGACGACGCTGGCGTCGCCGAGCGCCGCGCGCACGGGCGCGACCTCCGCCTCCGTAATGCCTTTCGCATCGAGCACGAACTGCTCGGCGAGCCGCAGACACGCGCGCTCAGTGGCGTCGAAGCGCTCGCTCTTCCACCAGGCATCGAGCAACGGGACGCGCGCCTCGTCCCAGCCCGCTTCGAGCGCTTCGCTCATGCGCTGCGTGCCGGTCACGGGGAGCCCGTGCAACTGCCGCACGCGCAGCTGTACGAGCTGCAGCAGCACCGGCGGCGCGAGCCGCGCGGTCCATAACAACGATGCGAACTCGCGCCACGCCGCGAACAGGTTCTCGCGCAGCCGGAACACGCGCTCGAACTCGCTTGCGCCCTCGGCTTGCTCCGGAAGCCACGTCATGCGCATGCCCTCCGGCCTTCGCTCACGCGAGCTTTTCTGCGACGCAGCGCGGGCATAATCCGTGTGATAGCTCCGCGAGGCTGTGGCTCGCGAGGTAGCTGTCGATCGGCTCCCAGGCGTCGTGCTCGTTCTTCACGTCCTTGCAGTCCGCGCAGAACGCGATGCGGCCGCGCAGCGTCTCGACGCGCGCAAGCGCTTGCTGGAGTTCCGCGACGAGCGCGTCGCGTTCCGCCTGCGCCTCGTGCAGCGCCGTCTCGTCGCGCGCCTGCGCGACGAAGCGCGCTTCGCCGCGCACCGTGCGGTAGGCGCTCACCGCTACGCGCAGCGAGCGCCAGCCGCCGTTCGCGACGCGATACCGAATCGGCGCGCTCACGTTCGGACGCCCGCGCGCGGCGATCTCGAAGCAGCGCACACCTGCCTTCCGGTCGTCCGGGTGGAGATACTGGCCCGCGTCGCTCCCCAACAAGTCGGCGATCGGCAGCGTGTACTGCCCTTCTTGGCTCGCGCACACGAACAAGATGCGGCCCTCGCCGTCGAGTTCTGCAGTCACGTCGTGCGCGTTCTCGACGTACGCCTTGAAGCGCGCCTCGCTCGCCGCGAGCACCGCATGCGAGGCCGCCACCTGCTCGCTCCAATCGCGATGCGCCCTATTCCACGAGCGCGCGAGCAAGAGCAGCGCGGCGGCCGTAGGTGCGGCCATCCACGCGGCGCGCGCGTCCGCGATCCACGGCTCCGTGCCGGGGAAGGCGTCTGCCGGAATGAAGACGACGACGCACGCGACGCCCGCGAGCGCTGCGGCGAGAAACAGCCAGCCGCTTCGAGCGCTCCCCCAGAGTGCTGCGACAGCTGGCGCGAGCGCGAGCATCGCGGCAGCAGCAACGCTGCGGCCGCCGGTCAGGACCAGAAGCGCGAGCCCCCCAACCGCAAGCACAGCGGGCATCCCCGTACCGAGCGCTGAGCGCGGCGCGCCGCGCTCGGACCCAAGGCAAAGCCCGAGCAGCGCCGCGCCGGTCGCCGCGCAAACGCTGGCGACGAGAAACTCCCCGAGTGCCGCACGCCGGACGGCAGCGACCAGCGCGAGCAGCGCCAGCACGCCGGCGAAACGCCGCGCCTGGCCATACTCGTCCCAAACTGGGATGCGGAGTGCGCGGTTTGGCTGAACGCTGCCGACTGCCTCGCTCATCGCGCGCCTCCTGCCTTATGTCGCCCGCGCGAGCGCAAGGTGACGCTCAGTCGGCGGGAATTCATGGGGAAACTGCTCGCCTCTCGCGAGAGCGATCGCCCGTGGGCCGGCATAACCTCGGCGCTCGCCAAGGAGTGCGCGTGAAGTTCGGGATTTTCTTCGAGCTCTCGGTGCCGAGACCCTTCGACGGGGCGCTCGAGCGTCAGGTCTACGAGAACGCGCTCGAGCAGGCTCGGCTCGCGGACGAACTCGGCTTCGACTGGGTCTGGGCCGTCGAGCATCACTTCCTCGAGGAGTACTCGCACTGCTCGGCGCCGGAGCTGGTTCTGACGGCGGTGGCGATGCAGACCAAGCGCATCCGCGTCGGCCACGGCGCGGTGGTGTGCGTGCCCGAGATGAACCACCCGATTCGGGTGGCCGAGCGCGCGGCGACGCTCGACCTGCTCTCGGGGGGCCGCCTCGAACTCGGCACCGCGCGCTCCTCGACTTGGACCGAGCTCGGCGGCTTCCAGGTGAACCCGGACGACACCAAGAAAACCTGGGACGAGTTCGTGCGCGCGCTGCCGGTGCTGTGGCGGCGCGAGCCCGTCCGCTGGAACGGGCGCAGCTTCTCGATGCCCGAACGCAACGTGCTGCCCAAGTGCGTGCAGAACCCGCACCCGCCGCTGTGGGTGACGGTGACCAGCCCGGGCACCGAACTCGATGCCGCCGAGCGCGGCATCGGCTGCCTCGGCGTTTCGTCCGCGAGTTATCAGGAACAGGAGCGCCGCACGCGCGAGTATCACCGCCGCATCCAGTCGTGCGATCCGGTCTCGAGCGTGGTGAACGATCAGGTCGCGACGCTGAACTTCTTGTACTGCCACGAAGACCGAAAACGCGCCGTCGAAACCGGCATGCGCCTGGTCGGCACCTTCGGCGTCGCGAACTCGCACTTGTTGTGGACGCGCGAGGCGTTCCCAACGCGCGCTTATCAATCGCTCGCGAACCTCGCGCCCACGAGTTCGTCGGGCAGCACGAACCCCGCCGAGAGCGGTGCGCCGCCCGAGGGCCTGTGCGTGGGCGACCCGAGACACTGCAGCGAGGTGATCAAGCGCTGGGAGTCGATGGGCGTCAACGGGATCAACTTCTTGCTGAACGGGCTCGAGGTGGTGCCGCAGCACGAGGTGCTCGCCTCGCTGCGCCTTTTCGCGAAGGAAGTGATGCCGCAATTCGAGCGGCCCAAGAGCCCGCTGGCGGCGCGCCTATGATTACGGGAACCGCACGCGTCGAGGACCTGATGGCGCGACGCCCGAGACTCGCGGGCTTCGCGGCGAAGCCTGTCTCGCTACCGGGCGCCACGATCTTGCAGGCGATGTTCGAGATGCCCGGCTCGGCGCGCGAAGCGATCGTGCCCGCCGGGCTTCACCCGACGAACCCCGCCGCACTCGTGCTGCAGGCCTGGCTCTGCCCCGAGTCGCCCTGGGGCGCGTTCTCGCTCGTGCAGGCGCGCGCGCAGACGCGCAGCGGCGTGCGCCCGCGCGGGTTCGTGACCGGCGCCGCGTGCGACAACGCCGCCGCGGCCGAGGCGCTCGCTTCGGGTTTCGGCTTCCCCGCACTCGCCGCGGAGATCCACTGGAAGCGCGCCTACGACACGGTGCGGCTCGCGGTGGTGCGCGGCGGCGAGACAATCCTCGCCTTCGAAGGCGCCGACCCGGATCCGCTGGCCGCCGGAGACGTGCAGTTCTCGGGCACGATGAACCTCGCGGACACGCCGAACGGCTGGCGGCTCGTGCAGATCGACCCCGAGGTGCGGGCGACGCGCGCGGAGCGGCTGCGTCCGCGCCTCGCGGCGTTCGTGCCCGCCGCCTGGGGCGACGCGCGGCTCGACCCGTACCACCCAGTCTCGGCGTCGATCACGCAGGGGGACATTCAGATCCCCGCGATCCGCTTCGTGTGCAAGCCCAGCGAGTTGGCCTTCACGGGCACCGAGCAGGTCGGCTGACGCCCGCGGCCACGCATTTGCCAGCGAGTTGCGCGCCAATTCCGCCGATGCGGACGAGAGTTCCCGTCACTCAGCTGGGGTGGAACGGCACATCCACGGGTGGCTTCCGATCAACGCGAGGACCCTTCCAGATGGCGAAACCGCTGCTCGACCCGAGCCCGTTGACCCGCGCCTCCTGCCGTTATCCTGCTCGCTCTATGCGACATCGTCTCTCCCTCGGTCTCGTCCTCGCTGCCCTGCTCGCAGCCCCCGCTGCTCGCGCAGAATTGCTCTGCTCGGATGTTCGCGAACTGCAGAACCAGTTCTTGAAGGCGCACATCAAGTTCGGGAGCCCCGACGCGGTGCTCGATGAGCACACCGCGACGCTCTACCTAGAGCGCCTCGACAGCCAACGCATCCTGTTTCTCGCGCCCGAAGCGAAGCGCATGCGCCAGACGCTGACGCGTGCCGCCCGCGACATGCGCAACGGCAACTGCGCGCAGCTGCGCACGCTGCAGAGCGAGCTGCTCGCGCGCACCAAAAAGATGGAAGACGACGTGCGCGCGTTCGTAATGAGCCCGAGCTACGCGCTCGACCCGAATGCCGAACTCGTGCTCGACCCTGATAAGCGCGACTGGCCCCCTACCGAAGTCGAGCGCATGAAGACGCTGCAGGCGGGTGTGCACTTCCAGATCTCGAACATCGAGAACGACGGCCACACCCGCGAGGAGGCCCGCCAGCGCGTCGTGAAGCGCTACGAGCTGCGCACCAAGCGCACACGCGAGATCGAATACCAAGAGCTGCTCAGCGGCTGGCTCGATTCCTTCGCGGGCGCCCTCGACCCGCACTCGAACTACTTCTCAGAAGACTCGCTCGAGGATTTCAAGATCCAGATGCGCCTCTCGCTCGAGGGCATCGGCGTGCAGCTGCGCGACAACGAGGGCAGCGCCGTCGTCGAGCAGATCATGCCGGGCAGCGCGGCCAAGCTCGAAGGCACGCTGAAGATCGGCGACAAGATCGTCGAGGTGGCGCAGGAGAAGGGCGAGGCGGTCGACATCGCGGACATGGATCTCGACGACATCGTGCGGCTGATTCGCGGGCCGAAGGGCACCCGGGTTCGCCTCAAAGTGCTGCGCGACGGCAGCCCACCCGAGCGCATGCAGGTCGAGATCGTGCGCGCGAAGATCGATCTCGAAGAGCAGGCCGCCAAGATCGAGTTCAAGGAAGCCGCGGCGGGCGGCAAGAAGGTCAAACTCGCGGTGCTCACGCTGCCCGGCTTCTACGGCGGCGGCGATCCGCGCAACCCCATGGAGCGCCTCGCTTCGCGCGACGTGCGCCGCTTGTTAGAGCAAGCGCGCCGCGAACAGGCCGACGGGTTGCTGCTAGATCTCGCCTTCAACGGCGGCGGGCTGCTCGACGACGCCGTGCGCATCGCCGGCTTCTTCATCCACGACGGCGGCGTCGTGGCCGTGCGCGAGGGCTTCGCGAGCCACGTTCTTCGCGACCCCGAAGGCGGCATCGCCTGGGTTGGGCCGATGGTGGTGCTCACCTCGCGCGTTTCGGCCTCGGCCTCGGAGATCGTCGCCGGCGCGCTCAAGGACTATCACCGCGCAGTCGTGGTCGGGGACGGCACGACGTTCGGCAAGGGCACGGTGCAGAGCATGATCGAGCGCCGCGAGGGCGACGCGCTCAAGGTGACGACAGGGATGTTCTTCCGCCCCGGCGGCGCCTCGACGCAACACGAGGGCGTGCGCGCGGACGTAGCGCTGCCGTCCCTGCTCACGCCCGACGTGGTGGGCGAAAGCAACGAGAAGTACGCGCTGCCGCCAGAGAGCGTGGCGCCGTTCATCTCGCGCTCGGCGAACGCCGCGCTCGGACGCGCGCGCTGGGAGCCGGTGACGGAAAAGCTGATCGCGGAACTTGGGCGGCGCTCGGGGCTGCGCCTCGAGCGCGAGCCTGCGTACCAGGAGATCCGGGCCGACCTCGCCGAGCGTGAGGCCGACGGCGGCAAGCTGAAGCTCGCGACGCTGATCCAGCGCCGCGAAGAGGACGAGCGCGAGGAAGCGGCGGAGAAGGCGGGTTCGGTGGCGGCAGCGGACGGGACGCCGAGCGCGGCGGTGGCTGCGGCCCCGCCCAGTGCAAGTGGCTCGGCTGCGGGCCCCGGAAAGACCGCCTCGGTCGCTCCCGCGGCGCCGGCGCAAAAGCTGACCGGCGACGACGAGAACGAACCGGACAAGCGCCCGGACATCGACGAGGCGCTGCGCGTGCTCGCGGACCTGGTTTCGCTCCAGCCGAAGCAGTCATAGCCGGCGCCGCACGGGCGGGCGCCATGCGAGCCGAACGCGTGCGAAGTCGCCATCATGCGCGGCTCTCGCACGCGCCACGCGCGATTTCCCGCTGCCGAGGAGCCTCATGCAGGTCGAACCCGCCACGCGCTCTCGCATCGAGGGCCTAATCGCTTCCGAACGCGTCGTCGTCTTCATGAAGGGCGTGCGCGGCGCGCCGCAGTGCGGCTTCAGCGCCACCGTCTGCCGCATCCTCGACGGCCTGCTGCCGGAGTACGCGACCGTGAACGTGCTCGCCGACCCCGCGCTGCGCGACGGCATCAAGGCCTTCTCGTCCTGGCCGACGATTCCGCAGCTCTACGTGAACGGCGAGTTCGTCGGCGGCTGCGACATCCTTCAAGAAATGCTCGCGGACGGTTCGCTGTTCGAGACGCTCGGCTTGCCGAAGCCGGAAATCGCAGTGCCGAACATCACGATCAGCGACGCCGCTGCGCAGGCGCTGCGCCTGCTCGCCTCGCGCTCGGCCGGCCCGCTGCATCTCTCGATCGACGCGCAATTCCAGCACGGCATCTACTTCGGACCGAGCGAGCCGGGCGTGCTCTCCCTAACAGTCAGCGGAATCGCGGTCGAGATCGACCCGCTCTCGGCTGCACGCGCGAACGGGCTCACGCTCGACGCCGAAGCGCGCGCCGAAGGGCCCGCGTTCAAGATCGACAACCCGAACGCGCCCAAGAACGCCGAAGTGCGGCAGATGAGCGTGACGGAGCTCGCGCAGCGCATCGCCGCGAGCGAGCGCCTCGGGCTGTTCGACGTGCGCACCCCGGACGAGCGCGCGATCGCGCACATCGAGGGCGCGCGGCTGCTCGACTCGAACCTCGTGGAACGACTCGAGCGCCTCGACAAGGGCGCCCTGCTCGTTTTCCATTGCCACCACGGTGGCCGCAGCCAGCGCGCGGCGGAGCATTTCGCCGCGCTCGGCTTCACCAACGTGTGGAATGTGGCCGGCGGCATCGACGCGTGGTCGCAGGAAATCGATCCGAACGTGCCGCGCTACTAGTGCGCGCCTAACTGCTGGAGCGCCGCCATGGCCCTGAAGATTCTCTCCTCGCCTCCGCCGGAACCGGAAGAGATCGCGCGCGATCTCGCGGCGGCGATCAGCAAAGCGCTGCCCGACGCGAGCGTGGACGTGCAGATCGGCAGCCCCGGCCATTTCGAGCTGGCCGTCACGTCGAGCGCGTTCGCGGGCCTGAATCGCGTGAAGCAGCAGCAAACGGTGTACGCCGCGATCGCGCACCTGATGGCGGGCGATTCGGCGCCGGTGCACGCGATCGACCGCATGACGATTCGCACGCCATAACATGTCGGCCGCCGAGTCGGACGCGAGCCTCGCGCCGCGCAGTGCGCTGAATCGCGACGTGCCGGTCGCTCGGCCCGGCGAGTTCAAGACGCTGCGCATAGGCCCGCTCGCGGTGTGGCCGCCGGTGGTGCTCGCGCCGATGGCGGGCGTCACCAATGCGCCGTTCCGCACGCTCTGCCGCCGCTTCGGCGCAGGGCTGTATGTGAGCGAAATGATTACGGCGCGCGCGCTGGTCGAGGGCAACGCGAAGACGCTGCGGCTCGCGGAGTTCGCGCCCGACGAGAAGCCGCGCAGCTTGCAGCTCTATGGCGTCGACCCCGTGATCGTTGGCGAAGCGGTGGCGCAGCTGGTGGGCGAAGGGCGCGTCGACCACATCGACATGAACTTCGGCTGCCCCGTGCGCAAGGTGACGAGCCGCGGCGGCGGCGCTGCGATTCCCGCGCGCCCGCGCCTGCTCGCGCGCATCGTGGCGGCGGCGGTCGCGAACGCGGGCGCAGTGCCCGTCACGATCAAGTTTCGCATCGGCGTCGATGACGCGATCACCACGTACCTGAATGCTGGGCGCATCGCGCAGGAAGAAGGCTGCGTCGCCGTGGCGCTGCACGCGCGCACCGCCGCGCAGCTCTACGACGGCGAGGCCGACTGGAACGCGATCGCGGAGCTGAAGCGCGCCGTGACCCACATCCCGGTGTTAGGGAACGGCGACATCTGGGAGGCCTGGGACGCGCTGCGGATGATGCGCGCCACGGGCTGCGACGGCGTGGTCGTCGGGCGCGGCTGCCTCGGCCGGCCGTGGCTATTCCGTGAACTCGCGCGAGTGTTCGACGGCCGCGAGCCCGAGCCGCCGCCGACCCTCGGAGGCGTGTGCGACGTCCTGCTCGAACACGCCGATTTGCTCGTGCGCCACTGGGGCGAGCGCGGCGGCATCCGCAGCTTCCGCAAACACGCGACCTGGTACACGAAGTGCTTCCCAGGCGGGGCGCGGCTGCGCCCCGTGCTGACCGCGGCCGAGACACTTGCGCAGCTCCGCGAAGCGCTCGCGGGCGTCCCGCGCGATGCGCCCTTCCCGCCGCAAGCGCTGCGCGTGCCGCGCGGCAAGCACGGCGGGCGGCAGCGCGTCACGCTGCCCGAGGGCTGGCTCGCGAATCCCGACGACGCGACCCCCCCCGGCCCCGAAGCCGAAGACGCCGACTCCGGCGGCTGACCCGCCCCATTTGTTCACGAAAACCCGGGCACGTTCGTGAACCAACGTCCCCAGGCTTCTCCGCTCTCCGGCGTATTGCTGGCCACCACGGCGTATTCGCTTTGGGGATTCCTGCCCGCGTTCTGGAAGCTGCTCGGCGCGGTGCCCCCGCTCGAGGTGCTCGCGAACCGCGTGGTGTTCTCGCTGCTCTTCACGCTCGCGCTGCTCGCCGCATTCGGGCGCATGGGCGAGTTCCGCGTGGCGCTGCGCTCGCCGCGCGAACGGCGCGGCCTCGCGCTCGCGGGCTTATTCATCGGTGCAAACTGGGGCGTGTTCATCTGGGCGGTGCAGGCGGGCCGCATCATCGAGACGAGCCTCGGCTACTTCCTGAATCCATTGATCACCGCCGCGCTCGCGGTCGGGCTCTTTCGCGAACGCCTGCGCCCCGCGCAGTTCGCGGCTCTCGCGCTCGCTGCAACCGGCGTCGGCGTGCAGATCGTCGGGTACGGCGGCGTGCCGTGGGTCGCGTTCGCGCTCGCCGGCTCGTTCGCTTGTTACGGGGTCGCGAAGAAGCTCACGAGCGTCCCCCCGCTCGCAAGCCTCGCGCTCGAGACCGCGCTACTCGCCCCGCTCGCGCTCGCTTGGCTCGCTTTCGGCGCGCCCAGCGCAGGCGGCGCGCTGTTCTCGGCGCCGCCCGCGGAGCGCGCGCTCTTGCTCGTCTCGGGCCCCGTCACCGCGCTCCCCCTGCTCGCCTTCACAGCCGCCGCGCAGCGCCTCTCGCTCACGCTGCTCGGCCTCTTCCAGTACCTCTCGCCAACGCTCTCGCTCGTACTCGCCGTCGCAGTTTACGGCGAGCCGTTCACGCGCACTCACGCCATCAGCTTCGCGTGCATCTGGAGCGCACTGGCGCTCTTCAGCACGAGCGCGTGGCGCGCGCGCGCCGCGCCGAGACCCGGCCCGCGCCAACCTCGTTGACGAACGCACCTCGCAGCATGGCGCGAGCCCGCAAGCGCAGCGCGCAGCGAGGCGAAGTCTTCGGAGCCGAGCGAAGTCAACAAGGAAGATCGACTCCGCTGCGGGCGCGCTTTCAGCGAGCCCGCAGCGGAGTCGGCCGCCCGAACAACCAGCCTTGCCCGAACGGGATGCCGAGCTGCCCGAGCATGTCCAACTCTTCGAGCGTGTCGAGGCCCTCGCCAATGATCTGCGCGCCGATGCCGTCCGCCACCAGCTGTAGCGCCCGTAACAAGCTCTGCTTCGACTTGTCGGTATCGAGGTTCGTGATCAGCGCGCGGTCGACCTTGATGAACTCGGGCTCGAGCTCGATCAGCGCGTTCAGACTCGCGTAGCCCGCGCCGGTGTCGTCGAGCGCGAATTGGAAGCCGAGCTTGCGGTACTCGTCGCGGATCTCTCGGAACGCGCCGAAGTTTCCGATCGATTCCTGTTCCGAGATTTCGAACACCACGTCGCTCGGCGACAGGTTCGAGTTCTGGAGCGTGCGAATCACCGTATCGGGCCGGAACTGCGGGTCGTAGATCGCGGTCGGGCGCACGTTCAGGAACAAGCGCGTGCCGCTCGGCAGGCCGGTCGCGCCTTCGAGGCCGCATTGGCGGCACAGGCAGTCGAGTTCGAACACGAGCTTCTCGCGCTCGGCGGTTCCGAACAGCGCGAGTGGCGAGTGGAACTCGCCTTCGGGTCCGCGGGCGAGCGCTTCGTAGCCGTAGACGGTCTTCGACGCGACCGACACGATTGGCTCGTACACGGAAGTCACGTTGCCTGATAACAGCACGCTGACGAACGCCTGCCGGCGCTCGCGCTGGCGCAGGCGACGCGAGAGCACGGCGTCCTCGCGCGCTTCGTCACACACCGCGCGCAGTTGCGTTTCGCCGGCGCGAAACGGGTTGCGCAGGGCGGCCGCGAAGCCGACGCCGAATAGCGGCGCCTCGCGCGCCCAGGGATAGACGAGGCTCTTTCCGCCTTGCTCGATGCTGCGCTCGAGCGCGCGCACGAGGGCAGGGAGTTCCTGGCGGAAGAACGCACCATCGTTGGCTTCGCGAAACGCCACGATCACGACTTCGAGGCGGCCCGTCTCGCCCGCAGCGACGAGGGCGTCGCCCGCAAAGAACGGATCCGCGACGGAGCGCACGATGGCGCCGAGCCGCGCGAGCGCCTGCGCCCGCACCGCGGCGCCGTGTACCTCTTCGAGAGAACCGAGTGCGCTCGCATCGATCGCGACGATGCCGAGCAGCGGGCGCGAGTCGAAGCGCTCGAGCACGCCATTCAGTTGGTCGCCGAGGCGCGGCAGCGCCTGCGCGGGCAGTTCTTCGCGCGGCTCTTTTTCGGGATCGTGCATGGTCTCACTGCATCGGTCGGATTCCGCGCAGGATTGAGGCGCGAGCGAGCCGCTCGCAGCGCGCTGCACTTGCCTCGCGCTGCTACGGTGCGCCGCCATGCAAACCGTCCGCGCTGTCATTTTCGATCTCGGCGGCGTGGTGATCGACTCGCCGCTTCACGCCATCGCGCGCTACGAACGCGAGCTCGGCATTCCGGAAGGTGTCGTCAACCGCGTCGTCGTCGATACCGGGCCGTCGGGCGCCTGGTCGCGGCTCGAGCGAGGCGAAGTCGCGATGCTCGACTTCCACCGCGATTTCGAGGCCGAGCTGCTCGCCGTGGGGCACCCGATCTCGGCGGCGGACATGATGGCGCGCATTGCCGAGTGCGGGCCGCGCCCGGCAATGCTCGAAGCGATCCGCCGCATCCGCGCGCGCGGCCTGCGCGCCGGCGCGCTCACCAACAACTGGGCGAACGACCGCGCCGAGCCGACGCACGAGCTGAAGGACTTGTTCGACGCGTTCATCGAATCGAGCAAAGTCGGGCTGCGCAAACCCGACCCGCGCATCTACCAGCTCGCCTGCAGCTCGCTCGGCGTGGCGCCCAGCGAGGCGGTGTTTCTCGACGACATCGGCCGCAACCTGAAGGCCGCCCGCGAACTCGGCATGCGCACCATCAAGGTGGATGCGCCGGGTCCAGCGCTCGCGGAGTTGTCGAGTCATCTCGGCTTCCCGCTGAGCTAGCCGTGGAAGCGCGCGAACCGGTCAGCCGGGAGATTTCTCGGCTCACGCGGCTGGCCGTGCCCATCGTGGTCGCGAACCTCGGCATGATGGCGATGGGCGCCGTCGATCAGGTGTTGATCGGTCATTACGGCACCACCGAACTGGCGGCCGTCGGCATCGCGAACCCGTGGGTGTTCGGCACGATCATGTTCGCCAACGGCATCATGCTCGGGCTCGACCCGATCATCGCGCGAGCTCATGGCGAGCGGAACGGCGCGCGTTCGGCGCGCGCGTTCCAGGCCGGCGTCGTGCTCTCGCTCGCGCTGTCGATCCCGGTCGCCGTGCTCTGGCTCTGCACCGAGCCCGCGCTCGTGTTGTTGGGCCAAGAGCCAAAGCTCGCCGCGCTCGCGGCAACCTTCGTGCACGCGCAGATCCCGAGCATCCCGTTCTTCTTGGGGACCACCGCACTCTCGCGATACCTGCAGAACCGCGAGCACGTGCGGCAAACCGTGGTGGTGACGATCGTCGCGAATCTCGTGAACGCGCTCGCAGCGTGGGCGCTCATCTATGGGCACTTCGGCGCGCCGAGCCTCGGCGTGTTCGGCGCCGGCCTCGCGACGAATCTCACGCGCATCGCGGGTGCGCTCACGCTGGTCGCGTGGACGCGCGCGTTTCGTCTTCACGAAGGCGCCTGGGTCGCTTGGAGCCGCAGCGCGTTCTCGTGGCCAGCGCAGTGGGAGATCCTGCGCTTCGGTATCCCGATCGCGTTTCAGACTTGCACCGAGATGTGGGCGTTCGGCTTCTCGAGCTTCATCGCAGGACGCGTCGGCGAAGTGCAGCTCGCGGCGCATCAGATCGTGATGTTGTTCGCATCGGTCACGTTCATGATTCCGCTCGGGATCTCTCAGGCCGTGACGATCCGCTCTGGCAACTTATTGGGCGCTGGCCGGCCAGAAGCCGCCGGGCGCGCGGGCTGGCTGGGCATTGCCGGCGGCGCGGCGTTCATGGCGCTCGCCGCCGCCACCTTCGTGCTCGGTCGCAGCTGGCTGCCGCGCCTCTCGACCGATGACGGCGCCGTGATCGCCGCCGCCGCCGCGATTTTTCCGATCGCCGGCGCGTTCGAGATCTTCGACGGCACGCAGGTCGCCGCGTGCGGCGTGCTGCGTGGAATGGGGCGACCGCTGCCGGCGACGATCATGAACCTGATCGGCTACTGGCTGATCGCGCTACCGATCGGCGGGTACCTCGCGCTGCGCACGTCGTGGGGGTTGCGTGGGCTTTGGGTCGGCCTGTGCGCCGGCCTAGTCGTCGTGGCGGTTGGGCTCGTGCTCTGGCTGCGCAAGCACGCGCCGCGCGCGGAGATCGCGCGCGTCTAGATTCCGTCGAGCGCCGCCAGCAGCGCGTCGGTCTTCGGCACGTCGGTGGTGCTCTGCGAGCGGTGCAGGAAGCGCAGCTTGCCCGCGCGATCCGCAACCAGCGCGCCGCCGAGGCGGAACACGTCGCTGCGAGGATTCGCCGCGGCGCGCAGATCGGCCCCGCGGATATTACGGAGCGAGCTGACGGGGTCGCTGAGGAACGGCGCGAGCGTGAGCCCGAAGACGCCCGTGCGCCCGAGGCCGAGCGCGCGATACGCCGCGTGGCCTGGATCGCCGTAACAGGCGTAACTCACGCGCAGCAAGCGAGCGATGCGCGCCGCCTCCTGGCCGGTGCCCTGCCCGATCGCGATCAGTCGCGCGCCGCGCTTGCGGAACTCCTCGCTGCGTCCTTGCACCTCGACCAGGTGCTGCCGGCAGATGGGTCAACCGAAGTGGCGCAGGAAGATCGCGGCGAGCGGCGCATCCGTGTGCAAAGACGCGAGGCTGACTTGGCGGTCGTCCGCGTCGAGCAGAGTCATCGCGGGCAGCGCGTCGCCGAGTGCGAGCATGGGCTGAGCATACGCGAGCGCGGCGGCAGCCACTGCGCGCGGCTAGCCGTGATTCGCGTCACGCGCCCCGGCAAGCAACGCGTCGATACCGGGCGGAGCGTCGAGTGCGCTTGGGGGGCGGCATGGCGTTGCGAAAGAGTCTGCTCGTGGTGGATGGCGGGGGCGAGCCGCTCGAGCCGATCGCACGGCGCTTCACGACGCTCGGCTTCCACGTCGTGCGCGCGAAGACTCCGCGCGACGCGGAGGAGTTGCTGCGCGATCCGCGCTTTCTGCTGGGCGGCGCCGTGTTCCCCGCCGATCTGCCCGCGCGCGAACTCGCGAACGTCCTCCTGGCGCTGCGCGCTGGCGGGCGCACAGGGATGTTGCCGCTGCTCGCCTGCGGCACTCGCCCCGACGCGATGGCGCGCGAGCGGCTGCGGCGCGCCGGCGTCGAGCACGCGCTGTGGTTCCCGCTCGACGACAACCTGCTGCGCTTCCAGGCGAATCGCGCGCTGGCCGGCGGCGTTCCGCTGCGCGTCGAGCGCAAGGCCGAGCGCGTGCCCACCAATTGGCCCGTGGATTTTCGGTTGAACGGTCGCGTGCGGCCCGCGAAGGTCTACACGCTCTCGGCGCGCGGCGCGTTCCTCGCGACCACGCAGCCCGTGCAGCCGCGCACGCTCGTACACGTCGCGCTGCCGCTGCCCGAGGAAGACGTGCGTGTCGCGGCCGAGGTCGTGATGACGAACGTGCCCGGCAACCTCTCGAAGGGGAATCTTCCGCTCGGCATGGGCGTGCGCTTCCGCGGCCTCGACGAGCTGATCGAAGCCTCGCTGCTCGCCTTCACCCTGACTCGCCGCGAGCTGCTGAAAGTCTGACTGGGACGTGAACCAACGTCCCTGACTGCGGCTACCGTGGCCCGCCATGTCGGACCTGATTCGCTACGAGCTTCGGGATTCGGTGGCTTTGCTGCGCTTCGACGACGGGCGCGCGAACGCGGTGTCGCAAGCGGCGATCGACGCGCTGCATGCCGCACTCGCGCGCGCGGAGAAGGAAGCCAGCGCGGTGGTGCTGGTCGGGCGGCCGGGGCGCTTCTCGGCCGGCTTCGACCTCTCCGTAATCAGTCAGGGCCAGGGCGCCTCGCGCGCTCTCGTCACCGCAGGCGGCGAGTTGCTGCTGCGCATCGTCGAAGCCGAGCTGCCCGTGGTCGCGGCGTGCAGCGGGCATGCGCTCGCGATGGGCGCGCTGATTCTGCTCGCGGCAGACCTTCGAATTGGCGCGAGCGGCGACTTCAAGATCGGTCTCAACGAAGTCGCGATCAAGCTGACGCTGCCGCGCTTCGCGCTCGAGCTCGCCGAGGCGCGGCTCTCGCGCCGGCAATTAGGACGCGCGACGACGCTCGCCGAGATTTACGACCCGGCCGGCGCGCTCGGCGTCGGCTACCTCGATCGCGTCGTTGCGCCGGAGCAGCTCGAGGCGGAAGCGCTCGCCGCCGCCGCGCAGCTCGGCAAGCTTTCGCTCGGCGCGTACCGCGCCACCAAGCGGAAGCTGCGCGGCCCGATGCTCGAGCGCATCCGCGCGACCCTGACAGAGGACATGGCGGGATGGGACACGCCATAAGCACTGCACGCTCCGCGCTCGCAGGGCTTGGCATCGCGCTCGCAACTGCCTCGGCGCCGGCGGCGCGCGCCGATCGCGAGCACAACGCCTGGGTTCGCGCGGGCCGCGAGGCCGTCGCCGAGCGGCGCGCGCGAGTTCCCGCGCACGGCGCCGCCAAGAACGTGATCCTGTTCGTGGGCGACGGCATGGGACCGTCGACGGTCACCGCCGCGCGCATTCTCGCGGGCCAACAAGCGGGCGGGCTCGGCGAAGAGCACTGGCTCTCGTTCGAGCGTCTGCCCTACACGGCGCTCTCGCGCACCTATAACACCAACCAGCAGGTGCCCGAATCTGCGGGCACGATGAGCGCGCTGATTACGGGCGTGAAGACGCGCGCGGGCTCGCTGAGCGTCGATGAAACCGTCGCGGCCGGCGATTTCGCCGCCGTCGCCGAGCACCGCGTGGCGACGCTGATCGAAGAGGCCGAGGATCGCGGGCTCGCGACCGGCGTCGTCACCAACACCACGCTCACCCACGCCACGCCCGCAGCTTGTTATGCGCACTCGCCTTCGCGCGACTGGGAGTCCGACGCCAAGCTCTCGGACGCCGCGCGCGCGGCGGACTTTCCAGATCTCGCGCGCCAGCTCGTCGAGTTCGCGCACGGCGACGGCATCGACGTCGCGTTCGGCGGCGGCCGCGCGCACTTCCTCGGCGCGAACGCGCCCGATCCCGAAGACCTCGGCACGACGGGCGTGCGCTTCGACGAGCGCGATCTCATCGCGGATTGGCAGGAGCGCCGGCCGGGCGGCGCGTTCATTTGGAACCTCGCGCAGTTCCGGGCGCTCGACCCCAAGAACACCGCGCAGGTGCTCGGCCTCTTCGACCCCAGCCACATGGAGTTCGAGATCGACCGCGCGAAGGACACGGCGGGCGAGCCGTCGCTGACGGAGATGACCGAGCGAGCGATTCAGATCTTGTCGAAGGACCCGCGCGGTTTCGTGCTGATGGTGGAAGGCGGCAAGATCGACCACGCGCATCACGCCAACAACGCATACCGCGCGCTCACCGAGACGATCGAGTTTTCGCGCGCGGTGCAGCGCGCCCTCGACCTGACGAGCGCGGACGACACGCTGATCGTCGTCACCGCGGATCACAGCCAGCCGCTTGTGATGGCGGGCTACGCGACGCGCGGCAATCCGATCCTCGGCAAGCTCGTCGTCAACGATCCCGCGGGCAACCCGCTGGAGACGCCCGCGCTCGACGCATTAGGCAGACCGCTCACGACGCTCAGCTACCCGATGGGGCCGGGCAACGTCGCAGCGAGTAACCAGCAGCCCGCAGGCCCGAAGAAGTTCCCGCACTACCTCCCGGTTTATCACGGCGAAGACGTGCCGCGGCCCGATCTCGCGAAAGTCGACACGGCCGCCCCCGACTACTTGCAGGAAGCACACGCGCCGGCGGAAGCGGGCATGCACTCAGGCGAGGATGTCGCGATCTACGCCGGCGGCCCCGGCTCAGAGCTCTTCACCGGCGTGCGCGAGCAGAACTACGTCTATCACGCGATCGTCGAGGCGCTCGGCTGGAATCGCGCGAGCGGCGACGAGAACCCGAGTGATTAGCGACCCGGCGCGTTCCATCACGCGCGCCACTCACGCGCCATACCCGCGGCTCATCCACCAGTAGACGCCAAGCGCGCAGACGCCGGCATTCGCGAAATCGCGCAGCGCGCTGCGCGCGCCGTCTCGGACGAAGCGGCTCGCGAGTGCAGTGATCGCGAAGAACGCCGCGACGATCGCGAGTTGCCCGAGTTCGACACCCGCGTTGAAGCCGAGCAGCGCAGGCAAGAGGCGTCCTTGCGGCAGCCCGATTTCGCCCAGCACGCCCGCGAATCCGAAGCCGTGCACGAGCCCGAAGCAGAACGCCACCGCGAAACGCAAGCGCGTGGGCCGGCCGCTGCGCGCGAGCAGCGCGAAATAACAAGCCACGAACAGCGCGAGGCCCGCGTAGGTCGCTGCGGGGATCGCGCCGATGCCGAGCGCCGCCAGCGCGGCGAGAGCCGCGAGCGCGAGCGAACCCGCGAGCGGCAACGCGCGCGGCCGGCCGCCCAGCAGCCAGGCGTTCTCAGCAGCGACGACCGCGATCGAGAGCCCGATCAGCGCCTCGATCGCGGCGGCTTTCGGCTGAACGCGCCCGAGGGCCGCGAGCCCGAGCGTGATCGAGTGCGCGACGGTGAAGCCCGTTATCACCGTAGTCACCTCGCGTAGGCCCGCGGCCAGCAGCAAGAGCCCGAGTAGGAACACGAGGTGGTCGTAGCCGGTGGCGATGTGCTCGATGCCGAGCCGCACGTAATCGCCGACGCTGCTGCCTGCGGAAACGGAGCGCGCGCTCGCGCTCGCGCCCACGCTCGGCAGCTCCCAGCGCGGCGCCGAGCTGGTGAGCACGCGCTCGGTGACGTGAACCCCGCGCAGCTTCGCGAAATGCAGGTGGCTCGGCGCGGGCTCGCGCAGCAGTTCGCTCACGATCGCGAGCCCGTTCGCGCTCGCGCACGCCACGCGCCACTCGATCACCGCGTGTTCGGGCGGCGCTTGCAGCGCGCGTGGGCCGTCCACGACTGCGCACGGCACGCCGCCCGCTTCGAGGCGCAGCGCGCCCGTGAGATACGCCGCGAGTTCCGGCCGGAGCGCGGGCGGCGAGACGATTCCCCACGGCAGGCGCGTCAACTCGTACTGCGGAATGTCGAAGCGCACTTTCGCGGTGGCGCCGTCGATCTCCCAGCTCGAATACGAAGTGCTGCGCGTGTGCGCGTTCGCAGCGGGCGCGCCTAACAGCGCGAGCGCCACGAGGGCCGCGCAAGCCGCGGCGCCGAGAGCGCGCCTCACGGCATCGGCTCCCTGACGCGCACGTCCGCCTCCTCGCGCAGCCCGTCCAAATACCGGCGCAGCGCGCGGTCGCCGCCGTCGCGCACCCACTTCGCGTTCACCTGCTCGCGAATCTCTGCGAGTGGCGGCGTGCTCGCGGGCTCGCGCTCGATCACTGCGATTACGTGATAACCCATGCCCGAGCGCACCGGCGCGCTCCACGCCCCCGGCTCCGCCTCGAGCGCCACGCGCAGCACGCTCGGCCCCACGTATTCGCGCAGCTTCGCGGGCGGGAGCAGCGCGTCGGGCACCGGCGACAGCTCGGCGCTGCCGAGCGCAGCGCGCACCTCGGCGAGCTGCGCGCCCGCCGCCAGTTTCGCCCGCGCCTGCTCGGCCCGCGCATGTGCGGGCCCGTCCGCCGCCGCGTCTTCCACGCGCACGAACAGCTGCGCGATGCGCACGCGCCCTGGCGTCGTGAAGTACTCGCGCTGCTCCTCGTAGAAAAGCTCGAGGTCGCGCTCGCTCGGCTGCTCGGCCTCGGCCTCTACGATCGCCGCGCGGATCATCGCTTGCACGATGTCGGCGCGAACGCGGCGATCGTTCTCCGCGAGCCCGAGCGCGAGTCCGCGCTGAACGAGCAGCTCTTCCTCGATCAAGCGATCGAGCATGTGCGCGCGAATCTCGGGGTTCGCCGGCTCGCGGGTGTCGCTTTCGTAGCCGGCGACCAAGCGCGTGAAGGTGTCCTTCGAGATCAAGGTGCCGTTGACGCTCGCCGCCGCTTCGTCGGGGAGCCCGCGCTCGTCACCCGAGCGCAGAATCCCGTAGCCCGCAGCCGCGATCCCGAGCGCTGCGCCCGCGGCGAGCCAGCGGGCTGAACGGCGGCTCGCGGGCGGCAGCGATGCGTTGGACATGGACGCGCAACCGTAGGCGCGATGCCTAGCGCGGGTCAACGGAATCGCCGCTCACGCGCTCCGCGCGCTGAGCCGATACAGCGCGACGGAGGGAAACCCCGGTGCCTTTGGTTTCAACCCAAAGCCTGCTGCTGTTTTCCGCGGGGGTGAGCCTCTACGTCGGTCTCTTTCATTTTGCGGCTCGCGCGGAAGGGCGTGCGAATGGCTGGCTCTCGGTCTGGGCATTCTGCTCGGCCGCGTTCGTGGTCGGTCGCTTCGTTCAACTCGCTTCGCCCGACTACCGCATGGCCCTTTGGAGCGCGCGCGTTTCGGCGTCACTGGCGCCGCTCTTCCTCTGGACGCTCTTGAGCTTCGTCGGCGAATTGACGACCGCGCGACCCAGCCGTGTTAAGCGCAATCTCTTCGCGTTCGGGAGCTTCGCTCTGACTGCGATCGCGGCGACGACGACTTGGGTCACCAGCGACCGCCTAGTCCCGCGGCTCGATCTGTTCGGCGCGACCTATCAGGGCGCGACCGCCGGCCCCGGCATGCTTGTGCTCGGCGTCTATCTTGGGGTTGCGCTCGGTTGGACTTGGCTGCGGCTCGCCCGCACGAAACTTCTGAGGGCAAGCGAACGCGCAACACTCGCTGTCTCGCTCACCCTCTACGCCGCCTTCGGAGCGACGAGCATTCTCGCCTCGCTCCAATGGATCGAGTCGCCCGGGCTCGCAGAATTCGGCCCGCTCGTCGTCGCGATCGGCGCGAGCCAACTCGTCGCGAGCCGCCAACGCCACCTCGAGAGCGATCTCAGCTCGCTCGTGGATCAAAAGACCGGGGCGCTCCGCGCGAGTGAAGAGCGCTACCGCGGGCTGGTCGAGCACGCGCCGATCGGCGTCGCCTCGATCGACCGCGCGGGCAACGTGCTCGCGACCACCGCCCGTCTCTTCGAGATGCTCGGCCTGCCGCCCGAACGAAGGCAAGCGCCTGCGAACCTCCTGCTTCACCCCGCACTGCAGGCGAGCGGAGCCGCCGCCGTCATCGCGCGCACGCTCGACAGCGGCCAGGTCCTCGCGACCGCCGCGCGCTACCCGAACGCGAACGGTCGCGCGCTCGAACTTGCCGTCGTGATCGCCCCGCAGCGAACGGCCGACGGCGACGTCAGCGGCGCACTGCTGCTGGTCGAGGACGTCACCGAGCAGCGCTCGGTTGCGGCCCGGCTCCGCCAGTCCCAAAAGATGGAGTCGATCGGGCAACTCGCCTCCGGCATCGCGCAAGGCATCGATCCTCCGCTGGCGCAGGTGCGCGCGAACCTCGCCGTGTTGAAGAACGACTGCGACGGCCTGCGCAAAACGCTCACGGCGAGTGGCCGCAACGAAACCCATGCGGCGCGCTTCGCGGAACTCGAGGAGCTGATCGACGAATCCTCCGAGGGCGTGGAGCGCGCGATCGCAATCACGCGCGATATGCGCGACGCCGCGAGCTGCGGCCCGCTCGGGGCCGAGCCGGTCGCCCTGCACGAAGTACTCGAGGCGGTTGCGCGCATGGCGTCGACGCAGCGGCGGGGCGGCGTAGAAATCGTCACGCGCTTCGGCGACGTGCCTCGCATCGAAGGCAACGCCGGGCAGCTGCGGCAGGTCTTCCTGAATCTGGTCATGAACGCCGTGCAGGCCGTGGACGAGAACGGCCGTGTCGAGATCGAGACTCAGTGCGAGGGCGGTGGTGTGCGGGTACGCGTGCGCGACGACGGACCCGGCATTGCGGCCGAGCACCGCGATCGCCTGTTCGTGCCGTTCTTCACGACCAAGCCCGCCGGCGAAGGCACGGGCCTGGGTCTCTTCCTCTCGTATCAGATCGTCCAAAGTCACGGCGGCGAGATCCACGTCGAGTCGGAGCCCGGCAGCGGCGCCACCTTCGATGTGTGGCTGCCGCTCGCGCGCGCCGGCGCTCGGGGAGCGAGCGCATGACGCCCCACGACTTCAGCGCCGCGCTGCTCATCGTGACGATCGGTGCGTGCGCGTATCTCGGAGTGCAACGGCTGTGGCTGGGCTTGGGCAATGACAGCCCGAGCCGCTGGGTCGGTGGGTGGGCGTTGTTTGCCGTGGCGTTCGCCGGCGCGCGCCTCGTACAGATCACCACGACGAGCGAGCAAACCGCGATTCTCGCGGCGCGGGTGTACTGCGCTTGCTCGCCGCTGCTGGCTTGGTCGCTCTGTCGACTGGTTCACAGTCTGAGCGCCGCGAAGCAGCGCCGGAGTGAGGTTCGCCTGGGGCGCGCAGCCTCGTTCGCGAGTGCGGCGCTCATGCTCGGAACGCCCTGGTTTGTTGGAAGCGAGGTGCAACCGAGCTTCGATCTGAGCGGGAGGTCGTACCTCGGCGTACCCGCTGGCCCCGCCATGCCGCTCGTGGGGCTTCAAATCGCCATCGCGCTCGTTTGGGCCTGGCGGAAGCTCAGCAGTGCGACCCACCTGGACTCCGCTGAAAAGCGCGGCTTCCGCGCCACGCTCACAATCTACGCGGCGATGGGCATGAGTTCGCTCGCGAGCTCCCTCGGGCTGATCTCGGCAGCCGGCGTCGCCGAGTATGGGCCGCTGCTGGTTTCGCTAGCGGCAGGCCACCTGCTCGCGATTCGCCAGCGCCGGCTAGAAGCCGATCTCCAACAATTGGTCGAAGAGCGATCGAGCGCACTCACCGCCAGCGAGGCCCTTTACCGGGACACGATCGAGAACGCGCCGATCGGGATGCTCTCGGTCGATGTGCGCGGACGGCTCGAGCACGCCAACGCGAAGCTGCTCTCCGTCCTCGGCTCGACGTTCGCGGAGTTCGCCGGCTCCTTCGACCTGGTAAACGAGCAGAATGCGAGGAGCTCGGGCTTCTCCGCGATGCTCGAACTCGCATTGCGGACGGGCGAGGTGCTCTCAAAGGAGTTCTCGTTCGACTCTTGGTGGGGCCGCAGGCTCACGACGCGCACAACCGTCGCCCCGCGGCGCAACGCGGCCGGCGAGGTCGTCGGCGCGCTCGCAATCGTCGAGGACATCACCGAGCGGCGCGCGATCGAGGCGCGCTTGCAGCAGGCGCAGCGCATGGAAGCGATCGGTCAGCTCACTGCGGGCGTCGCACACGAGATCAACAACCCGATGGCGTACGTGCGCTCGAACTTGACGATGCTGCGCGAAGAGATCGGCGCCTTGGCCAAGCAAGCCGATCACGACGCCGAGCCGCCGCCCACGCGCGCGCGAATCGCCGAGTGCGCAGCAGTCGTCGGGAACTGCCTCGGTCACGTCGAGCGGACGGTCTCGATCGTGCGCGACATGCGCGAGTTCTCGCGCTCGAGCAGGGCGGAGCGCGAGCCCACGGACGTGAACGGGCTGCTCGAGAGTGCGGTGAGGCTGGTATCCACGCGGACCGACGGGCTGGGCGAAGTCTCGCTTCAGCTCGCGGAGCTGCCGCAAGTCACGATCGCGCCCGGCCAGCTGCGCCAGGTATTCCTGAACCTGCTGATGCACGCGATGAAAGCTGCCGGGCCGCAGGGGCACGTGAGCGCCTCCACGTCTCGCGCAGCGGACGAACTGCTGGTCAGCGTCCACGATGACGGGCCCATGATTCAGCCGGCGGAGCGCGCGCGCGTATTCGAACCCTTCGCTGCGTCTCGCGGCGGCGCCAGCGAGCCCAGCCTCGGCCTCTACATCTCGCAACAGATCGTTCGAGAGCACGACGGGAAGATCGAGGTGCTGTCGAACTCCGGGCATGGCACGCGCTTCGTCGTGCGCCTGCCCATCGCGCTCGCCGACGAATGAACGCGGCGCGCCGAAGCCCGATCGCGGAGATGCGTCCTACACTGCGCCGGCCCTGAGGAGTTTGCGTGCCGCAGCGTAAGTCGTTCGCGATGGTGCTCGTAGAGCCCCGCAAGCTCGAGCCCCGCGAACTGCCGATCCCTGAAATCGGGCGAGACCGCGCGCTGCTGCGCGTCGAGACCTGCGGCATTTGCGGCAGCGACTACGAGCAGTTCGAAGGCGCGCTGCGCACGCCGAACTCCGTAGTTCCTGGCCACGAGCCACTCGGCGTGATCGAGGCGATCGGCGATGCCGCTGCGCGGCGCTGGGGCGTAGATGTGGGCGATCGCGTCGCGGTCGAGAACATGATCTCGTGCCGCTACTGCGCGCAGTGCCTCGCCGGGCGCTCGCACTTGTGCGAGAAGCGGCGGATTTACTCGTACATCCCGACCAGCGTCGAGCACGGCCTGTGGGGCGGCTACGCGCAGCACATGGTGCTCGACGAAGGCTCGATCGTGCACCGCATGGATCCCACACTCGCGCCCGCGATCGCCGCGCTCTTCAACCCGCTCGGCGCGGGCTACCGCTGGGCGGTCGAGATTCCTCGAACGAAGCCCGGCGACACCGTGGTGATTCTCGGCCCCGGCCAGCGCGGGCTCGCCTGCGTGCTCGCTGCGCGCGAGGCCGGCGCGACGAGGATTCTCGTTACGGGGCTCGCCGCCGATGCGAAGAAGCTGGCGCTCGCGCGCGAGTTCGGCGCCGACGTCGCAATCGACGTCGAGAACGAGGACGCGCGAGAGAAGATCCTGAACGCGACCGGCGGGCGCGGCGCCGAGGTGGTCGTGGACGTTTCCTCGTACGCCACCGCGCCAGTGCGCGACGCGCTCGACTACTGTGCGCCGGGCGGCACCGTGGTGCTCGCGGGCGTGAAGGGCTTCCGCCCGATCGAGAACTTCATCTCGGACAAGATCGTGATGAAGGAAATCTCGGTGCGCGGCGCGATCGGCGTAACATCCTCGGCCTACCGCAGCGCGATTCGGCTGATCGAATCGCGCAGCAAGCCACTCGAGAAGATGCACACCCACGACTTCGCGCTGAAAGATGCCGAGCTCGCGATCCGCACGCTGGCTCGGCAAGTGCCCGGCGAGGACGCGATCCACTGCAGCCTGTTCCCGGAGTCTTGAACGGATGAGCGTGCGGACGAGGATTCTGCTGGCGATCGGTGTGCTCGCGTTGGTCGCCCTCGCGTGGCGAAGCGGCGTATTCGCGTACGTGACGCACGAACACATTCATCAGCTTCTCGCAGAGAGCGGCGTGTGGGGGCCCGTGCTTTACGTGCTCGCGTTCGCGCTGCTCGAGCCGTTCGGCGTGCCGGGCGCCGTGTTCATCCTGCCCGCGAGCCTCGCGTGGCCGACGGACTTTGCGGTGGCGATGTCGGTGCTCGGCGCGACGGGCGCGGGCATCGTCGCCTACGTGCTCGCGCGAGGCGTGCTCGGGAACGCCTTCGAGCAGCGGCTGCCCCCGCGACTGCGTCTGTTCACCGCAACTGCGCGCGAGCACCCGCTCCGGACCGTAATAGCCGTGCGCATCCTGTTCGGGCTGGCGGCGCCCGCCCACTGGGCGCTCAGCCTCTCGGGCGTGCGCTTCGGCTCGTTCGTGGTGGGCAGCTTGGTGGGATTCATTCCACCGATGTGGGCGTTCGTCGTGTTCGGACGCGCCGCGATCGCGTACGTCGAGGAGCAGCCTTACGCCTGGGTGTGGCCCGCGGCCATCGCAGCCGCCGTGGGCGCTTACTTCGCGTACCGCTGGTGGTTCCGCCGCACGCCGCGGCGATTGCGCGAACAACAGATCGAGAGCGGCGAGCGGACGCCCTGAAGAGCGGCGTTACTCGACCGTGATCGTCGCCTCTCGCATCGGCAACTGATCCATGTGCGGCAGGCATAGGTACTCGTAGGTGCCCGGCTCGTTGAAGGCGTGCGCATAGACCTGCCCGCGAGCCATTACGGGCGACTGGAGCGGCACGAACGTCGGCGTGCGCTCGTGGCCGCTCGTCACGGTGTGCACCGCCGCGTCTTCGTTCAGCCAGACAACGGTCGCACCGCGCCGCACGGACAAATGCTTGGGCTCGTAGGCCATCGCGCGAATGCGCACGACCGCGTCGGCGCCGCTGAGATCTGCGGGCGGCGCGGCTGGCGCGGGCGCCGCTACGAGCGGAGAGGAATGCGCGTGCGGCGCCGCGCCCGAGCTGTCGCGTGCGCCCTCGGCCTGCGCGCACGCGCCGAGCGGCGTGCCTCGGCGCAGCGAAGACTCCGGCAGCGACACGCAGTTATCACGGCCCGTACCGTCCCACGCGAAGTCGAGCCCTCCGCCATAACGCTTCGTGATGGTGGGATGCGGATTCGAGCCGTTACCGACCGCGTAGTTGAAGAGCACGTGCGTGCCGTCGGCCATCGGCTCGAGCTCCGGGTCCTTCGCGGCTTCTTCCGGCGCGAGGCGAATCACGCCGATGCCCGACGAGTGATTGCCGCGCACCCAGTTGTTCTCGACCCGTGTGTCGTCGGCGCCCATCACGAGGATGCCCATGCCGTAGGGCAGTGAGCCGACGATCGCGTCGGGGTCGCCGAAGTTCGGGGTGTTGTTGTGGAGCACCCAGTTGTGGTGCACGCGGTTGCGCTTCGCCTCTTTCAGCACCTTGCCCGGCAGCACGAACACGAGGATGCCCGCGGTGTTGTCGTAGGCGACGTTGTCGTGCACGTCGGCGTCGTTGGTGTTCTCGATCTCGATGCCCGCGACGTTTCCGAACACTTCGTTGTAGGCGACCAACGCGCGCTCCGACTCGCCGACATAGATCCCCGCGTCGTTGATCTTCGTCACCGAGCAGTGTGTGATCGAGATGTTGCGCGACTGGATCGGGTAGACGCCGTAGAGCCCCGTGTCGTCGATGATCAGGTCCGTGAGCGTGACGCCATCGACTTGTTGGGTGGTGATGCCGTTGCCGCGGTAGTGCTGCACCGAGAAGCCGCTCATCGTGAACGGGCTGCCGGAGGCGATCACCCCGTCGTTCAGCTTGCCGCGCCCGTCGAGCACCGGGCGCTTCGCGCCGGAGACGACGCCGCGCAGCGTGATGCCGGGCGTATCGATTGCGAGCGCCTCGTGATAAGTGCCGGCCTCCACCTCGATCGTGCTGCCGGCCGGCGCGGCCTCGATGGCTTTCGCGATCGATTCGCCCGCGCGAACGCGAAACGTTTCCCCGAGCACAGGCGCTGCCAGCGCGACGAGCGCGGCGGCGATCAGACAAGCGAGCGGGCGAAGCGCGGTCATCGTTTGCTCCAGAGGAGGTGAGTCATCAGGGTTCGGGGTACGCCATTCCAGGCGCGCCGGACGGTACCTGCTCGGGCCGCGCGGGTCGTGCGCTTTCATCGGTGAGCGCGCGCAGAAACGCGACGAGGTCGGCGGCCTCCGCGTCGGTCAGTTCGATTGGGCGCACGAACTCGTGGAGCCGCGAAGCCGGCACACCGCGCGCGAGCCCTCCCCCGCGCCGGTAGAACTCGACGACCTCTTCGAGCGTCGCGAGCGAGCCGTCGTGCATGTAGGGCGCCGTGAGTGCGACGTTGCGAAGCGTGGGCACGCCGAAGAAACCGCGCTGCGCGTCGAAACCGCTGATCGCCCCAACCCCCGGGTCGCTCGACGGCACGCCAACGCTGAGAGCTAGCGGCGCGTCGAACGTCGGCAGCCGGTGGCACTCGAAGCAGCGCGTCGCGAGCGAGCGGAACAGCGTGAGGCCGTTGCGCTCGGCAGGCGTTAGGGCCGCGCGCTCCCCGCGCGCGAAGCGATCGAAGCGCGAAGCGCGCGAGACGAGCGTGCGCTCGAAGGCGGCGATCGAGCGCGCGAGGTTCGCGAGCGAGATTGCGCCCGCAGGGCCCAGCGAGTCATCAGGGAAGGCAGCGGCGAAGCGTTCGCGGTACTCGGGAATCGCCGCGAGTCTCGCGAGCAACTGCGCCGGCTCCGCCGCGAGTTCATCTGACGCGAGCAGCGGCAAGAGCACCTGCTCTTCGAGCGAGGCCGCGCGCCGATCCCACATCAGCCGCGGCTTGAAGGCCGCGTTGTAGAGCGTCGGAGTGTTGCGAGCGAGCTTCGCTCCGCCGAGCCCGCGCGCGCTCGCGAGCCCATCCGCGAGCCCGCGCTCCGGGCGATGGCATTGCGCGCAGGAGAGCG
>JANNDT010000088.1:0-8210 GCA_031387905.1 Deltaproteobacteria bacterium
CGCGCGAGATGCGCGCTGCGTCGTGCGCGGGCAGCGCGCCACCTGTTACGAGGATTGCGTCGGCGTGCGCGAGGGCACGGATCGGTTCGCGCAGCGGGCCGCGCGGGAGGACGGCGCCGCTACCGAGCCCGTCCTGCGCGAACGCGACGAGATCCACGTCGCGCGCGAGGGCGTGGTGTTGGAAGCCGTCGTCGAGCACGAGCACCTCCGTGTCGAAGAGCGCGATTGCGCGCAGGCCCGCGAATTCACGGCGGCGCGCGACGAGCACGGGCACGCCTGGCGCGAGCCGCGCGAGCAGCAGCGCCTCGTCGCCCGCGACAGCAGCGCTTTCGAGCGCGCGCGTTCCGTCGCTCACGACGTGCACCGCCTCACGCGGCTGCCCACCGTAGCCGCGGCTCGCGAGCGCGACGCGCTTCCCGCGCGCGTGCAGCTGCGCCGCAATCCAAGCCGCAAGGGGGGTCTTGCCGCTGCCGCCCACTACGAGGTTGCCCACGCTGATCACTTTGCACGGCAATCGCGCAGCCTGTGCGAAGCCGCGCTCGTAGGCGGTGCGATGCAGCGCGGCGCCAGCGCCGTAACACCACGAGAGCGCGCTGAGCGGCGCGAGTGCGGCGCGCGCGGCAAGCGAAGGCGCGCGCTCATCAAACCAACTCGGGCGCTTCATGGCGTGCGGCCGCGCAGCGAGTCGAGCAACGCGAGCGTGCGCGCGAGCGCGCCGCGATGTGCTGCGATTGCGGCGCGGCCCGCAGCGCCACGCTCGCTCGAACGCGCCGGGTCGCGCAGCGCGCCCACGATCGCGCGCGCGAAGTCGGCGGCGTCTGAGACGCGCTCTGCACCGCCGCAGGCGCCCAATAACTCGGCGGCCTCGCGTGTGTTCCCGCAGTGCGGGCCGTGCAGCACCAACCGCCCGTGTTGAGCGGGCTCCAGCAGGTTGTGCCCGCCGACGCCCGGCGCGAGCGTCCCCCCCACGAACGCGACGGCGGCGCGCGGCCACAGCGCGGGCAACTCGCCAAGCGTGTCGAGCACGAGCACCTCGCCCGCGCGCAGCGGCGCGCTCTCGCCCACGCTGCGCAGGCGCACGCGACGCCCGCGCGCGAGCGCGAGCACTTCGCCCGCACGCTCGAGCTGACGCGGCGCGAGCACGAGCGCCGCGCGCAGCCCCGCCGCCTCGACCGCGGCAAGCGCGGCGAGCGCGGCCTGCTCCTCGCCGGGATGCGTGCTGCCGGCGACAATTAGGGGCACGTCGCCGAGGCGCGCGGCGAGATCTGCCGCGAGTGCCGGAGCGCTCGCATCGGCCTCGAGCTTGAGATCACCTGTTACGGAGACTCGCTTCGCATCCGCGCCGAGCGCGACGAAGCGCTCCGCGTCGCGCTGGCTGCGTGCGCCGATCGCGGAAACGTGCGCGAGCACGCGGCGCGTGAAGAAGCGCGCGCGCGAGTAGCGAGGGAAGCTGCGGTCCGAGATGCGCGCGGAGACGATCGCAACGGGCACGCCGCGCGCGTGCGCGAGCGCAATCCAGCTCGGCCACAGCTCCGTCTCGATCAGCACCAGCATGGACGGCGCTACGCGATCGAGCGCGCGCCCTACCAGCCACGGGAGATCGAGCGGAGCGAAGCCCGAGGCGACGCCGGGCGCGAGCTCGCGCCAGGTTGCGCGGCCAGCGGGGCTGGTCGCGGAACCCACCACGCTGGCGCCGCGCTCCGCGAGCGCCGCGGCGACTCGCGCTGCAACGCGCACTTCCCCAATACTCGCGCCGTGCACCCACACCGGCGAGGCAAAGCTCACGCCGGGATGTGCGCCGAGCCGCTCTGCGAGACCGACTCGCCAGCTCGGCCGTAACAAGGCGCCCGCGGCCGTCACCTCACTCGCCCGCGAGCATGGCGCGCGCGATCTCGGCAGTGCGTCCGGCCGCGCCGCCGCCGCCGAGCGCTTCGCGTACGCGCGCGAGCGCCGCGAGCTGCGCCGCGCGCGCGGGGCCAGCGAGCAACTCGCGCAGCGTCTCGGCAATGCGCGTGGGCTCGGCCTCTTCCTGCAGCAGCTCGGGCACCACGCGGGCGCCGACCACCAGGTTCGGCATCGCCCAGTGCTCGAGTCTCACCAGCCGCCGCATCACGAACGCGCTCGCCGCCGGCACGCGCGCCGTCACCACCTGCGGGGTGCCGAGTAGTGCGACCTCCAGCGCGACGGTGCCGGGCTTCGTGAGCGCGACATCCGCGGCGCGCGCAAGCTCGTGCGCGCGACCCTCGACGAGTGTTAGGGCGAGGAACTTCGGCAAGCGCACGGCGCGGACCACGGCTTCGATCTGCGCGCGCGCGAGGGAGGGCGCGACGCCGAGCGCGAACGCGATGCGCGGATCGAGCGCGTGCAGCGCGCGCGCCGCGGCGAGCTGCACGGGCAGGTTGCCCGCGAGCTCGTTGCGCCGGCTGCCGGGCAGAAGCGCCACGAGCGGGCGCTCCGCTTCGAGCCCGAGCGCTGCGCGGCACTCGGCGCGGCTGCGGTTCGCGAGCGGCGCGAGCCGATCGATCAGCGGATGCCCGACGAAATCGACGCGCAGGCCCGTGCCCGCGTAGGCCGCGATCTCGAAGGGGAAGATCACCGCGAGCCGGTCCGCGCGCGCCGCGAGCTTGCGTACGCGCCCGCGCCGCCACGCCCAGACTTGGGGGCTGATGAACCAGAGCACGCGCAGGCCGAGGCGTTTGGCGCGGCGAGCGAGCGGCAGATTGAAATCCGGCGAGTCCACCAGCATCACCAAGTCCGGCCGCTCATCGCGGAGCGCCCGCGTCATGCGCCGCCACGCGCTCGCAACGCCCCCGAGATCTCCTAACACTTCGAACAGCCCGCCCACCGCGAGTTCGCGCTGCGGAACCAAAATGCGTGCGCCGGCTTTCTCGAGCGCGGGCCCGCCGAGCGCGAGCACTTCGAGCCCGGGCGCTCGCTCGCGCAGCGCCTCGATCACCGCCGCCGCGTGCATCTCACCGGACGCGTCGCCCGCGGAGACCAGAATGCGCGTCACGCGAGTTCGCTCTCGGGCGGCATGGCGGCGACGATGCGCAGCGCCGTCCGCAGCGCCGCGAGACCCTGGTCGCCGTCGCCCGCGACGGCCCGGCGCTCGCGCACGCCACGCACGAACGCGCGCAGCTGGTTGGCGAGCGCATCTTCCCGGTCGATCTGGAGTCTTTCGAGCGCGACGCTGCGCTCGCCGCGTTCGTTCGCGGGGCCGCGTTGGCCGATCACGACGCTTTGCTCCTGAAAGTCGATCGAGAAGTACGCGTCGGGCTGGAAGAAGCGCAGCTTGCGCAGCGGCTTCGGTGAGACGCGGCTGGCGGTGAGATTCGCGACGCAGCCGTTCGGGAACACCAGCCGCGCGTTCGCAATGTCGGCGCGCTCTGTCAGCACCGGCACGCCGAGCGCCTCGACGCGCTCGGGCTCGGCGCCCACCAAGCGCTGCACGATGTCGACGTCGTGGATCATTAGGTCGAGCACCACGTCGATGTCGAGCGAACGCGCTGGGAACGGACCTAAGCGATGGCCCTCGAAGAAGCGCGGCCGCGTGGCGCGCGCGGCGACCGTGCGCATCGCGGCGTTGAACCATTCGAGGTGGCCGACCTGCAGCACACGCCCGTGCGCGCCCGCGAGCGCGACGAGCGCCTCGGCCTCGGCCAGCGTCGTCGCGATCGGCTTCTCGACGAGCACATCGAGCCCGGCTTCGAGCGCAGCCGCAACGATCTCCGCATGCGCGGCCGTCGGCACCGCAACGATTACGGCGTCCGCAGCGGCGAACGCATCGCGCGCATCGCACGAGGCGCGCACACCGAACGCGTCGCCCGCTGCGCGCGCCCGATCGAGGTGGCGATCGACGACCACCGCGAGCTCGACGCCGGCGCCCGTGCGCGCGAGCGCCGCCACTTTCTCGGCGTGGAAGCGGCCCATGTGGCCGACGCCGATCACCGCGAGGCGCAGCGCCTTCACAGGGCGCCTCCGCGCGGCTCGCCCGCGCCCACCACTGCGATGCCTGCGCGCTCGGCCTCGCGCGCGTGCTCTTCGCGATCGAGCACGAGGGTGCGGCCGGCCTCGACCGCGAGCGCGCTGCCGCCGCCCGCGGCGATTGCGCGCACTGTGGCCGGCCCGATCACCGGCACGTCGAAGCGCGGGTCCTGATTCGGCTTCGCCACCTTCACGACGCAGGCAGGCTTGCCGCGTTCGGCGAACGCCAGGCCGCGCGCGATCGCGGCGTCGGTGCCCTCGATGGCTTCGAGCGCGAGCACGGCGCGCCCCTGTACGACCACGCTCTGCCCCACGTCGAGCCCGCCGAGCGCGCGCGCAATCGGCCAGCCGAACGCGATGTCGGCCAGCTCTTCCGAGGTCGGCTCGCGGCCCGCGATCCACCCGGCGCGGGCCACGAGGCTCGGCGCAACCTCGAGCTGGCTCGCGAGCGCGAAGCCTTCGGTCGTGAGCAAATCCGCCACCGCGCCTAACAATGAGTCGTCCTTGCGATCCTCGAGCGCGCCGAGCAGCGCGAGCGCGCGCGCGTCGGGCTTCACTGCTTCGCGGTGCTGCCAGAGGAACGCCTTCGGCACCTTGCCAGCGAGCGCGATCTGCTGCGCGCCCGCCGCTTCGAGTGCGGCGAGCAGGCGCGCGAACTCGCCGAGGTGCAGCCACTCGCAGGCATCGGCCTCGGCAGCAAGCTCGGGGTCCGAGAGCGCATGCAGCGCAATCGCATGCACGTGGCGCCCGGCGGCGCGCGCACTGCGAGCCATGAGCAGCGGCAACCGCCCTGCACCGGCAATCAGCGAAAGCGCCGCTGCGTCAGCCAAGGCAAAGCTCTCGGGCACCGTGGGCACGCGCCATGCGAAACCTCGGCGCGATTCTCGCGAACTCGGCGCGGCGGCGCAGGGCGCAACCCGCTTCGTCGTGGAACGTCCCGGGGTAGTTCGACGCGCGCGCGCCTACCTACTCACCCCGCGCTGGGAGGAGTCGAAGAACGCGACCAGCCGCGCGACTTCCTCGGACACGAAGCCGCCGGCGCGCACTTTCTCGAGCGCGGGCTCGAGGCGCAGCTTGCTGAAGAAGAGCCAGTGATAGGCGCGCTTCAGCTCTTCGCGCACTTCGGCGGGGACGCCGCGCCGTCGCAGGCCCACGACGTTGAGGCCGCGCAGCGTCGCGCGCTCGCCGGCCACGAGCGCGAATGGCGGCGCGTCGAGCGTCACGCCGGAGAGCGCGGCCACCATCGCGGATTCGCCGATGCGCGCGTATTGGTGCACGCCCGAGAGGCCGCCGATCACCGCGTAGTCCTCGACCACCGCGTGGCCCGCAATCGCGACGTGGCTCGCCACGATCACGTTCGAGCCGATGCGCGCGTCGTGCCCGATGTGCGCGCCGTTCATGATCAGGTTGTCGTCGCCGATGCGCGTGCAGCCGCCGCCGCGGGGCGTGCCGACATGGATGCTCGAGTGCTCGCGGATCACGTTGTCGGCGCCGATCGTGAGCGCGGTCGCCTCGCCGGAGAAGGACTTGTCCTGCGGCTCCTCGCCGAGCACGACGAACGGGAACACGCGCGTGCGCGGGCCGATCGTGGTGTGCCCGACGACGTGGACGTGCGAGCGCAGCGAGACGCCGGGGCCGAGTTCGACCTCGGGGCCGACGGTGCAGAACGGCCCGATCTCGGCGTCGTCCGCGAGCTTGGCTCGCCGGTCGACCACCGCGCTCGGGTGGATCTGCGTCACGCGCGAGCTACTTGGCGGCGTTGAAGCGCGCCACCACGGCGTCCGTGATGTCGTGCTGCTCGCGCGAGTAGTAGATGAGCTGCGGGACGTTGCGTTCGAGGATCAGCGAGTAGCCCTGTTCCTTGCCGACCGCCTCGATCGCCGTCTTCAGCTTCTCCTCGAGCGGGGAGACCAAGCGCACCTGATCGATCTTGAGCTGGCCCTCGAGCTCCTTGCCCTTGTTCTCGAGCTGGTTCTGCACCTCGGCGAGCTGCGCGCGAATGTTCATCAGCGCCTCGGGCGCGAGCACGAACTTCTTCGCCTCGATCTCGCCTGCGAGCGTCTTCTGCTTGTCAGCCAGCGGCGCGAGCTGTGCCTGCGCCGCCTTCAGCTTCGCCTGCAACTCGTCGCGCGCCTTCTTGCCGGCCTCGGTCGAGAACAGCGCCTTCTCGCGATCGACGAAGCCGATCTTCGCGTCCTGCGCCGAAGCCGCGAGCGGGTACCCCAACATTGCGAGCGCGAGCAGCCCAGTGAGCCGCTGAATCATGAACTTCATCCAAACACTCCTTCCGGGAATCGTCCTTCGCTGCGAAGGACCAGGCGCGTCAGAACCCCTGACCGCCGACTGAGAACTCGAACACCATCGACTTGTCCACCGCGGTCTTGTTGATCGGGAAGCCGAGGAACAACTGGAGCGGGCCAAAGGGCGAGAACCAGAGCGCGCCAGCGCCAGCGCCGAAGCGCCAGAGACCGGTGTCCCACATGTCCTCATCTTCGGCGAAGGCGTTGCCAGCGTCTACGAACGCGATGCCGATCAGGCCGAGGTCTTCGCTGATCGGGAAGCGGTACTCCATCGTCGTCGTGAAGAACTTGTTGCCGCCGATCACGTCCGTCTCTCTGAGATCGTCGAAATCGCTGATCTTTCGATCGTAGAGCGAGTTGCAGCGGCCGTTGCCGTTGCCGAAGCCGCTCTCGAAGTCATTGTTGTCGGTGCAGGCCACCACGCCAGTCGCCGTGTCCACCCGCACGCCGACCGGGCGATACAAGTTCTCCTCGATGATCTGTATGGGTTGACCGTTGTTGTCTTCGGGACCGCGCTCGACGCGAATCACCTTCAAGACCTCCGCGCGCCGCGGCCCGACGTCTCGGGCCTTGAAGCCGCGCAGCTGGTACTGGCCGATGCCGCCGACGAAGTAGCGCTCGCTGAGAGGCAGCTCGAGATTCTGGTCGATGTTCTGGAGCGAGCGAACTTCGGGGCCGAGGGTGCCGTCGAGCGAAGAAACGGGCGGCAGATCGAAATCACCGATGCTGTTGAGCGGGTACGCCATGCCGAAGCGTCCGCCGACCACCCACACGCCACGCTCCGCGGAGGGCAGCCAACTCGGCACCCAGCTCGGGTTGCGCTTGTAGACTGCCGCGCTGCCTTCGAGCCGCGCGTACTGCGAGAAGCCACCGAGGCCCGCGTAGTCGAGGCCGAGATCGGCCACGCGTCCGGCGGACGGCGTGATGCGGTCGTTGCGCGTGTCGTAGCGCACCGAGAGACCCATTAGGCTAGTGACCTGGCTCTTGGTCTCGACTTCGCGCTGGATCACTGAGGCGGCGTCTTGAACCTGGTTGCCGTAGATACCCCCCCGGTCGACCGAGCGATTCGCGAAGCTGTATCGAACGAAGCCGCGCGCGGTCCCGGTCTCATTCAAGAAGTGGCTGGTGACGATCTCGGTGCCGTATTGATCGAGGTTGAAGTCGGGGTAGTCGAGAGAGGTGCGGAAGAGTTGGGTGGAGAGGCCCCAATCGCTGCCCAGAAAATACGAGTCGCCGAGCGTGACGAAGAAGCGGTTCGTTTGGCCGCCCACGTCGGCGACGATCGAGCCGTTGTAGCCGCGCCCGAACAGGTTTGACTGCGACACCGAAGCCGAGACGATGAAGCCGTCGCGCGAGCTGTAACCCGCGCCGAACGAGAGCGAGCCGGTCGGCTTCTCGACGACTTTGATGCCCAGGTCCATCTGGTCCGCGTAGTCGGTGTTGACCGGCGAGATCTCCACTTCCTCGAAGAAACCCAAACGTTCGAGTCGCGCCTTCGAGACGTCCACCGCCGCCGCGGAATAGAGTTCGCCTTCCACGATCATCAGCTCGCGGCGTACGACGGGGTCGACCGTGGTCTTGTTCCCCGTGACGTCGATTTCGCGCAGGAATGCGAGCGACCCCTTGGCGACGCCGTAGCTCACGTCGACAGTCTTCTCGGCTGCGTGCACGCGCGTTTGCGGGTCGACCTTCGCGTTGAAGAAGCCGCGGTCCGAGTAGTGGTGCTCGAGACGCTCGCGGTCGCCGTCGAGCGCGCTGCGCGAGAAGACGTCGCCTTCCTTCAGCATGAGGCCTTGGCGCAGCGCTTCCTTGTCGAGCGTCTCATCGCCCTGCATGTCGATCGCGCCAACTTTGTACTGCTCGCCCTCTTTGATGTGCACGCGCACGATCAGGCCTTTTTCGGTCGCCTCGACCTCCGGGTCGCCG
>JANNDT010000020.1:0-1800 GCA_031387905.1 Deltaproteobacteria bacterium
CATTCGCCGTCTGCGACTTCAGCGCCGCCAGCGACCCCTATTCCGGCATTAGAGCAGAACAGCGCGATCGGGCCGTGCGCGGCTTCCGTGTGCTCGATCAGCGCGGCGATCTCGCTCTCGCGCGCGACGTCGACCCGGCGCGCGTCGCCGCCGACTTCATGCGCGACTCGCTCGGCGCCGTCGCCGTCGCGGTCCGCGACCACGACCTTGCGCGCGCCATCGGCCGCGAACCGCCGGCACAGCGCGCGTCCGATTCCGCTCGCGCCGCCCGTGACGACGACGACTTGATCCTTCACGCGCATGCCTCGCCCTCCCGGCTGTGCGGTTCTCGAGCGCGCCTCAATGCGCACGCGCCACGAGGCTACCGCGCTCTAGTCGCGCGGTGCGTCGCGGCTCACCGCGAACAGCGGCAGCGTGCCCGGCAGCTGCACGCCCTCGATCGAGAGCAGGCGCAGCTTCGTCGCGACACCGCCGCGCGCGCTGAAGCCGCCGAGCTTGCCGTCCGCGGCGAGCACGCGGTGGCACGGCACCACGATCGAGAACGGATTCTTCGCGAGGGCTTGGCCGACGTCGCGCGCGAGCCGCTTATCGCCGAGCCGCGCCGCGATATCGCCGTACGCGAGCGTCTTGCCCGGCGGAATCGTTCGCGCGATTTCGTAGACGCGGCGATGCAGATCTGGCACGCCGCGCAGGTCGAGCGCGATGCCGCGCAGGTCCGCGCGTTCCCCGCGCAGTAATGACGTGATCGCATCGATCGCGCGCTGCACGACCGCGGGCGGCGCCAATTCAGCCGCGCCTGCGAAGCGACGCACGATGCGTCGCCGAGTCGCGGCCTCGTTCGCCTCCGGCAGGAACACCGCGACAACGCCGGCTTCGCCCCAAGCGATACCCACGCTGCCGAGCGTCGTCGGGAAGACTGCGAAGCCGAGCGCGGCGTCCATGGGCGCGAGACGTAGCACCGAGTGCGCCTGCGCATGCGCCGTCCGCGGACGTGGTCACGCGCGCCCTATCTCTAGAGGGCCGTCGGGCCCCTCGGGGCAACCATTTACAAGACGGTCCGTCTCGTATATCACCGACCGCGACGCAGAGGAGGCTCCGATGGACTTCGATTTCACGCCCGAAGAGCAGAAGTTCGCCGACGAAGTCGAACGCTGGCTGGTCGCCAACCACGACCCAGTCGTGATGGACCCGACCCGCGAGAACTTCAGCCAACTCGCGGACACGCCGGAGCGCCGTGCGTTCATGAAGAAGCTCGCGGCCAAGGGCTGGCTCGGGATGTCATGGCCCAAAGAGTACGGCGGCCAGGAGATCGCCGGCGTCTACGAGTACATCCTGAACGAGGCGCTCGCGCGACACGCGGCGCCGCAGATCGGCAAAGGCGTCGGGATCATCGGCAAGACCCTGATCCGCCACGGCAGCGAGAAGTTGAAGCGTGAGTTCCTACCGAAGGTGCTGAACGCCGAGGTCGAGTTCGCGGTCGGCTACAGCGAGCCGAACGCGGGCAGCGACGCCGCCAACATGCAGCTCAAGGCCGAGAAAGTCGACGGCGGCTGGAACCTGAACGGCCAGAAGATGTGGACGACCTCCGCGCACTTCGCGGACTGGTATTGGGTCGGCGCGCGCACCGACCCTGAGAAGCCGAAGCACGACGGCATCAGTCTGTTCCTGATCCCGATGAAGCACCCCGGCCTCGAAGTGCAGAGCCTGCCCACGGTCGGCAAGGACACCACCAATCAGGTGTTCTTCAAGGACGTGTTCGTGCCGGATGATTATTTGGTCGGCAAGCGCGGCCAGGGCTTC
>JANNDT010000116.1:0-28447 GCA_031387905.1 Deltaproteobacteria bacterium
GTGCTGCGCGCCGCTGGCGTAGCCGTGGCCTGCCGCCATCGCCGTAACACCTCCACCGCCGCTCGCACGCTCGAGCACCACCACACTCGCACTCGCACTCGCACAGCCGAGGGCTACGACCACGAGGTCGACGTCCTCGACCCATTTCGAGATTTCGCGCGCATCGAGAACTCGAACCTCGTGCCTGGCCACGGCTCTCACCCTGCCTGCGCGAGCGGCGGCGGACGCGAGTTCACAGCGCACGCATCAGCACCGAACTCACGCGCGCACGAGTTCGGCTGGCAACGCGACCGGGCCCTCGGCCCAGAACACCGGCACCTTCTCGCGTAAGAAGCCGGCCGGCAGCCGGATCTCTGCGACGCGCTCGGCGAGTGACTCCAGCAGCACGCGCGCTTCGAGACGCGCGAGCGCGGCGCCGGGGCAGACGTGCGGTCCGCCGCCGAAGCCAACGTGATTCTTGGGCTCGCGGCGGTCGAGGCGGAAGACATCGGGGTCTTCGTAGCAGCGCTCGTCGCGGTTCGCGGACGCGATCCCGAACGCCACGCGCGAGCCGCGCGCGATCGCGACGCCGCGCACTTCGGTGTCGGCGCAGCACTCGCGCAGCAAGACCGCGACGGGCGGCTCGAGGCGCAACGACTCCTCGATTGCGTTCGAGACCAGCGCGCGGTCGGCGCGCACGGCGGCAAAGAGCCCTGGCTGCGCGGCCATGCGGTGCAGGAGATTGCCTAACAGGTGGCGCGTGGTCTCATTGCCACTCACGAGCAAGAACGCGATCAGTGTGCGCGCCTCGAGGTCCGAGAGGCGAACGCCTTCGACCTCGGTGCGCAGGAGCCGCGTCATGAAGTCATCAGGGGGATCGCTCGCGCTCCGACGCCGCGCGATCTCGGCGTCGATGGTGGCCGCGAATTCCGGATGCCCGCCGCCCAGGCCCTCACCGCGCGCAGTGCGATTCTTCGCCGGATAGTCGCCCCGCACGACCTCATCCGACCAGCGCGCCCAGAGCGACCAGTCCGCCGGCGCCACGCCGAGCAGATGCGCAATCACGGAAGTAGGAATTGGCGTAATGAGTTCCGCGACCAGCTCGCCGCCGCCCTTCGCGAGCGCGCGTTCCAGCAACTCCGCGACGAGCTCTCGCAGCATCGGCTCCACGCGCGCGAGCCGGTGCGTCGCGACCGCCGAGTTCACGATCTTGCGGATGCGTCCGTGGCGCGGCTCGGGAATTTCGTTGATCAGCATCTCTTCGGGCGGCACGACTACGCCCGGCTCGCGGAAACTCGCGCGGAAGGTCTCGACGGCGCGCGCCGCGGCGAGCACATCCGCCTGCAGCGCGAGATAGAAAACGCCGCCGGGCGTCCGGTGCACAGGGCGCCTCGCACGCAGCGCAGCGAGGCCCGCGTGCGGGATGCCGTGCACCGCATCGAGCGGGTCGAAAGCATCGAGCGAGCCCGTGTAGGAAGATCCCGTCATGGCGCGGGGCAGTATATGCAGCGGCGGCTTCGGGTTGTGCGCTACGTGACGTGCCTAAGCGTTTAGTGCATTCGAGAAGACGATGTATGAAGGCTTGCTGAACCCTGCAACTCACGGCTCGGAGAAAAATCCAATGATCATGATTCGTCACATCGAAGGGCGCCGCTCCGAGCGCGTGGCGTGGCTGCTCGAAGAGCTCGGCGTTCCGTATGCACTCGATTTCATTCAGGGCGACATTCTGGGTTCGCTGGTCGCGCTCGAACAGCACCACGAAATGCGCATGGCCCCGATCGTGGAAGACGACGCGCTGGTCATGATCGAATCCGGCGCCATCCTCGAATGGCTGCTTGCGAAGTACGGCAAGGGTTCCGGCTTGCGACCGGCGGAAGATTCGCCCGGCTTCCCCGCCTATCTCGAGTTTCTTCATTTCGCCGAAGGTACGGCGATGTCCAAGATCCTGAGCGACGTCGCGGAGCGCCAGACGGCCAAGGCGTTCAAGGACGCGGGCGTGGCTCCGCCAGCGTCGGCGGTGCCCAAGCTGCCCGGCCTCGCGGGCTCGCGCAGCGGCGCACAACGCGTTGTGCACTACGCCGAGAACACCCTGGGCAAGCGCCGCTACTTCGCGGGCGACGAGTTCACTGCGGCGGACATCATGATGCACTTCCCGCTCAAGATCGGTGCGCTGGTCGCGACGGGCAGCCAGTTCAACATCCGCCTCATCCAAAGCACCGACAGCGCCCACCTCGACGCATTCCCGAATGTGAAGGGCTTTCTCGAGCGGATGGCACGGCGCCCCGCGTTCCAGCGCGCGATGCAGGCGACGATGCCCAAGGGGCCTCCCGCCATGTGACGCCCTCCCGCGCGGCGCGCCTCCGCCGACCGCGCCGCCGACCCGAACCGCGCGGCATTCGCCTCAGCCGCGGAGCCGCTCGCGCCACGCGGGATAAAGTGCGTCGTACAGGAAGGCAGCCTTCTCGATGGTCGCGGAATCGCCGCGCGACACGAGCGGGAAGCCGCGCGAGATGAGCTTCAAGCCGGGCGCCTCGGGAGCGAACGCCGCCTGCCCGCGACGACGGCGGCGTGGCGCCGCCGTCGTTCGAGAAGCGCGCGCCGGGCGCGTCGAAGCCGATGGCGCCCTACTCGGCTTGAACGCGCGCGACTTCGCTCGGCTCCACGAACGCGAACTCGGCCTGCGGATCGACGAAGCGGCGCACGAGCCACGCGGTCGCGGTGCGGTTCACGCGGATGTGTTTGCGCGTTACCCAGCGCTGGACTCGCCGCGCTCTCATCACAACCTCGGACGGCGGTCGTCGCGCCGCGCGGTTCCAGTCACAACTCGAATAGGACCGGTATCGCCCACACAAAGGCTGCTGTGGCTGGAGTAATGAGCAGTGCTGCCTGCGCTACAGGTCGGATCCCGAAGGCCGGGGGTGCGCGTCGATCCCCCGGCATCAGAATGCCGGCGAACACGAACGAGACAACGTATAGGGCGACCAAGAACTGCAAGCCGCCGAGCCTAGTGAGCAAATCGAACAGATCGTTCACAACAGCTCCTGACCAGCCTCAGCTCCGCACCAGCTTCCCCGGCAGCTCTCCCGTGCTCTCGCCGTGCAGGAACGTCACCGCGCCAGCACAAATCGTCGCGACATAGCCATGCGCGCGCTGCACGAGCCGCTTGCCGCCCGTGGGCAAGTCGTAGGCGATCTCCGGGTGCGCGACGCCGAGCTTGTCCCAATCGATTAGGTTGAGATCCGCCTTCATGCCGACCGCGATGCGGCCGCGATCGGTCATGCCGACCAGCGCGGCGGTGTCGGCGCTCTGCGCCTTCACGAGCATCTCGAGCGGGAGCTTCGGGCCGCGCGTGCGGTCCTTCGCCCAGTGCGACATCAAAAAAGTCGGGAAGCTGCCGTCGCTGATCAGGCCGACGTGCGCGCCGCCGTCGCCGAGGCCGGGCACGACGTGGGGGTGCTGGAGCATCTCGTGAGTCGCGTCGAGGTTGTTGTTCGCGTAGTTGAGCAGCGGCCGGTAGAGCAGCGCTTTGCCGTCGCTCTCGAGCAGCCACTCGTAGGCGAGCGCTGCCGGCGCGACGCCCCGGCGCTTCGCCTCGGCGGCGAGGCTCTCGTCCGCGGACGGCTCGTAGTTCGGCCTCTCACCAAGGCGGTAGATCTTCTCGAACGTGAACACCAAGCTCGCGAGCGCCGGGTTCGGCTTCTCGCCCAGCAGTTGCGCGCGCACGGCGGGGTCGCGCAGTCTCGCCATGCGCTCGGCGCGCGGCAGCTTTGCGAGCCCCTGATAGGTCGGGTGCGAGCAGAACGGGTTCAGCGAGGCGTCGAGGCCGAGCAACACGCCGATCGCGCGCGCCGGTACCTGTGCCTTCATGGGCAGGCCGCGCTCATTCGCATCCGTAATGGTTGCAAGCATCGCGCGGTAGGACTCGGGCGCCACGTCGGACTGTGCGATCGAGATCGAGAGCGGGCGGCCGGATACGGCCACCATCTGGCGGAACGTCTCCCATTCTTGGTCGCGGCCCGCGAAGTCCGAGACGATCTCGAACACGCCCTTGCCCGCTTCGCCCATGCGGCGCGCGATGCCGACGAGTTCTTCCTGCGGCGCGGTGAGGCTCGCGATGAAGCGGCCGTCGCTCGTGCGGTGGTTCTTGGTGCGCGAGGAGGTGAAGCCGATCGCGCCGGCGCGCACGGCGTCGCGCGCGAGGACGCCCATCGCGTCGATCTCGGCTGCGGTCGGCGCCTCGGTGTGATCCGCGCCGCGCTCACCCATTACGTAGAAGCGCAGCGCGGCGTGGGGAACTTGCGCGGCGATGTCGAGCGCGCGCGGCTTCGACGCGAGCGCGTCGAGATACTCCGGGAAGCTCTCCCAGGCCCACTTGACGCCTTCCCAGAGCACCGTGCCCGGGATGTCCTCGACGCCTTCCATCAGCTTGATCAGGTAGTCGTGCGTGCCCGGCTTCACCGGCGCGAAGCCAACGCCGCAGTTGCCCATCACCACGGTTGTTACGCCGTGCCAGCACGAGGGCGAGATCAGCGAGTCCCAGGTGGCTTGGCCGTCGTAGTGGGTGTGCACGTCGACCCAGCCCGGTGTGACGAGCAGGCCACCCGCATCGACTTCGCGGTGGCCGCGTTCCGCGACGCGCCCGACCGCGACGATGCGGCCGTCCTGCACTCCGACGTCGCCGCTGAAGCGGGCGCCTCCGGAGCCATCGAGGATCGTTCCGCCGCGGATCACGAGGTCGAGCATGTGCGCCCTCCGGTGTGGTGCGCCGCAGTATGCTGCTCGCTCCTAGGGAACGCGAACCGCGGAGAACAGCGCGATGAACGACTACGAGAACTACGACGGCCTCGGACTCGCAGCCCTGGTCAAGAAGCGCGCGGTGTCCGCGAGTGAGCTGCTCGAGGTAGCGATCGCGCGCTGCGAGCAGCGCAACCCGGCGCTGAACGCCGTGGTGATTCCGATGTTCGAACAGGCGCGCGCCGCGGCGAAGGGCGACGTGCCGAATGGCGCCTTCGCGGGCGTGCCGTTCTTGTTGAAGGATCTGCACCTGAACGTGCCGGGTGTGCGGACCACGAACGGCTCGAACTTGTTCGCGGAGAACGTGCCCGTGCGCGAAAGCGAACTCGTGGCGCGCTACCGGCGCGCGGGCCTCGTGGTGTTCGGCAAGAGCGCGTCGCCCGAGTTCGGGCTCACCTGCACGACGGAATCGCGGCTGTTTGGGCAGACGAGGAATCCGTGGAACCTCGGGCACACGTCCGGCGGCTCCTCGGGCGGTGCGTCGGCGGCGGTCGCGGCCGGCATCGTGCCGCTCGCCAACGCGAGCGACGGCGGCGGCTCGATCCGCATCCCCGCGAGTTGTTGCGGCCTGTTCGGCATGAAGCCGACGCGCGGCCGCACGCCGCTCGGGCCCGACTCGGGCGAGGGCTGGAGCGGCATGAGCTGCGTGCACGCCGTCAGCCGGACTGTGCGCGACAGCGCGGCGTTGCTCGACGCCACCGCAGGCCCCGATCTCGGCGCGCCCTACGCCGCGCAGCCGCCGCTGCGGCCGTGGCTAGCGGAAGTGGGCGCGCACGCCGGGCGGCTGCGCATCGCGCTCGACACCGAGTCGTGGAACGGCGCAGCGACGCACCCGGATTGTGCCGCGGCAGCCGAGGACGCCGCGAAGCTGTGCGAGTCGTTAGGGCACCACGTCGAGCGCGCGCATTTCGCGCCGAGCAGCATCGACGAGCTGCGCAAAGCGGCGATCACCGTAATCAGCGCGAACATCCGCTGGGCGATCGAGGAGCGCGCGCGCGTGCTCGGCCGCGAGCCGAAGCCCGACGATGTCGAGCCGGGCACCTGGCTCGTGGCGGGCCTCGCGAAGGGCCTCGATGCCGTCGCGTACGCGGGCGCGACCAAGGTGCTGCACCGAACCGGCCGCGAGCTCGCGCGCTTCCTCGAAAATCACGACGTGCTGCTCTCACCCACGATGGGCACACCGCCGCCCGCACTCGGCGTGCTGTCGCTCTCGAACCCGGACTCGAAGGAGCAGACCCGCGTGCTGATGGAGGCGACCGGCTACACGCAGCTCGCTAACACCGCGGGCACGCCGGCGATGTCCGTGCCGCTCAGCGGGAACGCGGCGGGCCTCCCGATCGGCGTGCAGTTCACCGGCCGCCACAACGACGAGGCAACGCTCTTCCGCCTCGCCGCGCAGCTCGAACAAGCAAGGCCGTGGTTCGGGCGCCGGCCGGCGTTCTGAGCCGAGGCGGTGCGAGACGAGGATTCTCGTCAGTCGTTGCAGAACCCGAAAATCCTGTCGAATTGCGCGCTGAGCCTGGTGAAAGTGTGGCAGGGTGCGCCCCGACTGGGGAGTGGGCACAAGGAGGCCGCATGAAGGCGACAGGCATTCGCAAAATGGGCGGGCTCTTCGCCGCCACGGCTCTTTTCATCGCTCAAGCTTCGGCTGCCGATCCCACACTTCAGATCAACGGCATCGCGCTCAATCCAGGCGCGAACCCGGCAGACGTCGTCGCCGCGACCGACCAATTGATGGGTTCGGAGATCCTCAAGCAAGGCACCGGGCGGCTGCTGCTGCTGGCGAGTCTCGCCGACGGCGACAATCCGGCCACGCACGCCTTCGCGGTGCTCAACAAGTCGGCGGCCGCGGGCGAGGCATTCGGGCAGAAGCTCGCCGCGGATCCCGCTTGGGCCCAGTTCCAAGGCGCGATGGCGAAGCTCGGCACGATCACGAACACGGCGCGCTACCGGACGATCAAGAGCTGGGGCGACATCTCGGATTCGGACGCGGTCTGGCTCGGCGTCGCGCTCGTGGTGACCGATGTTCCGGCGTTCCTGGCAGCGCGCGACCGCTATCAGGCGTCCGAGACCGGGAAGAAGTTCCCCGGCCAAGGGCACCTGTCCGCCGTCGTCGCAGCCGGCGCTTCGCCGGTCACGCACGTCGTCTCAGTCGGCTACGCCAGCGAGGCCGAGATGGAGAGCTGGGGCACCGTGAATCGCGCGAGCGCGGACTGGCAGGCGTATCAAACCGCCATCCAAGGCAGCGCGCAGGTCGTTGGCTTCACGCTGAGCCGCGTGGTCAAGGCCTGGGGGCCTGCGACCATGAAGGACGTCGCGGCGCCCTGATCTGCCCGAACGCTCGGGACGGTCGGCGGAAGCCGACCGTCCCTTTCGGCAGATCGGCGTATGCTCGCGGGCCGCAGTGGAGGCTCTGCATGGCCGAGATCGTCACGCGGCTCGCGGGCGCGCTAGGTGCGGAGGTGCGCGGCATCGATCTCGCCCGCGCGGGTGCGTCCGACGCCGACCGCATCCGCACGCTCCTGCTCGAGCACAAGGTGTTGTTCTTCCCCGCGCAGGCGCTCACGCAGGAGCAGCACGTCGCGCTCGGCCGGCTGTTCGGGCCGCTCGAGGCGCACCCGAACTTGCAGAACCCGTTTACAAAGCACCCGGAGTTGTTCGAGCTCGCGGCGAGCCACGGCGGCGTCGCCGACGAGTGGCACACGGATCTCACGTTCCTCGCGTCGCCCTCGCAGATGTCGATTCTGCGCATGCTGAAGTGCCCACCGGTCGGCGGCGACACGCTCTTCACGAACCTGTGCGCCGCTCACGACGCGCTCTCGCCGCCGCTGCGCGAACTGTGCAGCGGCCTAACAGCTCTGCACGACGCGCATCCGCACGGCAAGCCCGAAATCACCGCGGTGCATCCGGTCGTGCGCATTCACCCCGACACGGGGCAACGCGCGCTCTACGTGAACGAGCACTTCACGCGCCGCATCGTCGAGCTCTCGCACCCGGAGAGCGAGGCACTGCTCGGATTTCTCACGCGCTGGGTGCAGCAGCAGCGCTTCACGGTGCGTTACCGCTGGAGCGAGGAAACCATCGCGTTCTGGGACAACCGCTGCACGCAGCACTTCGTGGTCGCGGATTTCGAGGGCGAGCGCATCATTCAGCGCGTCACCGTGATGGGCGACGCGCCGAAAGGCGACGCCGCGCGCTGGCCCGCGTGGAAGCCGACGCGCATGAGCGCACAGACGCGGCACGATCGCGCGATCTTGAAGTTGCTCGCGGAGCGCGAGAAGAGCGGCGCCTGAGTTCAGCCGGATTTCTTTGGCCTGAGCAACCCTTCCTGCGCGATCGTCGCGACGTGGACGCCCGCTCGATCGAAAACGTGGCCGGTCGCGAGCCCGCGCGTGCGAATCAGGCCGTGGCCTGTTAGGTCCATCAATAGCCAGTCGTCGGCGCGCACGGGGCGGTGGAACCAGACGGCGTGATCGAGGCTCGCGCCCATCCAGTCGAGCGAGCCCGGACCGCCGCTCGGCGGGCCACCCGCGCGCGAGTTCGAGATCGCGTCCATCGGGTTCATGTCGGAGAGGTAGGCGAGCGCGCAGTAGTGCAGCCGCGCGTCGGCGCCGAGCGCGAGCGGATAGCGCGCCCACACCAGCGAGCCCGGGTGCGTGCGCGTGCCGGCGATGTCGCAGCGCTGGATGCCCGCATCCGAGATCCGCTCGAGCGCCTCGGGGGCGGGCACGCTGGCGGGCATTGCGAGCGACTGCGACTCGGCGCCTTCCTCGAAGCGCTGAAACGAGCACTCGAGTGTGAGAATCGCGCCGGCGCTTTGGCGCGCGACCACGCGGCGCGTCGTGAACGAGCGGCCGTTGCGCACGCGGTCGACCTCGTAGCGCACGGGCTCGCCGAGTTCGCCGCCGAGAATGAAATACGCGTGCAGCGAGTGGACGCTGTGCTCGTCGCGCACGGTCTGCGTCGCCGCCCATAATGCCTGCGCCACCACGAGCCCGCCGTACATGCGGCCCCACGAATAATTCGGGCTCTCGGCGACGTACGTGTCAGGGCCGTGCGGCTCGAGCGTGAACACGCGCGAGAGATCGAGGGCGGGCTGCGTCTGCATGGGCGCGGCAGGCTAGGGACTTTTCGCAGACGCCGTCATCCGGCCCGGCGCCGACTCGCGCCGCCCTGTCGCCGGCACTGCGCGCGTCGCTCTCGCGAGCCCGAACAGCGGCATGTTGTTGTAGAAGCACTCGAAATCCCCGGGGCGCACGCGGTACGTCTCGTGCCAAATGCCGACGTCGCCGCCCGAGCCGATCGCGTTGTTGAACGCCTTCCACGCCGGCAAATGTTCGCGCGCTTTGTCGAGCGCGTACTGCTCGAGGTGCTCGAACGAGCGCCAGTACTGAAGGAGCACGCTCGTGCGTCCGCCCCACGACTCGGCACCGAGAAAGCCCGAGGCGCGATCCGCGTCGAGCTCCTTCAGCATGCGCCCCATCGCCAGCGCGACCGGCAGCCATTTGTGGATCTTCCCGAACTTGTTGATGCGCATGCCGATCAGGAACACGACGAACTCGCCATCCGTCTCAGCCGTTAGGCGCTCCGCTCGAATCTCAGCCATTTCTGCGTCACTCCCGGCGCTCGGCCCAGGAGGCTCTGCGCGCCGCGCTCGCGGGGCCGCGTCAGTCCTCTTCGCTCTCCGCATCTGCCGGGAAGTCCGCCGCCACGATTTCGTGCGCGGCTGCGAGCGCCGCGGCATCGACGCGGGGCTCGATCTCGTTGAGGCGATCGATTAGGCGTCGCAGCCGCCCCGTGCTGCGGCGATCGAAGCGCAGCGCGAGCCGCGGCAGCCCGGGCGCCTCGCCCTCTTCTTCCGGCAGCGCGCCGCTCGCCTCGATCGCGCCGCTCGCGAGCAGGTCCGAGAACTCGCGCGAGAGCGCCGCCAGCGCGTCGCCGCTCGGCGCTTCCTGCACGCGCAGCACGAGGCGATCGCCCACATACCGGCTCGAGTGATAGTTACGGTAGAAGCGCGTGACTTCGGCGACGGCAGCGTCCACCGAGTCCGTCACCCTGAACAGCGCCACGTCGTCGGGCGAGATCAGCTTGCGGCCGAGGAGGTGCGTGTCGACGTACTCCGCCCAGTCGCGCCAATAACTACCGCCGGGTTCGTCGACGAACACCACCGGCAGCATCTCGCTCTTGCCGGTCTGGATCAGCGTCAGCGCCTCGAAGCCTTCGTCGTGGGTGCCGAAGCCGCCGGGAAAGAGCGCGATCGCGTGGGAGTGGCGCACGAAGCTGACTTTGCGCGTGAAGAAATATCGAAAGTTCACGAGCTTGTGGTCGCCGAGGATCACTTCGTTGGCTTGCTGCTCGAACGGCAAGCGGATGTTCACGCCGAACGACGCCTCGCGGCCTGCGCCGCCCTGCGCCGCCTGCATGATTCCCCCGCCGGCGCCCGTAATCACCATCCAGCCGCGCTGCGCCATCACTTCGGCGAAGCGCTCGGCCTGCGCCCAGTCGGGTTGCGTGCGCTGCGTGCGCGCGCTGCCGAACACCGAGACTTTGCGCACGCCTTCGTAGGGCGCGAACACCGCGAGCGCTTGGCGCAGTTCCTTGATCGCCGCGTTCACCAGCTTGAAATCGCCCTCGGACGGGTCGTCGCGCAAGAAGCGCAGCGCGGTCACGATCATTTGGCGCGCATACTCGGCGCTCTGGTCGCTGCGCGGCCCGAACTCGGCGAGCGCAGTCGCGACGAGCGCGTCGGCCTCACGGTTCAGTTCTGCGCTGCGGAGTTCATAGCGGCGTCGCAGTCGAGGCATGCGCGGAGGTTTAGCGGCAGAGGACATTCTTTCGAACCCGGCGAATTGATTTCTTCGGCGATCGCGACCTCGGGCCTAAGCCCTGCGTGATAACCTGCCGCGGTCTCGGGGCGATGGGTCCACAAGGAGACGTTCGATGTTCTTGGCGCGCGCCGTCCCTCTTGTTGCGTCGCTCATGCTCTCGAGCTGCGCGACCGCGCCGGTCGTCCCACAGCTACCGCCCGAACCGCAGCCGATCGCGGCCGGCAAGGGCGGCTCGTACCCGGTCGTGTTCCAGAAAGTGTTGTTCCGGATTCCCACCGGCACCCCGCTCGGCGTCACGCGGCTGCGGGGCAAGGTCATCAAGGAGACGAACTGGGACGGCGACGCGGAAGAGTCGAGCCATTTCAATGTGTCTGCTACCGACGAGCTCCGGCGACTCGGCTACGACGTGAAGGACGCGAGCGACGCGGTCTTCACGCCGGGCTCGACGGTCGAAGCCCGCTATCAGATCGCAGCGATCGTGCACGCGCTGAGACTCGAGTTCGACCTCGAGCCGGACTCCAGTAACTACTCGCTCATCTCGGAGGAGAGCGTGTCCAGAGCGGACATGGAGATCGAGTTCCAGATCTTCGACGCGGTCGATAAGAAGACGGTCTCGAAGAAGCGTGTGCAGGGCCGTGCGATCGAGCAAGGGCGCACGGGAGCCCCCATGCCGAAAGCGCTCGTCTCTGGCCTCCGGCAGGCTCTGGCGGACGCCGCGTTCGTGGCCCCTCTACTGAGGAACGCGCCCGCGAGCCCGGCTGCGGCGCCTGCGGCCCCGCAAACGGTGCCGTTGAAGCGCTGCGCAATCGCGAGCCTGCAGCTCCCCGCTGGGCTTTCGCGCGCGCAAGAAGCCGTCGTCGTGGTAGTGGTCGGCGCGGGCGGTGGAGCGGGAACGCTCGTCTCGGACGACGGTTACGTGCTGACCGCGGCGCATGTGCTCGGGGCCCAATCGTCCGCATTGCTGCGTTTCAAGTCGGGGCTCGAGCTTCCGGCAGAAGTCGTGCGCGTGGACAGTGGGCGCGACGCCGCGCTGCTCAAAGTGCCCGGGCGTGGCTACGCGTGCCTGCGAACCGAGTCGTCCATGGCGGCCGTCGGCACTGAGATTTGGGCGATCGGTAATCCGTTCGCCGAGGAGTTGGCGCGTTCCGTCACGCGTGGTGTCGTGAGCGGCAATCAGACGATCCGCGAGCGGACGTATCTCCAGACCGATGCGGCCGTGAATCCTGGCAACAGCGGCGGGCCGCTGCTCGACGCGGCTGGGCAGCTGCGCGGCATCGTGGTCGAGAAGATCTGGCTGCCCGGCATCGAGGGCCTTGGCTTCGCGGTCCCGATCGCCGACGCAGAGCGCGCGCTCGGGATCACCTGGCAATGAGCCCGCTGCGCGCGGCGAAGCGCCGCTTGCTCAACTCGCGCCGTCGCCGCGCAGCACCGCGGGCAGCGTGCGCAGCAGAATCGTGAAGTCGCGGGTCAGCGACCACGTGTCGATGTACTCGAGATCGAGGCGCACCCAGTCCTCGAAGCCGATCTTGTTGCGGCCACTGACTTGCCAGAGGCACGTGATCCCCGGCCGCATCGAGAGGCGCCGGCGCTCGGCGGTGCGATAGGCCGCCACCTCGCTCGGCAGCGCGGGCCGCGGGCCGACGAGGCTCATGTCGCCGCGCAGCACGCTGAAGAGCTGCGGCAGCTCGTCGAGGCTGTAGCGCCGCAGGAAGCGCCCGACCGCCGTGATGCGCGGGTCGCGTTTCATCTTGAAGACGGGTCCGTCCATCTCGTTGTGCCCTGCCAGCGCTTCTTTACGCGCTTCGGCGTCGACCACCATCGTGCGCAGCTTCGGCATGCGAAACAGACGCCCGTTCACGGAGCAGCGCACTTGTTGGAAAATCACGGGCCCTGGCGAGCTGAGCTTGATCGCGAGCGCCGAGATCGCGATTGCGGGCGCCGCGAGCGCGAGCAGCAGCGCGGAGCAGACGATGTCGATGGCGCGCTTCACGGCGAGCCAGCCCACGCTGTGGTGCACCGGCGCGAAGGAGAGCGCGGGCAGCGCGCCGAAGCGCTTCACGCGCGGCGCGGGCAGCAGGTCGCCGAACACGTCCGAGAGCAGCGTAATCGGCACGCCCGCGCTGGTGGCTGCATCCACCACGCGCACGACTTCCTCGAGCTTCGAGCGCGGCACCGCGACGATCACCTCGTCGATCACCTGATCCGCGAGGATTTCCTCGATCGCGCTCAGCGGAAATACGCGCGAGGCCTGCACGGCGGGGCCGCGCTTCGGGAAGTTCGCGTCGATGAAGCCGATCACGCGTAGGCCCCACTGCGGGTGGTTCGCAATCACGTCTTCGACGTAGGCGGCGCGCGGGCCGGAGCCGGCGATCAGCACGTTGCGGGTGTTATGGCCGGCGCGCCGAAAGAGCCGAACCGCACCCAGCGAGATGACGCGCATGCCGCCGAGCACGCTGAGCTGCGCGCCGGCGACGACGAGCGGGAAGGAATCCTCGACCGGCACGCTCGTCAGAAACGCGACGGCGGCCTGACCAAGCGCGGAGATCAGCGCGGCAAGGGCCAGCGAACTCGAGACCTGCGCCACCGAATCGCGCCGGCGCGAGTCGTACAGGTTGAAGGCGCGCAGCGAGAGCGGCCAAGCGAGCGCCGCAGCGAGGCCGAGCGGCAACAGCTCGAGGCCGGCCCGAGCCACGCCAAAAGCCGGAATGCGCACGATCAGCACGAACAACGCTGCGCTGACGACTACATCCGCCAACTGCAACACCGCATCGATCTCGCGCGAAATCGCCCGAAGCATGAAGCCGCGTTTCGGCATGACGGACGCTGCGCTTGCACTGAATGTTGCGCACGCGCGAACGCGCCGGACGCGGGTACTCTGCGCGCGCTGTGCCGAAGCACCCCACGCTGCAAGCGCTCGCCGCGCCCGGAGTGCAGGCGCTCGCACTCTCGCGCTTCGTGCGCTCGATCGGCGGCATGACGCTCGTCAGCGCGCTCGGCTGGCACGTCTACGAAGTCTCGAACTCGAAGCTGATGCTCGGCGCGCTCGGCTTCGTCGAGTTCCTGCCGGCGATCCCGCTCGGGCTGGTGGCGGGGGCGCTCGTCGATTCCACCGACCGCGTGCGCGTGGCGATGCTCTCGCAATTAGGCTGGGCGCTGGTGGCGCTGGCCCTCGCGCTCTTCGGCGAGCGCGGGCTGCCCGTGCTCTTCGGCTGCGCGTTCGCGACGGCCGCGTGCGTCGCGTTCGAGTTCCCCGCGCTCGCAACGCTGCTGCCGAACCTCGTGCCGCGCGAAATCTTCCCGAGCGCGGTCTCGCTCGTCGCGACGCTGCGCAATCTCGGCTGGACGCTGGGGCCAGGCCTCGCGGGCTTCGCGATCCAGCGCATGGGCATCGCGCGCACCTACGGGTTCGCAGCGGCGCTGGTCGCCGTGAGCGCCCTGCTCGTCTCACGGATTCCGCGCGCGGCGCCGCCCAGCGAGCCACGCGCGGTGAGCCTGCGCGCGATCCGCGAAGGCATCGCGTTCGTGCGGTCCGAGAAAGCGGTGCTCGGCGCGATGACGCTCGACTTGTTCGCGGTGTTATTCGCCGGCGCCACCGCGCTGCTGCCGGTGTACGCGAAAGACATCCTGCACGTGGGGCCGCAGGGTTTCGGGATTCTGCGCGCGTCCATTACGGCCGGCACTTTTCTGATGTCGGCGATCCTGCTGCTCCGCACACCGATCGTGCGCGCCGGCCGCGCGCTCTGCATCGCGGTCGCAGCCTTCGGCGTCGCCACGATCGTGTTCGGTCTCTCGCGCTCGTTCGAGCTCTCGATTCTCACGCTCGTCGCCGCGGGCATGGCGGACGAAGTGAGCATGGTCGCCCGTAACATCATCATTCAGCTCGGCACTCCCGACTCGCTGCGCGGCCGCGTCTCGGCGGTGAACGCCGTCTTCGTCGGCGCCTCGAACGAACTCGGCGCCGCGGAGTCGGGCTTCCTCGCGCATCTGACAAGCGCGACCTTCTCGGTGGTGTTCGGCGGCTTCGCGTCGCTCGCGGTGCTCGCCATCGTGGTGCGCAAGCTCCCGCGGCTCGTGCGTTTCCGAATATCCCCTGCGCTGGTTGCTTGCGCGCTCGGCGCAGCGCTCGCTGCGCCGAGTGCGCGAGCCGAGAGCGACGCGAGCAATCCGCCGACGCGCGGCGCGCCCGCCGCGAGCGTCGCCTCGCTGTTCGCGCCGCATCACGGCGCGAACGGCTTCTTCGTGCCGTGGGCGAGCGACGACGCGGTTGGCCTCGCGTTCTTGCGCTGGCAGTTCTCACGAAACGCCTACGGTGAGTTGCCGCGCAATCCGGCGCCCGTCGTCGCGAACGACGGCGCCTCGCTCGCGCGCGCGCTTCCGCGCGGCAGGGCCGAGATCACCTGGGTGGGCCACGCGACTTTTGCGGTGCACGACGGCGCGGACGTGTTCCTCACCGATCCTCATTTCGGCGCGCGCGCGTTCCTGCCCGCGCGCCTCGTGCCGCCCGGCGTGCCGCTCGCGTCGATTCCGGCCGCGGGCTTCGCGGTCGTCTCGCATAATCACTACGACCACCTCGACGCTCCCACTGTGGAAGCTCTGCCGAGCGACTTCGCCTGGTTCGTGCCGCTCGGACTCGCGCCTTGGTTTCGCGAGCGCGGCCGTAACAACGTAGTCGAACTCGACTGGTGGCAGAGCGCGAAGCGCGGCCGCTTCACGATCACCTGCCTGCCCTCGCAGCATTGGTCGAAGCGCATCGAGCAGAGCACCAACGAATCGCTCTGGTGCGCTTGGCTCGTCGATTCGGGCGAGCGCAAATACTTCTTCGGCGGCGATACCGGCTACTTCCACGGCTTCGCAGAATACGCCCGGCGCTTCGGGCCGATCGACGCCGCACTGCTCCCGATCGGCGCCTACGAGCCACGCTGGTTCATGGACTTCCAGCACATGGACCCCGCGCAGGCGCTGCAAGCCTTTCGCGACCTCGGCGCCCGCACGCTCTTCCCGATGCATTGGGGAACTTTCGAGCTGACCGACGAACCGCCCGACGAAGCGCCGCGCGAACTGCTGCGACGGCTGCCGAGTTCGGGCGTGGCTGCGCGCGACGTCGCGCTGCTCGCCGTGGGCGAGACCCGTGCGCTGCCGCCTCAGCGCGAAGCGCTCACCGCCCCAGCGGAGTCAGTGCGTCCCGGCCAGGCGCACACGCCGGATTGCTGTTCGTAGAGGGCAGCGCGCTCGGAAACTTTGCGCGCGACGCCGAACAGCCAGGGCTTCTGGTCGAAGGTGCGGCGCTGATAACCGGTCGGGCCTTCGTGGTATCCCAAATAAAGATGGAAGGCGTCGTCCCTCGCGATGCCTGCGCTGCGCGCGAGCAAGTCCGCGTAGAAGCCGACGAAGTCGATCACGTCGGCAAAGTCGTCGCGCTGCGCGTGGCGGTTGCCGGTGTGGTCGCGGTAGTCCTGCCAAGCCGCGTCTTGCACTTGGCCGTAACCATAAGCGGATGACGCGGGCCCGATCGGAACTACGCCGAACGCCTTGCGCCAGCCGGGACGCGCCTTCGCGCGATAGCGCGATTCCTGGTGCAGGATCGCCATCGAGATCGACGCCGCGACGCCCCAGCGCTCTCGCGAGCGCTCCGCCGCGTCGCGCCACGCCGGCTTCTCGGCGAACAGGCCGCACAGATCGTCGAGTTGTTGGGGAGGCAAGTGTGCGCAGGCGAGCACGAACAAGCTCGCGGCGAGCACGCTGGTCGCGATCGCTCCGAGCCGCAGCGCGATGCTCGCGGAGCTCTCGAACTTGGCTTCGCGCTCAGCCACCCGCCGCCCGGCGGTCGTGCACGAGCACGCTCTCGCGCGCGTCGAACTGCACGTGGATCTTGCCGAGGCCGGCGCTGCCTTGCACGACACCGAGCCCAAAGACGCTGTGCTGCACGCGATCGCCTGACGCGAAATGTTCGCCGGGCGAGTAATTACGGATCGGGCGCGTGAGATCGGCGTCGACGTGCACCGGGCCGACGGGGCCCGAGGCCTTCTTCTTGCTCGGCAGCGCCTTCGGCTTCAGACGGCCTGCGCTCGCTTCGAACGCCGGCTCGAAGCGCGGATCGCCATCGAGGTGCGGCGCGCCAGTTTCGTAGGAAAAGCCGGGATCGCCGGGCGTACGCAGCGTGATGAAGCGAACCGGGATGTCGAGCTTGGCCTCGATCTCGCGCGCGAGCCGCTCGAGCTCGCGAATCCAAGCCGCGCCCTTTTGCGCTTCGCGTTTACGCGAGAGTTCCCACCAGCGGAAGCTGCCGATCAACAGCACGGCAGGCGGCGCCTCAGAGATCGACTCGCTCGTCTTCTCGGTGAGTTCCGCGATCAGCGATTCGCGATTCGCCTCGAGGCCTGCCGCGAACGCAAGACCTTCGAGCAGTGCGCGCAGCGGCGTGTCGCCCGTCGCGACGCGTGTCGCGCCCGGCGCGAGCCAGCGCACGACCGAAACAGCGAGCCTCCCGTCCGGGCCGACGCCCACGAGGTCCACGGCCTCCGCGCCCCAGTTGGGATCATCGGCGCCAAGCGCGGGATCCGGCTGCGCGCTCTTCAGCGCGACCCCCGCGTGCAGCGCGGCGAAGGTGCCGCCGCCGGGCAGCGGTAGCGGCGCGCCGCCTTCGCTCGTGCGGGTCGCGAGTGCGAGCGACAGATGCTCGCTGTCGCGCGCGGGCTTTCGCTCCGCGGCGAGCTTGCTGTTCGCGGCGACGAGATGCTTGCGGCCACTCGCGGCGCGGCGCGGCGCGGCCTCGCGCTCGGCGGCCCACTCGGCGGCGACAATCTCGCCGGTCATCGACGCAGCGACTGCGCGGAATCCCTTGGCGTTACGAACTTCGGCGCTCGCAGCGCGCTCGAGCAGCGGATGCTTGGCCACGCTCACCTCCCCAATGCAATTTGCGGTGAGCCATCATAGGCGAGGATTCGGGGTGGGCCTGTGAGGCGCGCGATCTTATTGCGGCACGCGACCGCTGGCGAAGCGCAGGGAGATGCGCTGCGCGACCTCACGCCCGAAGGCCGAAGCCAGGCGGCGAGCGCGGGGCGGCGCATCGCGGCGCTCGATGCAGCGTGGGCGCCGACGCGCGCGCTGTGCTCCAGCGCACTGCGTGCGAGCGCGACGCTCGAGGCGGCGCGCGGCGCGCTCCCGGGCCTCGCGCGGGTGGAGTTCTGCGAGGCGCTTTACCTCGCAGGCGCGGGCGGGTTGCTGAGCGCGCTTCAGCGCGTGCCGGACAGCGAGCTTTGCGTACTGCTGGTGGCGCACGAGCCGGGGCTCTCGGAGTTCGTGCGGCTACTCGCGCGCCGCGCAGCGCCGGACGCGCGCGCGAATCTCGCGCGTGGCATGGCGCCCGCCTCGTTCGCGGCGCTCGCGCTCGACATCGCGTGCTGGGAAGACGCCGTGCCTGGCTGCGCGGAGCTCGTGGGGTTCGGATCGGGCGGGGACGTTCCGTAAGAAATCAAGAAACTCTCGGTCGCGTTCTCAACTACTCAAAGAACGTCGCCGCCCGGATCACGCGCGCCCCGAGCAGCGCCGCCAGCAGCGCGGCGTAGATCAGCGGTTCGCGTAGGTCCGCCTTCACGAGCCACAGGAAGTGGGCGACTGCGAGCGCGGCCGCCACGTAGGCGAGCTTGTGCAGCGTGAGCCAGCGCCGCCCGAGCCGCCGCTGCCAGCTGCGCGTCGAGGTGACCGCGAGCGGCGTCATGAGGACGAGCGCCGTGAAGCCGAGCGTGACGTATGGGCGCTCGGCGATCTCCTCCGCGATGCGCGCGAACACGAAGCCGAGATCGAGCGCGAAGAATGTCGCGGCGTGGAGCACCGCGTACAGGAACGCGAGCAGACCGAACGTGCGGCGGTAGGGTGCGAGCACGGCGAGGCGAGGCACCGCGCGCCGCAGAGGTGTTACGGCGAGACACGCCAGCAGGCAGCGCAGCGCCCACCCGCCGGTGGTGTGCGTGATCGTCTCCACCGGGTTCGCGCCGAGCCCGCCGCGCAGTGCGCCGTGCGCGAGCCAGGCGAGCGGCGCGAGCGCGAGCGCGACCACGGCTGCGTGCACGAGTGCGCGTTTCGTCAACACGGCTCCGACTCCGCTCGCCTCCAACCGACCGCGCCCGCCAAGCGGATCAGCCGCGACGCGCAGCGTCGCCGGCTGCATCCGCCGTCCACCCACGCGCGCGTCGAAGTGCGTGTCGCTCGTCTCCGCTCACCCCCCAGCTCAAAAATGCCGCCTCAGATCCATCGTCTTGTACAACCCCGCCACCTGTTCGGCATAGCCGTTGAACGGCAGCGTCGGCCGCTTGTTCCACTCGCCGATGCGCCGCTCGCTGCGCTGGCTCCAGCGCGGATGATCGACGCGCGGGTTCACGTTCGCGTAGAAGCCGTACTCATCAGGGGCCTGATCGTTCCAGCTGGTACGCGGCATGCGCTCCACCAGCTTCAGTTTGACGATCGACTTGATGCTCTTGAAGCCGTACTTCCACGGCACCACCAGCCGCAGCGGCGCGCCGTTCTGGCTGGGCAGCACGTTTCCGTACATGCCCACCGCGAGGATCGCGAGCGGGTGCATGGCTTCATCGAGGCGCAGGCCTTCGCGATACGGCCAATCGAGCACGCTGCGCTTCTGGCCGGGCATCTGCTCTTCATCCACGAGCGTCTCGAACGCGACGTACTTCGCCGCCGACGTCGGGGCGAAGCGCTTCAGCACGTCCGCGAGCGGAATCCCCACCCAGGGAATCACCATCGACCACGCCTCCACGCAACGCAGCCGGTAGATGCGCTCCTCGAGCGGGTACTGCTTCAGGAGCGTGTCGATGTCGAGCACCCCGGGCTTCGCGACCTCGCCTTCTACCGCGAGCGTCCACGGCCGAATGCGCAGCGTGTGTGCGTTGCGCGCTGGGTCTTCCTTTGCGGTGCCGAACTCGTAGAAGTTGTTGTAGGCGGTGGCGTCCGCGTAGGGCGTCTGCGCTTCATCCGTTCGATAGCTGGCGGGCGCGGGGATGATGTTGGGGAGCTTCGCGAGCGAAGGGGCTGGCGCAGCGGCTCTCGCCGCGGTGTCTTCGCCGCAGCCAAACAACATGGCCCCTGAGAACGCGGCGCTCGCCTGCATGAACTGGCGCCGACGCAAGAAGAGCGCTTCGGGCGTGACGTCACGCTCCGGCAACAAGCTGGGACGAATCATTCGCATGGCGGGCTCCTTCGGGTCGCGGCACTCAGACGCTTGGGCCGCACCTGCGGTTACGGCCGCACGCGCGGCCGGCTCGCGCAATTAGTTGCGCCATCTCGCCGCGCTCCCGGCATAGAATGCGCCCCGCACTCCCAACCCGCATTCACCCAAGAACGGAGCCTTCCATGGGATTCCTCGCGCCGCACGCCGACAAGATCTACGCCGCGTTTCGCATCATCACTGGCTTGCTGTTCATGCAGCACGGCCTCCAGAAGGTCCTCGGACTATTCGGAGGCGTACCCGAAGGAATGATGCCTGCCGCGCTTCAGTACAGCGCCGGCGGAATCGAGTTGGTCGGCGGCGGGTTGGTCGCCGTCGGACTGCTCGCAGGCCCGGCTGCCTTCCTCTGCAGCGGGATGATGGGCGTCGCGTATTTCATGGCGCACGCAAAGAATGGATTCTTCCCGATCCTGAACGGCGGCGAACCCGCTGTCGCCTATTGCTTTGCGTTCCTGCTGATTGCCGCCAAAGGCGCCGGCATCTGGAGCGTGGACGCCGCCCGCGGCGCGAAGTAACGCAGCGCCCGGCTCAGACGGGGTCCCACTTCAACTCTTTCTCGCCCCAGAATGAGTCCACCACCTTGGCGCCCGTCTTCGCGCGCAACTCCACCTCTTCGTAGGTGCGCGTGTAGCCCGTGTGCTGGATGCGCCACTGGCCGTCGGCGCCCTTCGCGTACGTGTCCTCGTAGAATGCGGATCCGTTCAGCGTCCAGCCTTGTTCGAGATTGATTACGGTGTCGTGCAGCGCCCAGACGCCTCTCGCGCGCATGGGCGTCTCCAGCGTGATCTCGGGGTGATGGCAGGTGTGGCTCGACAGGAACTTCGTCGAGGACATCGACTTCTCGAGGAAGGCCATGATGTTGTCGCGCCCTGCGAAGCTGTACTTGCCGCCGCTGTACGAAGACGTCGCGTCCTCGGCCAGCGTCTCGCGCAACTCCGCCCAGAGCTTGCGGTCGACGCAGCGCAGGTAGCGATATTTCAGCTGCTTGATCTCTTCGAGAGCGTGCAGGTCGATGGCCATCGGGTTCTCCTCTATTTGGGGCGCGCAGCAGAACTGCGCGCGACTCAGTGAAGCGCGTGCCGCCAGCGCACCGCAACGCGCGAGCCCTCGGCGACGAGCGCGGAACACGGCTGCGCCTCGCTGCGCGCCGCTTGCGACTTCGCCATCGCCTAATTCTCCACCGCCGGCAGCACTTCGGCGATCGCGCGCGCGGTTTGCTCGGAGAGATCCTTGGTGCCCAGCGCGAGCGGCAGCAGCACGAACTTCGAGACGCCGCCCGCGACGTATTGCTGGATGCGGGCGATCAGGTCCGAGGGCTTCCCCACCACGATCTGGTTCTCGGCATCTGGCGCGCGCGCGGCGGTGCGGCTTGCAAAACGCTGGACCATCGGATCGTCCGCGCTCCCGAAGCGGAACGGCAGCGTGGCGCCGTAGTGATCTGCATCGATGCTGCGGCCGGTCTTCGCGCACTCGGCGCGAATCGCCGAGACCACGCCTGCGATCACGCTGGCTGGCATTAGGCCCCCGAGCCAACCGGTGCCGAGGCGCGCGGTGCGCCGGATCGCGGCGGGACTGTGGCCGCCGATCCAGAGCGGCAGCGGCTTCTGCACGGGCAGCGGCGAAATACGCGCGCCTCGGTACTGGAAGTGCGCGCCGGCGAAATCGACCGATTCGCCCGACCAGAGCCGCGCCATGATCTCGAGCGTCTCGTCGGCGCGTTTGCCGCGCGCGGCCGGGTCGCGCCCCGTCGCTTTCCAGGTGGGATCGCCCTCGAACCCCACGCCGAACACGGGCAGAAGCCGCCCACCTGATAAGAAATCGATCGTCGCGCACTCCTTCGCGAGCACGAGCGGGTCGCGATACGCGACGACCACGGCGTTCATCCCGAACTTGATGCGCTCGGTCGCGCCAGCCAGCGACGCCATCGCCGCGATCGGCTCGAGCTGCGCATCGGCGCCGACGAGACGATCGGTCTGCCAGAGTGAATCGACGCCGCCGCTCTCGCACTGCTCGGCGAACGCAAAGTAGTCGCGCGCGCGATCGAAACCGAAGGCGGCGACGCCGAGGCCACAGCGAATCTTCACGGCGTGCATGGCGGCGCAGCATAGGCCGGTGCGCTGCGTCCGCGTAGACTCCGCCGCGCGGGGGATGGATGGACTTGGGATCGATGGACTTGCAAGCGAAGCGCGCAGCGAGCCATAGGCGAGTGAAGTTCATCTGGCTCGCGCTCGCCGGTGTGTGGCTGTTGGCGTCACCCGGAAGTGTCACGCGCGCGGCGCCGAGCGCTGCGGCGCCCAAACGCGCCTCGATCGACCCCGATGCCGGCTCTTTCACGATCGTGATCGTGCCCGACACGCAGCACGAGGTGGACACGAACCCTGATACTTCCGCCGCGCTCGAGTTCCCCTGGCAACTGGCGCGGCTCGAACGCAACGCGGAGTGGATCTGCGAACAGCAGGGCGCGCTGCGCATCGCGGCGGTGCTGCACGTCGGCGATTTCGTGCAGGGGCAACCGCGCGGCGTCCACACGCAATGGGATCCGATCGCGCGTTTTCTCGATCGCATCGAGAGCTGCGGCGTGCCGTGGCTTGGCGCGCTCGGGAACCACGATTGCGACGCAGGAGAGAACGGCTGCGCGCTGCCGGCAGGCGGCGACCGCGCGGGCAACTTTCAGCGCTTCATTGCGGAGCGCGCCGCAAAGCAGCCGGAGTGGCAGGGCGCAGGCCCAGAGATTCATCCTGCGCACGGGCGCTGCGGACTCGGCGGCGCACTGCGAGCCCCGAGCCGTAATGGCTGGATCCGCTTCGCCGGCCGCTTCGCCGCGCTCTCGCTCGATTGGTACTCCGACTGCAAGCCCCAAGACGACTGGGCGCGCGGCGTCCTCGAAGAGCACGGCGCGGACATGCACTTCTTGTTGTTGGGGCACGCCATTGCGCGGCCCGGCGATTCGCCGAGCTGCGCCGGCGCCACCGAGCCCGGCCAAGCATTGCGCGCGGGCATGCTCGCGCGCGCCGGCGGCGCGTTCGCGATCGTGGGCGGGCACTACACCCAGGATCCGAACTTCGCTTGTTATGGAAGTAGCGAGATCGCGGGCCGCCGGGTGCTCAACGTCTTCTCCGACTTCCAGACGAACGGCATGCAGAACATCGCCGGCACGCTGGTGCTGATGCGCATCGACACGAACGCTGGCCTCGCGAGCGACAACGTGTGCGTGCGGCAATGGAACCCGGCGCTCGCGAAGCACGACGTGACGGAGCTCGAGCGCTGCTTTGACGTGCCGTCGCTGCGGTAGCGTCGCGCGCGGACGGGAGACACGGCATGGGCAAGCATTCGCGCGCGGAACTTCTCGACGCCTTCGAGGACTACAAGCGCCGCCGCGACCAAGCTTCGCAAACCGGCGACTGGAATGTGTGGGCCGACTGTTTCGCGGAAGACGCGCACTACATCGAGCACGCCTACGGCGAACTGCACGGGCGCGCGGCGATCCGCAGCTGGATCTGCGAAGTGATGGCGCCGTTCCCGACCATGACGTTCCCGATCAGCTGGTTGGTCGTGGACGAGGAGAACGGCGCGATCGTCTGGGAAGTGCGCAACGCGTTCCCCGAACCGTTCCAAGAAAACGGCGAGCCCTACTCGTTCCCCAATTGGTCGCGGCTCGTGTACGCCGGGAACAAGCTGTGGAAGTCGGAAGAGGACGTCTACAACCCGGCGCGGGATTCGGGGCGCACGTTCAAGGCGTGGATTCGCTCCGGCGGGAAGACGCGCAGCAGCGAGAAGGCAAAGATGCTGCACCGCTAGACGCAGGCGGACGCAACTGAGGCTGGCTACCGTGCGCCGCTTCCGCGCCGGCAGCTGCGCTTGCGCGCCGGACGCCCGAAAGGATCTGTCATGCCCGAAGTCTTTCTGATCGAGGCCGTTCGCTCACCGCTCGGCCGACGCGGCGGCGGTCTCTCCAGCCTGCACGCGGCGGACTTGTTGGGGAACGTGATGCGAGCTGCGGTCGCGCGCGCGGGCATCGATGCGCGCGAGATCGGGCAGGTGATCGGCGGCTGCGTCTCCCAGGTCGGCGAGCAGTCCTATAACATCGCGCGCACCGCCTGGCTCTCGGCCGGGCTGCCGCTCGAAGTCGCGTCCACAACCGTCGACAGCCAGTGCGGTTCCTCGCAGCAAGCGAGCACGCTCGCGGCGGGGCTCGTGGGTTCGGGACTCGAAGACGTCGTGCTCTCGTGCGGCGTCGAGACGATGAGCCGCGTGCCGCTCGGCGCGAATTTCTCGGACAAGAAGCTCGGCCGCCCAGTGCCGAAGTCCTACTTCGCGAAGTACGCCTTCAAGTCGCAGTTCGAGGGCGCGGAGCTGATCGCGCAGGAATACGGCATCACGCGCGAGGACACGGACCGCTTCGGTCTGCGCAGCCAGGAGAACGCAGCGCGCGCTTGGCGCGAAGGGCGTTATGACCGCGAAGTCGTGGCGCAGGACGCCCCGGTGCTGGATGCCGAGGGCAAGCCCACGGGCGAGACGCGGCGCATCGCGCGCGACGAGGGCATGCGCGAGACCTCGCTCGAGAAGCTCGCCGCGCTGAAGGCCGTGCTCGAAGGCGGCCTGCACACGGCGGGCACGAGTTCTCAGGTAACCGACGGCGCGTCCGCCGTGATCTTCGCCTCCGAAGCGGGCGTGAAGCGCTTGAGCCTCGAGCCGCGCGCGCGCCTCGTCTACTCGACGATCGTGGGCGTCGACCCGGTCACGATGCTGAAGGGCCCGATCCCGGCGACGCGCAAGCTGCTCGAGCGCACGAAGCTGCGCATCGAGGACATGGACGTTTACGAAGTGAACGAGGCGTTCGCCTCGGTCGTGCTTGCTTGGCAGAAGGAATGCAAACCCGTCACCGAGCGCGTGAACCCGAACGGCGGCGCGATCGCGCTCGGCCACCCGACCGGCGCGACCGGCGATCGGCTGATCACGTCGGCGCTCCACGAACTCGAGCGCACCCAGGGCCGCTCCGGCCTGATCAGCATGTGCTGCGGTGGCGGCCTCGGCACCGGCACGATCATCGAGCGCCTCTAACACCTGCGAGCGCGATGACCGAGCTGGTTTCGCAAAAGCGCAGTTCGCGCGCCTCGGCGCGAGCGTTGGCGCTCGCGCTTTCGCTCTTCGCTGCGCACGCGCGCGCGCAGGACTGGCCGAGCCCGCCCTACCCGCTCGCACCGGATCGCGAGATGTCGCCGACCGCCGCGCTGCGCAAACTGCCCGAAGGCATGCGCCCACCCAAGATCGACGGTCGCATCAATGACCCCGCCTGGGAGCACGCGACGCCGCTCGGGGCCTTCACGCAGCAGAGCCCGCACGAAGGCGCGGAGCCGACCTACCGGACCGACGTGAGAGTCCTGTTCGACGACAAGTTCCTCTACGTCTCGGTGCGCGCTTGGGATCCCGAGCCTGACAAGCTGATTGGCAAGGTGATGCGGCGCGACACGAGCCAACGCAGCGACGACCGCGTGTTGGTCACCATCGACACGTTCCACGACAAGCGCAACGGCTACATGTTCTCGACGAATCTGAACAGCGGCCGCTGGGAGGCATTGATCGAGAACAACCAGACCGTGCGCCAAGAGTGGGATGGCATCTGGTTCGCGAAGTCACGGGTCGACGCGGAGGGCTGGACCTGCGAGTTCGCGTTTCCGTTCCAGTCGCTCGCATCCGATCCGGCACAAACGACTTGGGGCTTCAACGTCACGCGCAGTGTGCGGCGACTCAACGAAGAGAGCCGTTGGGCGTCGTGGCGCCTGAACAAGTTCCCGCTCGACATGTCGGAGGCGGGAACGCTGACGGGCATCGAGGGGATCGTGCCCGGCATCGGGCTCGACCTCATCCCTTCGGGCGCCATCGGCGGCTTTCGCGAGCGCAAGGTCGACTCGCTCAGCGGCGACGTCTCGCACCGAAATTATTCGACCGTCGATCCGAGCCTCGACGTCTTCTACAAGATCACGCCTTCCATAACAGGCGCGCTCACGTTCAATACCGATTTCTCCGACGCCGACGTCGATGCGCGCCAGGTGAAACTCGACCGCTTCGCGCTGTTCTTTCCCGAGACGCGCGACTTCTTCCTTCAGGACGCCGGCATCTTCGACTTCGGCGGCATTGGCGAACAGGTCTCGTTCAACGAGGTCTCCAACCCGAACGGCATGCCGTTCTTCACGCGCAAGCTCGGCATTTTCAGCGGCGGCGAAATCGTCGACATCCGCGCGGGCGCGAAGATCACAGGGCGGGTCGGCCGACTCAATTTCGGCCTGCTCGACGTGCAGATGGCGGACCCCGATGACATCGGGCACAAGAACCTCTCCGTCGCGCGCGCGAAGTGGAACGTCGGCGATGAATCGACGGCCGGCCTCATCGCAACCTACGGCGACCCCAACACGCCCGGCACCGGCACGACGCTCGGCGCCGACTTTCGGCTGCGCTCGAGCCACTTCCGCGGCTCGAACATCATCGAGCTCATCGGCTACGCGCAGCACACCCAAACGTCAGCGCTCTCGCGCTTTTTCCGCGGGCTCGGAAGCGACGCGGTGAACGACGAGGCCTACGGCCTACGCCTTCACTACCCGAACGACATCTGGTTCGCCGATGCCTCGTGGGCGCGCGTCGGCAAAGACTTCGACCCGAGCCTCGGCTTCGTGAATCGTCCGGGTGTCGATCAGTTCCATTTCCAGGGCCACAAGCGCTGGCGCCCCGCTTCGGGGGTCGTGCGCTTTTACGACAGCATCCTGAAGGCCGACCTCGTGCAGGGCGACGACGGCCACCTCCAAACGCTGATCCTCAGCCCCACGCTGATCGAGATCCATAATCAGCTCGATGACTTCGTGTACCTCGGCGCGGAGTCCCGTAGCGAAGTGATCGACGACGTCGATGCGAACGACGGCTGCAGCGGCTTCTACATCGACGCGAGCGTTTGCATCCCGGCCGGACGTTTCGACTGGGGCCGCGTGCTCGCAGGATTCGGCATGGCGCAGTCGCGCCCGGTCGCGTTCTTCCTCGACTACTCGTATGGCGGCTTCTACGGCGGAACCCTGCACTCGATCGAAGCCAACCTCGAGCTGCGGCCGAGCAAGCACTTCTTCGGGCAGATCGAACTGATCGAGAACCGAGCGGTGGACATCGCTAACGAGTTCTGCACGCCCGCGCCGTGCGTCGCTACGGACGGGGGCTTCACGCAAAGGCTCGTGCGACTGCGCGCGCAAGTCATCTTCACGCCAGACCTCAGCTGGGACACGTTCGTGCAGTACGACAACATCTCCGACTAGGTGGGTTGGAACAGCCGTGTGCGCTGGATCATCCAGCCCGGCAACGAGTTCGTGCTCGTCTGGAACGAAGCCGTCGGCGCCGACCTAGCGGGAGACCGCGACTTCCACCTCCAGAGCGCTGGGCTCACCACGAAGCTCGCGTGGACCTTCCGCTTCTGACTACCGAGGGAATGCCGAGTCCGTAGAGTTGGGAACGAACGATTCTTGTTAGAGCCCGAGCGTCGCGAGCAGCGGCGGGCCGAGCACGAGCAAGCCCGCGCCCGCTGCGGCGAGCGCGGCGATCAGTACCGCGCTCGCCGCGACGTCCTTCGCCTTCGCAACGAGCGGGTGTCGCTCGGGTGCGACGCGATCGGCGTGCGCTTCGAGCGCGGTGTTCCGCGCCTCGAGCGCGAGCACGAGTCCGATGGCGAGCGCGCGCAGTGCGCGCTGTGCGAGCGGCACCTCGAGCCACGCGGCGAGCGCGAGCACAGCAGCGGCGATGGCGAGGTGAATCGCGACGTTCGGCTCGCGCGCGAAGACCGCGAGCCCGCGAAACGCGTGCCCGAAGCTCGCTGCGCGCGTGCGCAACCAACTCACGCGGCGCTCTCACGCGCAAGCAGGCGCGCATAATCATCGGGCGTGTTGACGTTGCCGAGCGCCGCGCCGTCGGGATCGAGCGCGGCGAGGTCGTCGCCCTCGAGCCAGCGCACGTCGAGCTGCGCGAGCATGCTGTTCAGCGCGAGCGACTCGCTCGCGAGGCAGCGCTGCGCCGCTGCGAGCGCGGGTGCGCGGCGATAGAGCGCGCAGAGCGGGTGCGCGAAACCAACGGCGCGCGGAACCACGGCATCGGCCTCGGGGTAGGCCGCGAGCGCCAGCAACAAGTCTGGCGTCATCGCCATCAGGTCGGTCGCGAGCACGAGCACCCGCTCTTCGCGCGCGGCGGCTAGCGCGCTGGCGACGCCGCGCAGCGCACAGGCCGGGCCATCCAGATCGCGCACGCGCCGGCCCGGCGCCTCCGCGGGCGCGTCGCCGCCCACGAGCAACACGTCCTCGAACAAGCTCGCGAGCAGCCTCGCGAGTCGCGTCGCCGCGGGCTCGCCGCGCAGCTCGAGACGCGCCTTGTCGCGCCCCATTCGGGTGGACGCGCCGCCCAGTAACAACGCAGCGCTGATGTTCGCGAGGCGGCTCATCGCGCGAAGAAACTCGCGTCGAGCACGAGCACTCGCGCGCGCGCGCCGACTGCGATCTCGCTCGCGTCGCTGGGGAACACGAGCAGGCCGTCGGCCAGCGTCATCGAGCGCAGCACGCCGGAGCTCTGGTTGCCGGTGGTGCTGGCG
>JANNDT010000165.1:0-2657 GCA_031387905.1 Deltaproteobacteria bacterium
GCTGCCGGCGGTGACGCTCGTCGATCTCGTGAAAGAGCGCGCGAATCTCCCGCGCGGCGCGCGCCGCACGCTCTCGCCCACGCTCGCGCGCGCGCTGCGCGAAACGCTCGCCGATGGCGCGCAGGCAATCCTGTTCCTGAACCGCCGCGGCTTCTCCTCGCAAATCGCGTGCAACGAGTGCCAGGACGTCTCGCGCTGCAAGCACTGCGACATCTCGCTCACGTACCACGCCGCCGCAAACTTGTTGCGCTGCCACTACTGCGATTATCAGGTGCGCCCGCCAACCAAGTGCGCTGCGTGCGGCTCCGATCAGCTCGCGCTGCTCGGCACCGGCACCGAGCGCGTCGAAGAAGAAGTCCGCGCGGCGTTTCCCGACGCGCGCATTGCGCGGCTCGATCGCGACACCGCGAACCGCCGCGGCACTGTCGAGCGCGTGCTCGCGGAACTGCACGCGGGCGCAAAGAACGTGCTGATCGGCACGCAGATGGTCGCGAAGGGCCACGACTTCCCGGGGGTGCGCTTGGTCGGCGTGCTGAATGCCGATCTCGGCCTGCACATGCCGGACTTTCGGGCTGCCGAGCGCACCTTCCAGTTGCTCACCCAGGTCGCCGGGAGGGCGGGCCGCGGCGCCGAGCCGGGCCGCGTCGTGATCCAGACCTACGCGCCCGATCATTATGCAATCCGCCCCGCTGCGAACCACGACTACGAACGCTTCTACGCTGAGGAAATCGCTCACCGCGCTTCCCTCGGCTACCCACCCTTCGGCCGGCTCGCACTCGTGCGCGTCTCGGCCACCGAAGAACTCGCCGCCCGCGAAGCCGCCGCCGCGCTCGCAAAGCTCGCCCGCGAGGCGGCCGCCGCGCTCGCGAGCGGCGTCGAAGTATTAGGCCCCGCCGAGGCTCCGATCGCCCGGTTGCGCAGCCGCTACCGCCAACAGATCCTGCTCAAGCACCGCGAAGCCGCCGCCGTCTGGCGCGTCGCCGAACGCCTCGCCGACGCCGCCGAACGCCTCCCGGCCGCCATTCGCGTCACCGTGGACGTGAACCCCATCGACATGCTCTGACTCCCAAATCGGCAGTCCCTCGCGACCTGATTTCCGAGGAAATGCGGCTAGTTTGCGACGCAGCATGGCCCTCCGACCCGTCCTCCAGTTCCCCGATCCGCGGCTCAAGCGGAAGTCTTCGCCGGTCACCCAGGTGACGGACGAAATCCGCCAGCTCGCCGCCGACATGATCGAGGTGATGTACGACGAGCCGGGCATTGGGCTGGCTGCGCCGCAGCTCGGCGAGGCGATTCGGCTGATCGTGATGGACACGGACTGGACCGAGGACGGCGCCGAAAAGAAGCCCGTTGTGATGCTGAACCCGGAGATCATCGAGCGCGAAGGTGAGATCACCTGGAGCGAGGGTTGCCTTTCGGTGCCCGATTTCAACGCCGAAGTCGAGCGCTCGGCGCGCGTGCGCGTGCGTTATCAGGATCTCGGCGGCAACACGTCGGTCGAGGACGTGAGCGAGCTGCGCGCGGTTTGCTTTCAGCACGAAATCGACCACCTCGACGGCCTGCTTTTCATCGACCGGATCAGCCGCTTGAAGCGCAGCCTCTATACGCAGCGCCGCAAGAAGGCGCTGCTCCGTGAACTGGAAGAAGGCCCGAGCGTTCCGAACCGCGGCGCTTAGGCACGCGATGGCAGGGCTGCGCATTGCTTTCTTCGGCACGCCCGAGTTCGCGGCGCCCACGTTCGAGCGCCTGCTCGCGGGCCCGCACCGCGTCGTCGTCGCCGTGACTCAGCCGGATCGCCCGCGCGGCCGCGGCCGCAAACTCGCGCTCGGTCCGGTCGCCGAACGCGCGCGCGCAGCCGGCGTGCCGCTGCTGCAACCGGAACGCGTGGGCGCGCCCGACGTGCTCGCCGAACTCGCGCGCCACGCGCCGGATCTCGGCGTGGTGGTCGCCTTCGGGCAGTTCATTCCCAAGACCGTGCGCGAGCTGCCGCGGCTCGGATACCTAATCAATGGTCACGCGAGCCTGCTGCCGCGGCATCGCGGCGCCGCGCCGATTCAGCACGCGATTCTCGCGGGCGACGCGGAAACGGGCGTCTCGGTGATGCGTGTCGAGCGCGAGATGGATGCCGGCGCCGTTGCGCTCGCAAAGCGCACGCCGGTCGGCGCGAGCGAGGACGCCGGCGCGTTGTTCGAGCGGCTCGCGCGGCTGACGGCGGATGCGATTGCGGAAGCGCTCGATGCGATCGAGGCGGGCCGCGCGACGTTCACCGAGCAAGCGCACGCGCTCGCGACGCTCGCGCCGAAGATCGAGACCGCAGACGCGGAGCTCGATTTCGCGGAGAGCGCCATTGCGCTCGCGCTGCGCGTGCGCGCGCTCGCGCCGAAACCCGGCGCGCGCGCACACCTCGGCGGCGAGTCGCTGCGCATCCTCGCCGCGCATGCGGAGCCGGGTGCAGCGAACGCGCCCCCCGGCACGCTTCAGCGCTTTGGCGCTGCGCTGCGCGTCGCCACCGGCGCGGGCTGGCTCGCGCTCGATCGCATGCAGCGCGCGGGCGGCAAGCCGCTCGCGACGGCAGACTTGTTGCGCGGCTTCGCGATCGAGGACGGCGCGCGCTTCGCAACGCCGCCTCCAGCCGCGCCGCACGCCGGCGCGAACGC
>JANNDT010000177.1:0-4751 GCA_031387905.1 Deltaproteobacteria bacterium
GTCTTCGACCTGCTCGTCGAGCTCGGCGCCGATGACGTGCAGCTCGAGTTCCCGGTGGTGTTCTGCTCCGCGAAGCAGATGGTGGCGGGGCTCACCCCGGACGAGCCGATGAAGGACCTGCGCCCGCTGCTCGAGACGATCGTGAAGCACGCGCCGGCGCCGTTCGTGGATCGCAAGGGCCCGCTTCAGTTCCAGGCCGTGACGCTCGGCTACGACGAGTTCTTAGGTCGCCTCGTGATCGGCCGCGTGGTGCGCGGCCGGCTCGCGCGGGGTGTGCCGGTGGTGCGCGTGCACGACTCGGGGCGCAACGAGGCGTTCCGCATCACCAAACTGTTCGGCACCAAGGGCCTCGAGCGCATCGAGCTGCAAAGCGCCGAGGCCGGCGACATCGTGATTCTCGCCGGCATCGACGACGTCGAGATCGGCGACACGGTGGCGGATCCGTCCGACCCGACGCCGCTCGCGCGCATCACGATCGATCCGCCGACGATCCGCGTGAAGTTCTCAGTGAACACTTCGCCGTTCGCGGGCAAAGAGGGGCGCTTTCTCACCAGCCGCCAGATCGGCGAGCGGCTCGAGCGCGAGGCGCTCACCAACGTCTCGATCAAACTCGAGCCCACCGATTCGAGCGAGACGTTCCAGGTGGCGGGCCGTGGCGAGCTGCAGATCGCGATCCTGATCGAGAACCTGCGCCGCGAGGGCTACGAGTTCTCGGTGTCGCGGCCGGAGATCATCCCGCGCGAGATCGACGGCCAGCTGTGTGAGCCGGTCGAGGACGTGATCGCCGAAGTGCCTGAGGCTTATCAGGGCGCCGTGCTCGAAGGCCTCGCGATTCGCAAAGGCCGCATGGTCGACATGGAGCCACAGGGCGGACGCGTCTGGCTGCACTTCACGGTGCCGAGCCGCGGGCTGTTCGGATATCGCGGACAGTTCCTAACAGCGACTCGCGGCGAAGGCGTACTGCACCGCACGATTCGCGGCTACGAGCCGTACGCCGGCCCGCTCGCCGGCCGCGGCCTCGGCGCGATCGTCGCGAGCGAGGGCGGCAAGACGACGCCCTACGCGATGTTCCACATCCAGGAGCGCGCCACGCTGTTCGTACTGCCCGGCGTGGCCGTGTACGAAGGCCAAGTTGTTGGGGAGAGCGCGCGCGCAGGCGATCTCGTCGTGAACATCGTGCGCGCGAAGAAGCTCACCAACGTTCGAGCTGCGGGGAAGGACGAGAACACGGTGGTGACGCCGCCGCGGCAGCTGACGATCGAGTCGGCGCTGGAGTGGATAGAAGAAGATGAGCTGCTGGAGGTGACGCCGGCGGCGCTTCGCCTGCGGAAGAGGATTCTGGCTTCGAATATGCGGAAGCGCTGAAGGGCCGGAGCCGCGCGGCTGCAGGGCAGCGCGCGGCGGAGCAAGAGCGAAGAGCCCTCGGTCGTGGCGCCGCTCGGGGCGGGAGGGGTGCCGTCCGGCTGCGGGCCTTTTCGCTCTGCCTTGCGGGCAGGGGGTTGTTCGCGGCGTTTGTGCGAACACTGCATGGCAGCGGGGCTTCGGCGGAGATCCGCTGTGCGCTCTTGGCTTGATTGGCGTGCACGCGTCTTGCCGGTAGCGGCCCTCCGCGGCCGCACCCCGCTCCCACCCCTGCGCTCCTCGGTGGGCGATCTCACCTCGAACAACAAGGGGTGCAGGTGAAGGCTGCCGCGGCGTTGAGCCGCGGCAGCCTTCACTTTCTTGTTGAGCCCGCGCGCCGGTTCGGTGGCTCGCGTTAGGTTTTCGCTGATGACTTCCGCGAATTCGTCGGCTCCTTGGTCGCTGCGTATGGCGGAGCGGCCGTGGAGTTCGCCGGTGCGAGTGACGCTCACGGTCGCTCTCGCGCTCGCTGCGACGTTCGTTGCGGTTGAGGCGGCGCTTGGGCGGTTGCAGTTGTTGGCGACGGATCCGCTCGCTGCGGCGGCTTTTCAGATTGCGCTCGCGCTGATTGCGCTGGTTGCGTACTTGTTGGGTGCGTTTGCGGGCGCGGTGCGCGGAGCGGAGCGCACGTTGTTGGAACTCGCGCCGGCGTTCGTGCGCAGCAGCGAGGCGGAGGCGGCCCGCAGCTCGGTTGTTGGGCGCGTGAGTTCGCCGCGGCTGCGGCGCGTGGGCTTGGTGGGCGCGGGGATCGGCTTGCTGATCCCGCTTGCGACGAATCTCACGCTCGAAACGTGGTTCGTCTGGGAGTTGACGCCGGAGGCGATCGCGCACCGGCTGCTGCTCGCGCCGCTCGGCTGGCTGATGGCTCGTTTCCTCGCCGTCGTGTGGATCGAATCGCAGCGGCTCTCTGTGCTGGACGCGGGCGTTCTGCGCGTCGATCTTCTGGATCTGCGACCCCTCGCCCCCCTCGCTTCCGCGGGTGTGCGGCATGCGCTGCTCAGTGCCGGTGTACTCAGCGTGGTGCTCGTCGGGTTCCGCGATGCGAACGTTGCGCCGGGCCTGCCGTTCGTGATTGCGGCGGGCTGCATCGCGAACGTCGCACTGTCGGCGGCAGTGTTATGGCTCGCGCTGCGGGGAGCACACGCGGCGATTGCGCGAGAGAAGACGGCTGCGGACGCCGCGGCGAACGCGGTGATCCGCGCGCTGCGGGCGCCGGGCGCGAAGCACGCGGCTGGCGCGCTGGCCGACGCGCTCGCTTGGAAGCGCTTCGTCGCAGACGCGCCCGACTGGCCGCTCGATTTCCGGACGCTGCGCCGCTTTGTCTTGCCGCTCGCCCTGCCCTTGGCCTCGCTGCTCGGCGGCGCCGTCATGCAGGCGCTCGTTTCGCGGGTTCTCGGGCTCTGAAAGATCGCCCTCAAGAACGTGCAACTCCTTCCGACAAGTCCTCCAGCAGCGTGCGTTTTGCCGTGCTGCAGGAGGACCCGATGGCCACAGCACTTCGCCCGATCGACGAGCCGACCCTCACGCGCCTGATCCGTTACGCCCTCGCCACAGCGATGGACCGCATCTACCTGCGGCCGGGCTGTCGGCCGCTGCTCGAGGGCCTTGGCCCAAACCGCGAGGCGAACTTTCGGCAGCTCGCGGGCGACGACACGCGCGCGGTCGCGGCGATCGTGCTGATGCACGCGCCCATTTCGCGCGCGCGCCGCGACGAAGCCGGCGACGCCGCGATCGAGATCTTCCCGCTCTGGGAGATTCCGGGGCACGGGCTCGTCGAGATGGCTCTCGAAAGCGCCCCGGGCGGCATCGCCGTGCGCCTCGACTTGCTGCGCCCGCTCGCAGATCCTTCCGAGATCGCGCTGCTCGAAGCCTGAGAATCGTGCCGTTTGGGGTCTGACCCCTTTTGTATCGATTCTCGGGGTTGGGGCGGGCGAGGACAGGAGATGCCTCGATGTCGCTCTTTGTTTGGATCGGGCGGGATGCCGCGAACGCCGTGGAAACCCGCGCGCGGCTGCGCCCGTTGCACCTCGAGCGCCTGCGCGCACACGCGGCGCGCATTCGCTTCGCAGGCCCGCTGCGCGACGAGAGCGGCACGCCCCGCGGCAGCGTGATCGTGCTCGAAGCCGCGAGCCTCGCCGAGGCGCGCGAGATGGCGGCGGGCGACCCGTACGCGACCGGCGGCGTGTTCGCGAGTTGGGAAGTGTTCGAGACGATCCAGGTGTTCCCGGAGACCGCCTAGGCGAGGCCGGCGCGCAGAAAGGCCAAGATCCGGCCCCATGCGCGCTGCGCCGTGGCGACGTCGTAAACATCGGGGCGTGAGTCGTTCAGAAAGGCGTGGTCGACGCCGGGGTAGATCGTGAAATCCGTGCGCACGCCGGCCGCGCGCAGATCGGCTTCGAGTTGGTGCGCTGCCTCGGGCGTCACGAATGCGTCGCGCTCGGCGAACACGCCCATCACGGCGGCCTTCACGTTCGCGAAATCAACGCGCACGTTCGGGTGCACGCCATAACAATCGACCACTGCGGAAATGCGCGGCGAGAGCGACGCGGCGTAGAGCGCGAGCTGCCCACCCATGCAGAAACCGATGGCGGCCACTTTGCTGCCGTTCACTGCGCTGTGGTTCACGAGCGCCGCGACTGCGGCTTCGAGGTCGCGCGCTGCGCGAGGAATCTCGAGATCCATCATCAAGCGGCCCGCTGCGCCCGGATCGGCTGCCGATTCGCCGCGATACAGATCCGGCGCAAGCGCCACGAAGCCCTCGCGCGCGAGCCGGTCGCAGACTTCGCGGATGTGATCCACGAGGCCCCACCACTCTTGGAGCACGATCACGCCGGGCCCATTGCCGCGCGCGGGTAGCGACAAGTAACCACGCACGCGCTCGCCGTTGCTCGCGAACTCGAACTCGCTGCCTGCGAACGCCATCCCGCGCCTCCGTTCGGGCGCGCAGCTTAGGCGAATGGACCGCGCCGCAACCTCACTCGTCGCCGCAGGGCGAGCCTGGGAAGCCGCAGCCCGTGCCCGGATCTGGGTCTTCGCAGATCTCGCACACCACGCCGCAGCCCGAGCCGGGGTCGTCGCAGGAATCGCGGCCCGGCGGATCGAAGGGATCGATGCCCGGCCCACCCGGCGGCGAACTCACGGGCGGCAAGAGGCCTGGCACGACGGCCACTCGGAACGGGCAGCTGCCCGCCGCATCGCCGAGTGGCACGCTGGGCGCGCCGGCGGGGGCGCTCGCAGCGCCGCCCGCCAGCTGCGTCTCGAAGCAACTGCCTGCGGGCACGGTTCGCGCGCCGTCGCGAGCCGTAATCACCAGCGGCTCCTCGTGAGCGCAAACACGCACGCTGTCGCCG
>JANNDT010000188.1:0-3652 GCA_031387905.1 Deltaproteobacteria bacterium
CGGGGTTGCCACGCGTTCCCTCCGCGAGAGCGGAGGCGAGTCTACGCCAGTGAAAGCCGCGCGGTCGCGCGCCGGGCGTTACGCCGGCTCGGGCTCCGCGAGCGCGGTGTAGAGCAGCGCGCAGGTGGACGCGCCGGCCACCGCGAGCATGAGCGTGGTGAACGGGATGAACCAGCCGGCGAAGGTCAACTCGGGCAGCGCGGGCCCGAATTGCCCGAACCCCCACGTCAGCCCGAGCAGCGCTAGCGGCGCCAGGCGCCAGCCGCGCCGAATCGCGATCAGCATCAAGATCCCGTGGATCAGCAGCAGCGCGGTCATCACCGTCTCCAGCAGTTGTTGGAGAGAGAGTGGCCGACGCGGCGAGCAAGGTGATGAGATCGCCCGCGTTGCGCTCGCGCTGCGCGTGAGTTGCGTCTAAAAGTTCTTCGGGAGTCCTAGCGCGCGGCGCGCGATGATGTTTTTCTGGATCTCGCTCGCGCCGCCGCCGATCGTGTCGACGACCGTGTAGCGGTAGCTGCGCTCGAAGCGGCCTCCGAGCGCGGCCTCCGCTTGGCCGGGCCGCAGCGCGCCTTCCTCGCCCATGATGTCGAGCGCCGCGTTCGCGAGGCGCTGGCCCGTTTCGTTCATGAACAGCTTGTACTGCGAAGACTCGGTGGTGGGGATGCGGCTCGAGAGCGCCTCGCTGATTACGCGGCGCTGCAGCGCGCGCGACACCGCCACCTCCGTCGCCGCGCGCGCAATGCGATGGCGCACGCTCGGGTCACGCGCGAGCGGCTCGCCATCGCGCTTGGCGCCGCGCGTCCAGGCGGCGAGCGCTTCGAGTTTCTTCTCGAGCGGGCCCACCGGCATCATCGCGAAGCGCTCGAGGTCGAGGGCCTCGCTGATGTAGACGAAACCTTTGCCTACGTCGCCGACGACGTACTCATCAGGCACGAACACGTTGTCGAAGAACACCTCGTTGGTGCGCTCGTCGCCGATCGTTTCGATGGGCCGGATCGTGAAGCCCTTGTGGTTCATCGGGATCAGGAACAGCGTGATGCCGTCGTGTTTTTTGGTGGTGTCGGTGCGCGCGCCGACCCAATACCAGTCGGCAAAATGCGCCGAAGTCGTCCACGTCTTCTGCCCGTTCAGGTTCCAACCACCGGGCGCTTTCTCGGCCTTGAGCTGCATGTTCGCGGCGTCGCTGCCCGCGTTCGGCTCGCTGTAGCCGATCGCGAACTCGATCTCGGCGCGAATGATCTGCGGCAGGAACTCGCGCTTCATGCGCTCGCTGCCGCGCCGAATGAGGGTCTTGCCGACGATCCCCACGCCTTTGCCGGGTTGCGGCGCGCCCCAGCGCGAGAGCGCCTCGGTCAGGATGAAGTCGTAGATCCCTGACAACTCGCGGCCGCCGTACGCTTTGGGCCACGACATGCCGAGCCAGCCGCGCTCGGCGAGCTTGCGCATGAAGGCGCGCTTCGCCGGCGAATCGACCGTTTGCGAGAGCTGCTCGGGGTTCGCGTCCATCACGTCGGGCGAGTCGTTCTCGCGCAGGAACTGCTCGACCTCGGCTTCGAAGGCGCGCTCTTCGGGAGCCAACTCGAAATTCATCTCGCCTCCGAGCCTCAGCTCTTCTTTTCGCGCAGCTCTTTGCTCGCGCGTTCCTCGTTGTGCATGGCCTCGCTCATCGAGTGCGCGTGGCCGTAATTGATCGCGGCCTTCGCGGCGGTCACGACGCTCGGGGGGTTCGCGGCGATCAGCGCCGCGAGCTCACGCGCCTCGGCCATCAGTCTCTCCGCGGGCACCACTTTGTTGACGAGCCCGCACGCCGCGGCTTCCTGCGCGCTGAGCGTGCGCGCGCTCAGCACGAGCTCGAGCGCCTTCGCGCGGCCAACGATGCGCGGCAGCAGGTGCGTGCTGCCGAGGCCAGGCAGAATGCCGAGTCTCACGAACGCGAGGCCGAGCTTCGCGCTGTCGGCGGCGATGCGAATGTCGCAGGGCAGAATCATCGTGACGCCCACGCCGATGGCCGCTCCGTTCACCGCAGCGATTAGAGGCTTCGGATACTCAGTCAACTCGAGCGGCAGTTTCTTGAGAAAATCCTCGTCGCCGAGCCGCGGGCCCTTGGATGCGTTCTGCCCCGCTTGGTGCGCTCTCAGGTGCTCGAGATCGACGCCCGCGCAGAAGCCGCGGCCCGCACCGGTCAGAATGACGACGCGCACCGCCGGGTCGTCGCGCCACGCGCGAATCGTCGCGGTCACTTCGTCGCCCATCTCGGTGGTGTAGGCGTTCAACTTATCCGGGCGATTCAGCGTGATCGTGCCGATCTGGTCGCTGATGTCCGTCAATATGAAATCCGGCACCGCGCTCACTCCCCCGTGTACGGCGCCCAGCGCGGTTTGCGTTTCTCGAGGAACGCTCGCGTGCCTTCCACCATATCGGGGTGGCTGGTGTGCTCGTCGAGCACGGCGTGCGCCGCGTCGAGACCCGCTTCGATGCCGTGCTCGAGGCTGGTCCAGATCGCGCGCTTGGTGCGCGCGAGCGCGGTCGGGGACTGCCGCGCGATGATCGCGGCGAGTTCGCGCGCGCGGGTCATCAAGCTCGCAGCGGGCACCACCTCGCCCACGAGGCCGAGTTCGCGCGCGCGCGCGGCGCTCATGCGCTCCGCGCTGCCGAGCAGCGCCATGCGCATCACCGCATCGAGCGGAATCTTGCGCGCCAGGCTCGCGGGCTCGAGCGCGGCCACGAGGCCCACCTCGCAGTGCGTGTCGAAGAACGTCGCGCTCTCGGCGGCGATTGCGATGTCGCCGTCCGCGACGAAGTGCAGGCCGCCGCCCACACACATGCCGTTCACGGCCGTAATCACTGGCTTCCAGCAGCGGTTCTGCAGCGCGGTGATCTGCGAGTACGGCGCGTCGAGCCGTTTCGCGTGGGCGTAATGCTGGCTCGCCCCCTGCGCGGTGGACGTGATGTCCCAGCCTGTGCAAAACGCTTTCTCGCCGGCGCCCGTCACGATCGCGCACACCACTTCGGGATCGCGCGCGATCTCGCCCCAATGACGCCGCAACTGCTGCGTCATCTCGTAGTCGAAGGCGTTGCGCGCTTTCGGGTTATCGAGCGTGAGCGTGGCGACGCCATCCGCTTTCTCGAAGTGCACGGTTCCAGGCACGCTCAATCCTTCGCGATGATCGCGATCCCGCACGCCGTCGGGTGACCGCCGATGTTATGGCTGAGCGCGACGCGCGCGTCCTTGACTTGGCGCTTGCCCGCTTTGCCGCGCAACTGCAGCACGTTCTCGTAGATCATGCGCACGCCCGTCGCGCCGGTCGGGTGGCCGAACGCCTTCAACCCGCCATCCGTGTTCACGGGCAGCTCGCCCGACAACTCGAAGGTGCCGTTGGCGATGTGCTCCTTGGCCGCGCCCTTCTCGATGAAGCCGAGATCTTCGTACGTGAGCAGCTCGGTGAGCGTGAAGCAATCGTGCACCTGCGCGATGTCGATCTCGTCGAAGGGCCTCACAATGCCAGCCTGCGCGTAGACATCCGCGGCGGCCCAGCCGGTCGGCTTCCACGAGAGGAAATCGTTGCCAGGGTCCTTCTGCGGGTTTGGCCCGGCGATTACGGTGACGCCTTTCACCAGGATGCGATCGCCGGGGTAGTTCTTGGCGAGATCC
>JANNDT010000208.1:0-62056 GCA_031387905.1 Deltaproteobacteria bacterium
GCGCGCGCGATCGCGCCCGCAGATGGCGACGCGCACGCCGTCGGCCGCGAGCGCTCGCGCTGTCGCGAAGCCGAGCCCGGCGGACGCGCCTGCAACCGCCGCGCGCTTACCACGAATGCCCAGATCCATGCCGACTCCTTCGCTGTGAGGTTCGCGTACGCATGCTAGACGCAAGGGCCCTTGCCTTGCCTAATAAATGTCGTGCAGCAACCCTCGAATTCGTGATCCCCGACACCGAAATTCCGGATGCGGTAGGCGCGAGAGGAAGAGTTGTGGACACCGCGTCGATTGCGTTGGCCACTCTGTCAGAGCTCCCTTCGGCTCCGATCATCGTCTTCGACGCCGAGGCGCGCTGCGTCGCCGTCTTCGGCAAGCGCCGACCCGGCGCAGAGTTCCTGTTCGGCGAACGCGAGGCGATCATCGGCCGCCCCGCCGAGGAGTACATGGGCTCTGAGGCTGCCGGCTTTCGGCGGACGCTCACGAGCGTGCTCGCAGCGGGCGAATCGGCTTCGATCCAGTCTCGCGTGACGCTGCCGAGCGGCGAGTTCGTCTTCGAGTTGACGCTCTGGCCGCTGGCGGGCATGCCGCTGGTCGCCTGCGAGCTCCGCAACGCGAGCGAGGTGGATCAGCTGCGCCGGGAGCGCGACGCCAGTGAGTCTCGCGTTCAGGCTGTGGCCGAACACACGGCGCACTTCGTGACCGAGGTGGCCGCCGACGGAACGATCGTCTACGTGGGACCGCGCGCTCGCGAGCTCTCGGTCGAGCCAGCTTCGCTCGTGGGCACCAACCTGCGCGACATCGCGAAGCAGTTGCCGGGGTTGCATCCCGACGACGCACCGCTGGTCACTGCCTCGATGACGCGATTCATCGAGGCGCCGTCGGACTGGGTGCCATCTGTCGCCCGCATGCGGAATCGCGACGGCTCCTGGCGAACCCTCGAGAGCGCCGGTGGTTCGTATGCGGGACCTGACGGAGAGCGGCGCGGTATTCTGGTGTTTCGCGACGCGCCGCCGAGCGCGGAGCGGGCCGTTCGCGAGCCCGCACGGCGGCCGGCTGTTGCGAGCAACACGAGCCAGCCGGTCGAGGCCACCCTCGACCTCTCGAGTGCTGGCACAATTTTGGGTGCGGGCCAGTTCCCGCCCAGTTTCGCGGGGTACGGCGAGAACCTGGTGGGCCGTGATGTGTACTCCTTCATCCATCCCGACGACCGGAAGCGTGCGCGCCGCAGCCTCGAGCGGAGCGTCCGCGGCGTCGGGTACGAGCCCAGCGTGTTCCGATGGCGCGATGTGGAGGACGGCTGGCGCTGGCTCGAAGTGCGCGCAGTCGCGCTGAAGCCGGATTCGGGAGAGGAACGCATCGTTGCGACGGCGCGCGAGATTCCCCGCGACAGCCTGCCCGAGCGCGAGCGGCCCGAGGAGAGCGGCGAGGCGCTGCAGCGAGACAATCTCGCGTTGCTCGTCGGCGGGGTCGCCCACGACTTCAACAATCTGCTCGCGATTTCGCTCGGCGTCGGGGATCTGATGGCGCAGCAGCTTCCCAGCGACTCTCCGCTTCGCCCGTACCTCGCTGAGATCGTCACCGCGAGCCGACAGGCGGCAGACCTGTCCCGCCAGCTCTTGGCTGCCGCCGGAAGGGCCGCGGCAGCACCTCTGCGCCCTGTGGATTTGAACGAGATCCTGCGAAGTCAGGAATCCCTGTTGCGCACGGGCCTGCCCAAGAGCGTGCAACTCGAGTTCGCGCTCGCCGACGCGCCGCTCTGGATCGATGCGGACCCCCCGCAGATCCGCGAGGTCGTCCTGAATCTGGTCGTCAACGCCGGCGAGGCGATCGGCGAGAGGCGCGGCACGGTTCGGGTCGCGACCGGTCGCGTTCAGGATCTGGATCCGCCCAACAAGCAGACACCCAGCGATTGGGCGCTGCTCGAAGTCTCGGACGACGGCCCGGGCTTCGACGAAGCGACGCGTCGGCGAATCTTCGAGCCGCGTTTCTCGACCAAGGCTACGGGCCACGGGCTCGGGCTCGCGGTGGTGAGCAACGTCGTCCGCCGGCACGGTGGCCGCATCCACGTGGCGGGCGCGACGCTCCGCGGCACGACGTTTCGCATCGAGGTCCCGTGCTTGGCGGAGCGCGCTGTTCAGGCGGAGCAAGCGTTCGCGGCGAATCTCGCGCGGCCGCGCCACGCAGACGTCGGTGTGTTGATCGTCGACGACGACGACGGCGTTCGCCGGGTGTGCGCCGCGATGCTCGGCTTCGCAAAGTTTCGTGTGTTCGAGGCCCGCGACGCAGCGACGGCGCTCGCGCTCGTCGAGCGGGAGCCGGAAATTTCCTGCGCGGTGGTCGACCTCATCATGCCCAATGGCGACGGGCTCGAACTGATCGAGGCGCTGCGCCGGAAGCGGCCGGACCTTCATGTCGTGCTCTGCAGCGGCGCCGTGCACAGAATCCCGGCGGATCGCGCCGATCTGGTCGTGCTCGAGAAGCCATTCCGCTACGCGCAGCTGATCGAGACGGTCTGGCGCGCGCTCGAGCCTCCGGCCTAACTGCGCGCGCTCAGCATGCTGCTGAGCACCGCGATCAACTGCGCTCGGTCGAAGGGCTTGCGAAGCACCGCTGCGGCGCCGAGCGCGAGCAGGTCGCTCGCGTCGTCATCCGTGAGGCCGCCGCCGAGCATGACGACGTCGATGTGCGCGAACGCGGGCGTCGCACGCATCGCGCGCAGTAACTGGCGCCCGTCGAGCATGGGCATCTCGACATCGGTCACGACGAGGTCGAACGCCTCCTGCGTGAGTCGGTCGAGCGCCTGCTGCCCGTCCGACGCCTCCGCGATGCCGTCGCTCGCGAAAGGCGAGTCGCGAAGGAACGCCGCGAGCAAGCGTAGGAAGCCCGGCGAGTCATCCACGATGAGTGTCCGCATCTCGCCTCCAGGCTCGGAACGTCCGGTACGCGTGCGCGGACCAGCGCGTTACTCGGCCGGCCGGCGCCGAGTCGTGAGGCTCTCGCGGGGGGCCCGCTTCGCCTACGCGAAACCCTGCGCGCCGTCTCGCGCGAACACGCGATCGGTTCCGCTGGCGCGCGCGCCGAATCAAGCGGTCGGAGGAAAAGCGCAATGAGCGCTCCGGTCGAGCCGCGCGATGCGCGCGGCAAGGCGCTCGCCGTCAACCTGGACGCGCGCCGTTATGGGACCTTCGCCGAGATCGGCGCGGGCCAAGAAGTCGTGCGCTGGTTCTTTCGCGTGGGCGGCGCGGCGGGCACGATCGCGAAGAGCATCTCCGCCTACGACATGACCGTGAGCGACGCGATCTACGGCCCGTGTCATCGCTACGTTTGTCGCGAACGCTTGCTGTCGATGCTCGAGCGCGAGCAGCTGTTATTGCGCGAGCGCTTGGCGGAATCCCGCGGCGCCGAGACTGCGTTCTTTTCGTTCGCCGACACCGTCACCGCGCGCAGCTTCAAAGGCACCGGCGAGTGCCACGGCTGGATGGGCATCAAGTTCCAAGCCGAGCCGTGCGAGCCCGCGAGTCAGATCCTGCTTCACGTGCGCATGCTCGATGGCGATGCCGCCCAACAACAGGAGGCGCTCGGCATCGTCGGCGTGAACCTGGTGTACGGCGCCGCCTTCCTGCACGGCGACCCCGAGAAGTTGCTGCGCTCGCTGCTCGACGACCTCTCGACCGACCGCATCGAGATCGACCTGATCGAGTTCGGAGGCGCGCGCTTCAGCGAGGTGGACAATCGCGTAATGAGCCTGCGGCTCGTCGAGCTCGGGCTGTCGGGCGTCGCGGCCTTCGGACCCGACGGTGCGCTGCTCCAGCCCTCCGAGTTGCTGCACGGCAAGCCGGTGCTGATCGAGCGCGGCAGCTTCCGTCCGGTGACGCGCGTGCATCTCGACATGATCGGCTGCGCGCGCCAGGCGTTCCGCGCCGAGCTCGGCGGCGAAGAGCCGGTCGTGCTCGCCGAGATCACCATGCGCAACCTGCTGTCGGAGGGTGCGCTCGACTTGCGCGACTTCCTCGATCGCGCCGACGCGCTGGCCGCCATGGGATACACGGTGTTGATCTCGAACTATTTCGAGTACTTCAAGCTCGCCAGCTTCGTCGCCCGTCATACCCGCAAGCCGATCGCACTGGTGATGGGCGCGAACCTGTTGCGCGAGGTCTTCGAGGAGCGCTTCTACGACGAGCTCGACGGCGGCGTTCTCGAAGCTTTCGGGCGGCTGTTCCGTAATCACCTGCGCGTATTCGTGTATCCGTTCCTCGATCCGATCACACAGCGCATCGTCGACGCGCGCTCGCTCGAGGTGCCGAGCGGCCTCGCGCAGTTGCACGGCTACTTGTGCGAGCGCGGCTCGCTGGTAGCGCTTTCGGGCTACGACGAGCGCTTGCTGCCCTTCTACTCGAAGCAGGTGCTCGATTCGATTCGCAAGGGCACGCGCGCCTGGGAGGACGCCGTTCCCGAGCGCGTCGCGCGACTCATCCGGGAACGCGGCTTGTTCGGCTTCGGCGCCGAGCGGCCTCGCGCATGAACGACGTCTCCTGGCTCCAGCTGATTTCGTTCGCGCTCACCGCCGCCATGTTCACGGGTCCCCTAGCCGTGCTGTTCGTCTGGTGGCTGCGCGATCGCACGCAGACGCAGCACGCGGTGCTGCGCGCGTTCCCGCTGCTCGGGCGCCTGCGATATTTGCTCGAGCACATCGGCCCCGAACTGCGGCAGTACCTGTTCGACGGCGATTCTTCGGGCAAGCCGTTCTCGCGGAACGAGTTCCTGTCGATCGTGTTCGCGTCGAAGTACTTGAAGACGCTGATCTCGTTCGGCTCGAAGCGCGACTTCGACCAGCCCGGCTGGTTCCTCCGCAACGCCCTCTTCCCGACGCTCGCGAGCGATCTAGGCGTCGACATGCGCGCCACCCTCGAGGCGCAGCGCTACGCGATCGATCACGAAGGTTTGCTGCACCGCGCGGAGCACCTCGAGCGAACGCCAGCCGCCACATGGACGCTCAGCGACGAGCACGCGCTCCAGATTGGCAGCGACCTCGCGCAGCCGTGGGTCGTGCGCGGGCAAATCGGCGTCTCGGGAATGTCGTATGGCGCGCTCGGCAGCCACGCCATTCGCGCGATCGCCGAGGGCGCCGCGCTCGCGACCGGAAGTTGGTTGAACACGGGCGAAGGCGGCCTCTCCGAGCACCACCTCGCGGGCGGCGGCGACGTGATCTTCCAGATCGGGCCGGGTTGTTTCGGCGTGCGCACGCTGGAGGGGCGCTGGGATTGGGACGAGTTCGCGCGCAAAGCCGCGATCCCGCAGCTGCGCGGCTTCGAACTCAAGCTGCATCAGGGCGCAAAAATCCGCGGCGGCCACCTCGAGGGCAGCAAGGTCAACGAAGAGATCGCGCGGCTGCGCGGGGTCCCCGCCTGGCAGTCCGTCGATTCGCCTAATCGCTTCCAGTTCCTGGGCAGCGTCGACGAGCTCTTCGATCACGTCGCGCGCATGCGCGAAATCGGCGGCAAGCCCGTGGGCGTGAAGGTCGTGATGGGCGGCCCGGGCGCGGGCGACGAGTTGGCCGCGGCGATGGCGCGACGCGGCGACGGGCCGGATTGGATCACGGTCGACGGCGGCGAAGGCGGATCCGGCGCCACTTATCAGGAAATGGCGGACAGCGTGGGCCTGCCGATTCGCTCGGGCCTGGTGCTGCTCGACGACGCGCTGTGCGCCGCCGGCGTGCGCTCGCGCGTGAAGATCATCGCGTCCGGCAAGCTGTTCTCGGCCGATCGCGCCGCGCTTGCGCTCGCGCTCGGCGCCGATCTGGTGAACGTCGCGCGCGCCTTCATGATCTCGGTCGGCTGCATCCAGGCGCAGAAGTGCCACACCAATCAGTGCCCGACCGGCGTCGCGACGACCGACCCGCTGCGCATGCGTGCGCTGGTGGTCGACGAAAAGAAGTGGCGCGCGATGAATTACGTGATCGCGACGCGCGCCGGGCTCGCCTCCCTCGCGGCAGCCGCGGGGCTCGCTTCACCGACGCAGTTCACGCGCCGGCACGCGGTCTACCGCGACGCGCTCGGCCGCGTCATCGGCGCGGACGAACTGTTCCCGAGCGCGGGAGCCGCCGAGCGAGAGAGCCGCATGCAGGCCGCCGTCGAGAGTGCGCTCCGCCCGAGCAAGCGGCGCTTCGCCGCGCGCAGCGAGCCGTAAGCGAGCGAAGTCGAACAGTGGCCTCCCCGTTCGCTGCGCCTCAGCGCTTGCATTCCCGCGACGCCGGTAACGAGCAAGCGGCGCTTCGCCGCGCGCAGCGACCCGTAAGCGAGCGAAGTCGACGCGGTAGCTGCGGACGCGCTACGCGCCGACCGATGCAAAGGCCGCTAGCGCGTCCTCGATATGGATCTCGAGTTCCGCCACCGCGATCTCATCGATCTCGAGAGCCTGCGCCTCGAGCGTCCCCGCGAGTTGGCCCTCGGGCTTCGCCCCAATGCCGAAGCCGAGCGCGTTCGCCGCGTTGTCCGCGAGTCGCACGCTCATCAGCAGCGTGTCGGAATCCGCCGGCTGCGGATCGTGGTGGTGCTCGATCACGCGCGCGAACGACTCCGGCAGGTTCCACTGCTTCGCGAGGACAGCGCCGTAGCGAGCGTGTGTGCCGCTGAGGAGTTCGGAGATCAGTTGCGGAGCCGGCTTGAAATCCGCGCGCGCAATACGCAGGTCGTCGATCACGCGAATCGCGAGCAGCTTCCCGATGTCGTGCACCATGCCGGCGAGGAAAGCTTCGCCTGCGAGATCCCCGCGCCCGCTGCGCTGCGCGAGCCACTGCGCGCCCAGCGCCGTCGCGAGTGCGTGCTTCCAGAGCGCGCCGACCAGCGGCGAGAGATCCTTCGCCTGCACGCGATACGCGCTCTGCTGCGAGACGACGAGGGCGATGCGAGTCACCTGATCGATCCCGAGGCGCACCAACGAATCGCGCACCGTCTTCACCTGCGCGAGGCCTCCATAGAAGCTCGAGTTCGCGACGCGCAGCACCGCGCTCGCGAGGACCGCGTCGCTGCTGATCGCTTGCTCGAGCGGCTCGCTGCTGTCCGGCGGATTGGCGAGCATTTGCTGGAGCTTCGCTGCGGCGCCCTGAAACATCGGCAGCTTGGTCTTGTTGCTGGCGATCTGGGCTTCCACCAGCTCGCTGAAGGATTGGGCCATATCTCATTCCCCCAAGAGCAGGTGCAACTCTTCCAGTGTGCGCGGCCGGTCGAGCCGCGGAATCGATTCGATGATTTCACTGACGGTCGTTTCACCGCGCGCGGCCTTGACGATCGCGTCCTCGAGCAGCGAGACCAGCCCCTTCTCACGGCTGATCTTGCGAATCTCGTAGGAAGCTTTGCGGTTCAGGATCGCCTCGCGGACTTCTTCGCCGAGTACGAGCAGCTCGAACACTGCGATGCGGCCCGCGTAGCCGGTACGTCGGCACTTCGAGCAGCCACGCCCCTTGCGCATGCGCGTGCTGTCGAGCGCCCCCGCGGTGTAGCCGAGCTGGCGCAAATCCGACGCGGTCGGCGTGTAGGGCTGCGCGCAGTGCTCACAGACGCGGCGTAACAACCGCTGCGCGAGCACGCTCACTACCGTCGAGGAGATCAAGAACGCCTCGATCTCCATGTTGAGCAGGCGAACCAAGCCGCCGATCGTGTCCTCGGTGTGAAAGGTCGAGAGCACCTTGTGCCCCGTCAGGGCAGCCTGGATCGCGGCCTGGGCCGAAAACGTGTCGCGAATCTCGCCGATCACGATGATGTCGGGGTCCTGGCGCACGATGTGGCGCAGAGATTCCTCATAGGTCATGTCGAGAGCCGCATTGAGCGAGCACTGGGCCACGCCGTCGATCACGTACTCGACCGGGTCTTCGGCCGTGATGATCGCGTTGCTGCCGTCGTTCAGGTAACTGACGCAGCTGTAGAGCGTCGAGGTTTTTTCGGAGCCCGTTGGCCCTGTAATTAGGATGACGCCGCTCGGTCGTTCGAGCGCGTCGTCCTTGAAGTGCTGGAGCGTCACGGGCGGCATGCCGAGCTCGTCGATCGGCACGAGCGAGCGATCGCGGTTGAGCAGGCGCAGCACCGTTTTCTGGCCGTGCACCGTCACGTAGAAAGAGGCGCGCAGATCGAGCTCGCGGCCGCCGCGCGGCTTCGTGAAGCGCCCCCCCTGATGCCTGCGCCGCTCGGCGATGTCGGCGCCAGCGAGGATCTTGAGGTGGCTCGTGAGCGGGGCGAGCAGCGAAGTCGGAAGGTCGCGATAAGTCACCATCGTCCCGTCTGCCCGGAAGCGCACACGGATGCGGTCCGCGAGCGGCTCGATGTGAATGTCGCTCGCGCCCCACTCGACAGCCGCCTCGATCAGCTGGTCGACCGCCGCGACGACGGCGCCCGTGTCCAGATCCTTCGTCCCGCCACCGGGCTTGCGCGCCGCGAGCACACGCTCCCAGGCGAGTTCGATCGAGCGTGGCGTCGCAAGCACGCGCTCGGTGGTGTCTGCTCCGAAAAACTGCTGCGCGGCCTGCAGCGCCTGCTCGTCGACCGGATCCGCGAAGGCGACGACGACCTTGCCCTTTTCTCGGCGCAGCGGGATGAAGCGATGCTGGCGGCAATAATCGAACGGGGCGATGCGCAGCAGCGCAGCGTCGATCGGCTCGAACTCGGGCGCGACGAGTGGGCGTCCGAGCTGCAGCGCCAGCGTGCGATACAGCTGATCCTCGGAGAGCAGATCCTCGCTCAGCAGCAACTCGCCGAGCCGCTTGCCCGGCGCCTCGCGCTGCTTGGCCATGACGCGCGCGAGTTCCACCTCGGTGACCAGGCCGAGATCGACGAGCATCTCGCCGAGCCGCAGCTCCGCCGGGTTTCGCGACAGCACTTCCTGGATCGCCGCGTCGTCGACGTGCCCCAGCTCCTTCAGGATTGTGAGCAACGGCCGCGGCGGCTTCAGCTTGGCTTGGATGCGTTCGGCGTGACGCAGCTGCTGCTCCGAGAGCACGCCTTCGCGCACGAGCAAGGCGATCACACCGCCGCTGTTTTCCGACATGACACGTCTCCGCCGCGAGGGCGCGGCTCTACTGGCCGAGTTGGACGAGGTTTGCGAGCAGCTCGTTGGTGGTGGAGATGGTGCGCGTGTTCGCCTGGAACGCGCGCTGCTGAAGGATCAAGCGCACGAACTGGGCCGCCAGGTCGACGTTCGACTGCTCGATGGCGCTCGCGCGGATCGACCCGAACTGGCTCGTGCGCGGGTTCCCGATCAGCGGCTGGCCGGATTCGCGCGTCTCGCCCCAGTTGTTATTTCCGATGGAGCGCAGCCCCTCGACGGAAGCGAACGAGGCCAGCGCGACCTGTGCGATCGGTCGCGTCTCGCCGTTCGAGAAGGTCGCCGTGACGAAGCCGCTGCGATCGACCGCGAGGCTGGTGAGGGTTCCCGGCGGGAAGCCGTCCTGCGTCTTCGAGTTGACGCCGGAGTTCGCCGATCCGAACTGCGTGGTCGGCGTGCCGGTTCCGGCGCCCGCGATCGGACCGAAGGCGACTGCGACGGGCTGGCTCGCGGCTGCACCGCCGGAGAACTGATAGTTGAGCGGCGAACCGGTCATGCCCGTCAGGTTGCCCGTGTTGTCGAACGTCAAGGTGCCGGAGCCCTGCACCACCACGGTGTCGTTCGGACCCGCGAGCGGGAGCGTGGTATCCGCCGGCGGCAGCGTCGCGTTCCAGCTCCAGGTGTTAGAGCCGGTGCGGTTGAAGAAGATCTCCGACTGGTGTGCGTTGCCGAGCGTGTCGTAGAGCGACATGCCGACCTGGAAATTGGTCGAGCCGTTCGTGTTGGCGGGATCGAAGGCAAGGATCTGCGCGTTCGCGTCGAGGTTCAGCGACAGCTGCATCGTCGAGCTCGCGCGCGGCGGAGAGACGGCGTTGTTGATCTGAATGTCTCCCACCTGGCTCGTCGGCAAGAGCGTCACCGGATCGATCCCGTAGCCCTGTACACGCATGCCGAGCGGATCGGTGAGCAAACCGTTGCGGTCGAACGAAAATAACCCCGCGCGCGAGTAGCTGCGGCCTTGGACGCCATCCAGGACGAAGAAGCCTTGACCTTCGATCGCCATGTCGGTGACGCGCGAAGTCGTCTCGAAGCTGCCTTGACTGAAGATCTGGCTGACATTGAGAACGGTTGCGCCCCCGCCGGTTTGCGCGAAGCCGCCGCTGGTGGCGAGCGATTGGCCGAGCACGTCGGCGAACTCGGCGCGGCGTTCCTTGAAGCCGGGGGTTCCGACGTTGGCGATGTTGTCGCCGATCACCGAGATCGCGGTCGACGCGGTGTCGAGGCCCGTGACGCTGGCGAACATTGCGCTGGAGAGAGACATGCTTGATTACCTCGTTTGTGATTGAAAAGTTCGACGTGTCGCGATGCGTGTGGCGCTACTCGCGCACTTGGCGGATCTGGCTCACGGGGACGGCGATCGACCCCAACAACAGCGTGGGCGCGCCGTCCGCGAACGTGGCGCCGGTGACGCGCGCATCCACCAGCACGCGCGGCGCCATCGAGCCGCCTGCGGGCGTCGCCGAGAGCGTGTAGACGCCCGGCGGCGGCGGCGCGCCGCCGAGAGCGGACCACGGCACCTGCGTGCGTCCGGCCGCGAGATCGCGCGCGCCGAGCCGCGCGACCACGGCGCCGTTCGCATCGCGCAGTTCGGCGCCTAGCAAGCTCGTGGCGGCGTCCACTTCGAAGCTCAGCTCGGGCGGCGCACCGCTCGCGGGAATCTCGACGCGCGAAGTCTCCGCGGTCACCTGCCGCCCGATCAGCGAAGCCGCGGACAGCGACTGCGCGGTCGACTGCACTTTCGAAAGCGCGTCGATCGAACTGCGCATGCCGAACAGCTGATCGAGGCTCGAGAACTGCGCGAGCTGCGCCGTGAACTCGGTGGCGTCCTGTGGATTCAGCGGGTCCTGATTCTCGAGTTGCGCGATCAGCATGCGCAGGAACTCGTTGCGGCCGAGATCTTGCGTGCCCCCCGTCGCTTGCGCGGCCGAAGCGCTCGTCGTCGCTGTGAGACTCGCGATGTCCATGAGAACTCCTTAGACCCGAAGGTCGATGCTGCCGGCGGGCGCTTGCCGAAGCTCGGCGGTTCGAGAACTGTTGGGTGCGCGAGTCGGGGTGTTCTCTCGCGAGTTCTCGGGCGAAGCCGCGGCGCGTTCGCGCGTCGGCTCCCCAGACCCGTGCTCGCTGCGTTCGCGGCTGCCCCCGCCGACGCTGAACTCGTCGACGCGGAAGTCCTTGGCGGCCAGCGCTTCCACCAAGCGCTCGCGGCTCTCGAGCACGGCTTGCTGCGCGCCGGCTTCCTCTGCGCGCAAGTGCACGTCGACGCGCCTGCCGCGCACACGCACCACGATCTCCAACTCGCCAAGCTCGGGCGGATCGAGATGCAGGCGCGCGCTGCCGCCTCCCTGCTCGGCGAGCCAAGCGATGCGCTCGAGGATCGGCCCGCTGTTAGGCGCGACGGATTGTTGCGGGGCCGGTCGCTCGGTCGCGAACGCCGCCGGTGCGGGCGCGCTCTCGACGCGCGGCGCGGCCTCCGAAGTAGCCGTCGTCTCGCGCGGCAAGGGCTCGACGCCAAGCTCGGGCACTCGCCTCGGGAGCAGCGCGACGGACGCGCGGCCCAGATCCCTGGAAGACCCCTGAGAAGCGCGCGCGTGCGACTGTGTTTCGCTGCGCGCTTCGCGCTCGCTTGCAAGTTCCGGCTTGGACTCGATCGTGGCCGCGCTCGCAGCGGGCTGCGCACCAATCGCCTCCACTTCTGCGGGCGCGCTCTCGCTCGGGGTCCTCTCACTCGGGGTCGGCCGTGTCGAGGCGCTGTTCGCCTGCTCGCTCGCGGCTTTCGCGACCTCGCTCGCTGTCGCGGGCTCGCGTCCGAGCGCGGCGGCGGAGTCGTCGCGCACTTCGCCAGCCAGCGGCTGCGGCGAGGGCAAGAGCTGCGCTGGTGCGGCGGCGGCGGGTAGAGCCGGTGCAGTCGGGGGTGCTGGCGCGGCGGCTGGCGCCGGTACAACGGGAAGCCCCGCTGTCGCGGAGGTCGTGGCGAGCGCAGCGTCGGAAACCGGCGGCGCGACGGCTAGCCCGCCGAACTCGCGCGCGAGCGCCTCGGCGCTCTCGACGAGGTCGGCCGAGTTTTCCAGCGCGTCCGCTTCCTCTGCTGCGGTCGGCGCTTCGACCGCTGCCGGTGCGGGCTGCAGCGGTGCGCTGCCGAGCTGCGCGAACAGCGCCGCGATCAACGCGCCGAAGGCCGGCGAATCGAGCGGTCGCGCCTCGCGAAGCCGGGGGCTCGGCGAGGCCTCGCTGGAGACGATCGAGATCATGGGCTGAGCTCCGCGGCCGAAGGGTCGGCGTCGCTGCGGAGCGCGAGCGGATGCGCGACGAGCCAACTCATCGCGAGCGCGCGCTCTGGTGTTAGGAACGGAAGCAGGGCCGCACTCTGATCGGGCTTCATCTTGGCCACGATGCGCGTCGCTAGCGAGAGCTCGAGTCTGCCGAGCAGCGGAGCGGCGGCGCGCGGCGGCATCTCCGCGTAAACCCGCGCGAGCCTTGCGATCGACTTGTCGCCCTGCTCGGCCTTCCAAGCCGCGATGCGCTGCTCGACAGTGCCGACGAGCGTGCGCGCCTCGGCCAGACGCGCCTCGGCCAAGCGCTCGAGTTCCTTCGCATGCCGTTCGCGATCGGCGACGGCCAGTTCGCGCCGGTCGAGTTCGGCATTCCGCGCGCGCAGCTCGGCGAGCAACGGAACCACCGCCGGATCGGGCTCGTTCGCGCGCGCGGGCGCGGCTGCGAACGCAAGCAGGAGGAACAGCGCGGGCAGCGCGCGACGAATCGCTTCCGCAGCGTCTTCGAGGCGGCGCTGGAGCGCGCGCCGCTGTTCGTTTCGCTCGCGCTGTGCAAGGCGCGCGGCGAGCTTGTCGAACACGCGCAGCGAGCGCTCGGCTGCGAACGCGCTGGAGCGCGCCTCGGCGAGGCGCTGCTCGGCCTCAGCCACCTGCTTCAGCTCGTGCTGCGCCGTCTCGGAGAGCCGCGATGCACCGCTCGAAGCCGAACTCCACCACTGGCCCGGCCGGCCTGCGCGCTCCGCTTCGGCGCGCACGGCCGCGGCTGCGGCAGCACGCAGCTCCGCTTCGTCGCTGCGTGCAGCGGCCTTCTCGAACGCGAGCGTCGCGCCGGCTACCGCGTGCAGCGCGCGATCTCTCTCCGCCTTACGCAGGCGCTGGAGCGTTCGCAGCCCGTGCTTCATGCGCTCTCCGTTTCGAGGGCAGTGCGCAGCGCGGCGAGGCTTTCGTGCAGGCTCGCGTGCTCGCCCCGCGGCTGGCTCATGAACGCGCGGATACGCGGCGCGAGCTTCAGCGCCTGATCGATGCGCGGATCGCTGCCGGGGCGGTACGCGCCGACGCTGACGAGATCTTCGACGTCGGCCTCGCGCGCGAGCGCCGCCCGCGCGCGCATTGCGAGCGCGAGCCCGTCGGCGTGCATCACGTCCGGCATCACGCGGGAAATGCTCGCGAGCAAGTCGATCGCGGGAAACTGGCTGCGCTCCGCGAGCCGCCGCGAGAGCACGATGTGGCCGTCGAGGAAAGACCGACAGGCGTCGGCGATCGGATCTTCGGGATCGTCCGCCTCCACCAGCACCGTGTAGATCCCCGTAATACTGCCTGCGCCCTCGCCGTTGCCGGCGCGCTCGAGCAGCTGCGGCAGCGCGCTCCACACCGAAGGCGGGAAGCCGCGCGTCGCGGGCGGCTCGCCAGCGGCGAGACCGATCTCGCGCTGGGCGGCGGCGAAGCGCGAGAGCGAGTCGACCAGTAACAACACCTGGCGGCCCGCGTCGCGCAGGCTCTGGGCGAGCTCGGTCGCGAGCCAGGCGGCGCGGCGGCGCAGCGCGGGCGTCTCGTCGCTGGTCGCGGCGACGATCACGGAGCGCGAGAGCGCGGCGCCGAGATCGCGTTCGATGAACTCGCGCACTTCGCGCCCGCGCTCACCGATCAGCCCGATCACGATGCAATCTGCGTTGCAGCCCTGGGCGATCTGACCCAGCAACGTGGATTTTCCGACGCCCGAGCCGGCGAACAGGCCGAGCCTCGAGCCCACGCCGACCGTGAGCAGCGCGTTGAGCGCGCGAATCCCGAGGTCGAGAGGCTGCTCGATGCGGCGTCGGCGCAGCGGGCTTGTGATCTGCGCACGCCGGCTGAACGCGGCGCGCGGCAGCGCGGGCCCGCCGTCGACCGGGCGCCCGAGGCCATCGATCACGCGACCGAGGCAGCCCGGCCCGCTGAGCGGGCGAGCGTGCTCTACGGAAAGCTGAACGCGCGCTCCGGCGCGCAGGCCTTCCGGCGCCGCGAGCGGCAGTAACAAGCACTGCGAGTCGTCGAAGCCCACCACTTCGGCGGCGAGGCCGTGCGCGCTGCCGTCCGCCACGTTGACGAGCGCACCGACTGGCGCCTCGAGACCCGCGACGCGCATGGCCGAGCCGACCAGGGCGGTCACCCGGCCGCTCGCGCTGTAAGGCCGCGCACGTTCGACGGCAGCGCGCGAGCGCGCGAAAAAGTTCGCGAGCGGAGCGCTCACGACGCCGCCTCCAGCTCGCACGCGCTGCTTTCGGCTGCCGCCCGGATGCGCGCGACGATGCTCTGCCAACGCAGTTCGAGGCTCGCCGCGCCCGCTTCCAATGAGACCTCACCGCGCGCGAGCGTGGCGTCGGCGCGCAGCGCGAGCGAGTTGCGCTGGGCGAAATCCGCCAGCGCTTCTGCTCCGCCGTCGCGCAGCGTCGTCAGATCGTCGGGCGCGAGCGCGAGCGAACGCACCGCCGCGGGTGGAAGCGCGCGCAGCGCCTCCTCGAGGCATGGCGCGAGCCGCGCGATCTCGCTGGCTGCGACGGCGCCGAGCACGCGCTCGGCGATTGCGGCGGCCACATCCAAGCTGCCGCGGCCCAGGGCTGCCAACGCCTCATTGTCTGCGTCGCGGGAGCTGGCGAGCGCTTGCTCGATCTGGGCGAGCGTCGCGCCTACCTCGGCGGCGAGCTCTGCTCGCGCCTGGGCGGCGCCCTGCACGCGGCCTTGCTCGAAGGCTTCGGCGATGCGCTGCTCGGCGCTCGGCGCCGCGAGCACGTCCGCGCTGCTCACTCGGGCCGAGGGCTGGCTGCGCGCAGCGCCGCACGCGAGCGGCAGTTCGACGAACTCCGCGCCGCCCGCTTCGCCAGCCAGTGCAACGAACAGCCGCGGTTCAGACGAGAACATCGCCGCCGCCTCCGCCCTGATCGAGTGTTAGGCGGCCTTCCGCTTCGAGGCGGCGCGCTGTCTCGACGATCTCTTCTTGCACGCGCTCGACTTCGGAGAGCCGCATCGGCCCGAGCAACTCGATCTCTTCCTGGATCTGCTCGGCCGCGCGCGTCGAGAGGTTCGAGTAGACCTTCGCGCGCATCTCGTCGGAGGCGGCCTTCAGCGCCACGGCCAGGCTCTGCGTGTTCACCTCGCGCAGCAGCGCCTGGAAACCGCGCTTATCGACGCCTGTTAGGTCGTCGAAGCTGAGCATGCGCTTGCGGATCGACGTCGCGGTCTCGGAATCCCTGGCGCCGACTTCTTCGAGGATCGCGGCGCCGGCCGTTTTTTCCACGCGATTCAGCATTTGGGCCGCAGCCTTCGGGCCGCCGACGCGCGTAGTCGGCACGGGCCGGCGGTCGAACAGCTCGGCGACCCCGACCTCGAGGCTCGCCATCACGTCGTTCGAGACGGAATCGAGATTCGCGAGGCGCAAGATCACGTCGGAGCGCAGCTCCTCTGGCAGCGCCTCGATGATCTTCGCGCCGCGCTGCGCGGGCAGCTGCGAGAGCGTCAGCGCGATCGTTTGGGGGTGCTCGGAGGCGATTCGCTCGGCGATGTATTCGGGCTGAAAGGCGCGCAGGGTCCAGTCGATGCGCTGTTCGTCGCGGCCGAGGTTCTCGAGGATCTTCGAGGCGCGCCCGTCCCCGCTGACGTGTTGGAGCAACGCGAGCGCCTGCTTGCGACCGCCCTGGAGGCCGTCTTCGCGCGCCTTGCCCGCGGCATCCTCGAACTCCGCCAGCACTTGTTTCTGCACGCGGCTCGGGATCGCGTCCATGCGCGAGATGGCAGCGAGCGCTTTCTCGACTTCGTCGTCCTCGAGCTGCGCGAACAGTTCGCGCACTTTGCCGCGAGGCAGCGACAGCATCACGATCGCAACCTTCTCGGGACCGCTCAGGGATTCGAAGTCCATGCGGTTACGCCTGGCTCAGCCAATTGCGGAGCGCACGCACGCCATCGGCCGGAGGCATGACCGCGCTGCCGGCATCGAGGACGGACGCGCGTTCGCCAGCGCCGAGCCCTGCACCAGCCTCGGAACTCCCAAGCGCCGCGTAACCGCCCGCCGGCGCTCCGGCCTGAGAAGTCGACCTCGAGACCGACGCCAAGGCCGGGCGCACGATCAGCCGTGCGAACAACAACAGCGCCAGCGCGACAGCGGCGCCGCGAACGAGCGACTCGACGATCGGCAGCCAGTCGCGGATCGGGGTCGTCTCTTCTCCGGCGATGAATTGATCCGGCGCGCGGAACGGCGCGCTCGAGACCGTAATCAGATCGCCGCGCTTCTCATCGAAGCCGACGGCCTTCCGCGCGAGCTGAGCGAACGCTTCGATCTGCTCGGCGGTCCAGGGCGCCGGCGCGGCAGCCGGCGGTTCGCCCGCAGCCGCATCTGCCCCTGGCGCGGCCGGGTCGGCGACCAGCACGGCGATCGAGAGGCGCTTCACCTCGCCACGCGGCGTCGAGCTCGTCAGCACTTTCTTGCTGATCTCATAATTGATCGTCTCGGATTCGCGCGACGAGTTGGTCCCGGCTTCGGCGCCCCCCACCGGGAGCGCACTGGGATCGTTCGCGATCAGGCCAGGCGCGCCGCCCACGGCCGCACCACCGCCGAGCGCGCCTTCCTGAGAAGTCTCGGTGCTGTGCTGCTCGCTGCGCGCAACCTGAGACTCGGGATCGAAAACCTCTTCGGTGACCTGGCGCTCGGTCCAGTCCATTTCTGCGCGCACGCGAGCCACCACGTTGCCGGCGCCGAGCGTCTTCGAGAGCAGCGTTTCGATGCTCTCGGCCAACTGCGCCTCGACGCGCTGCTGGTAGGAGGCGCCGCCTTCCACGCCGGCCAGCTCGCCGTCTTGCCCTTCGCGAGGCGCGAGCAGCCGGCCGGCGCCGTCCACCAAGGCCACGTTGCGCCTGTCGAGGTTCTCGACGCTCGACGCGACCAGGTGCACGATCGCATCCACCTGATTACTCGAGAGTTCGCGACCTGGGCGCAGGCGCACGATCACCGACGCGCGCGCTGGCTCGTCGCGGCTGGCGAGCACGCGGCCGCGCTCGGGCAGCGCGAGCTGCACGTGCGCGCGCTCGACCGGATCGAGCTGCTCGATCGTGCGCGAGAGTTCGCCTTGGAGCGCGCGCAGGAAGTTCACGCGATGCACGAAATCCGTAACACCAAAGGCCGGGCGGTCGAACAACTCGAAGCCGGCTGCGGAACCGCTCGGCAACCCGCGGCCCGCCAGTCGGATGCGCGCCTCTTGCACTTGCGTCGCGGGCACCAGCACGCTCGTACCGGAATCGTCGAGGCGATACGGAATCTTCTCCTGCCCGAGGCCTTCCACCACGCGCGCCGCTTCCTCGGCTTCGAGCCCGCGGTAGAGCGCCTGATAACTCGGGGCCGAGGCGCCGAGCACGATCCAGGCAAAGAACGCGAGCGAGCCGGCAGACGCGAGAGCCAGCGCGAGCTGCCTGGCTGGCGAGAGCGCTGCGAGATTCGCGACGAGCTGTCCGAGCGATGCGGCCATTCGAGCTCCTCAGAGGGGAAGGCGCAGAACCTCTTGCAGACTCTCGAGCGCGCGATTGCGCAGCGTGACGAGGTGGCGCAGCGTGAGATCCGCCTTGCTGAGCGCGACCATCGCGTCGAGCGTGTCGATCTCGCCTGTCGCGAATTGGCTGGCCGCGCGCTCGCCCGCGACGAGCTCGCGGTTCGCGCCGTCGAGAGCGGCTGCCAGCTTGTCGCCGAAACCCTGCCCCGCGCCCGAGGCGGGCTGCAGCTGCGTAGGCGACGGGGCGGCGATGGGCCGAGCGGAGAGTGCCATTAGGCGTACGTCGTTCATCCGACGCGCCCGATGCCGAGGGTGGCTTGCGCCATCTCGCGGACTTTTCGGAGTACCGCCAGGTTCGCCTCGAATGAGCGGCTCGCGGAGAGCAGGTTCGTGACCTCCTCCACCACGTTCACGTTCGGTAAAGCAAGGTTGCCGTTCGCGTCGGCGTCGGGATGGCTCGGGTCGTAGCGAAGTGTGGGCGGGCGCGGATCGAACGCGACGCCGCGCAGCGACACTTGCTGAAAGGAGCGCGTGAGCGCGTCGGCAAAGGGGCCACCGCTCGGGGTCGTGCCAAAGACCGGATCGCGCCTGCGATACGGCCCGCCTTCCGGCGTGCGCGTGGTTTCGGCGTTCGCGAGGTTGGACGCGGTCGCGGCCATGCGCGCGCGTTGAGCAATTAGGCCGGAGACGGCCAGGTCGCTGATGTCGCCGAGTTTCATGCAAGCCCCCTCAGCGGTTCTCGCCGGTCGCGGCGATGCGGCGAAGCGTGAAGACGCGCGCGAGAACTTCGGCGCGCTCGCTGAACTCGCCGGCGTTGCGCGAGAGCGCGACGAGTTCGCGATCTCGGTCGACGCCGTTGCCATCGGGGCGGCTGCCCGGCGGCCCGGTCAGCACGCGAACGCCGGCGTTGCCGGGGCTCGCGATGTGCGACGGGTTGGTGCGCGCTAGGCCCTCGGCGGCGCGCTCGAGCGCGGGCGCGAACTCGACGTCGATGCGCCGATAGCCCGGGGTGTCCGAGTTGGCGACGTTCGCCGCGAGCGCTCCTTGCCGCGTGACGCGGAAACGCAGTGCGCTTTCGAGCTCCGCCATCGAGCCGCCTAGCAGCTTGTCGAGCATCGGGTCCACCTCTCCTGGGAGGCAGAACTGCAACCGGTGTGCCAGGGCGCTGAGGCTCTCTGCAAGGCGCAGCGTGCGTTTCGCGCGCAGCGCCGACCTAATTGCATCGCAAGCGCGTTTCAACTCGAAACGCTGTGAAACGCGGTCGGAAGAAACGTCCGTTCGGTTCGACTTGGCTCCGCTTCGCCTCGCTGCGCGCGGCGAAGCCGCTTGCGTCAGCGGGTTGCGCGCAACTTGTTGCGGAGCGTGCGGACGTGAATGCCGAGCGCGCGGGCAGCGAGCGTGCGATCGCCGCCGCTCGCGGTGAGAGCGCGCGCGATCGTAGCCCGCTCGAGCGTCGCGAGATCGAGCGTGGCGCCGTCCGCGGTGAGTGGCTGCGCCGCGGCGAGCGGCCGCGCGAGGCGCGCGAAATCGATGCTGCGGCCCGCAAACAGCAGCGCGGCACGCCGCATCAGCCCATCTAGTTCGGGCAAGTTCCCCGGGAAAGGCCGCGCGGCGAGCGCCGCGAGCCCTGCAGCGTCGAGTCGCGCGGGCGCCTCGCCGGCTGCGCGCGCGGCGCGCTCGAGGAAGTGCTGCGCGAGCGCCGGCAGGTCGAGCGGACGTTCGCGCAATGCGGGAATCGCCAGCGGCTCGAACCCGAAGTGAATGCCGAGTGCCGGCAGCAGGCGCCTGGCTGCGACCTCGGCCGCAAGCGATCGGCGCGATGTGACCACGACCCGCGCCGCGCTGCGCGAGAGCACGCCGTCCGCATCGGCCAGCCGGCCCGCCCTCAGGCAACTCAGTAACAAGCTCTGCGAAACGATCGGAAGATCGCCGACCTCTTCGAGCACGAGCGTGCCGCCGACCGCCATGTCGACGGCCTCCAGCAGCGCGTCCTCCGGACGCGGCACGCGCGCATCCGCGTTCCACATCTCGGAGAGCTCCGCGCACTGAAGCTCTACCAACCGCGAACCGAGTGCGGCGCTCCGCTGGTGGAGCCAACGCGCCAGCTGCGTCTTGCCGGTTCCGACCTCACCGCTGAGCGCGACCGTGAGCGAGGTCGAAGCCAGCGCTTCGAGGCGCTCGAGGAGCTGGCGATAAGCGGGGTCCCGGGCGATCGGGCGCTCGCAGCGATCGTCGCGAGCATCCATCAGGCGTGTGAGCGTCGCCTCTAGAAGCGCTGGCGCGAACGGCTTGCAGAGCGTCGCGTCGGCGCCAGCCGCCGAAGCGGCAATCAGGGCGGCAGGCGAGCTGCTGCGGAGCAGCGCGAGGATCGGCAGCGCGGGCGCGAGACGGCGAGCGCGCTCGATCGCGAGGCAGCCCTCCGCGTTCTCGACGTCCAGCACGAGAGCCTGTGCGCCTAACAGGTGATCCTGGGCGCTCTCGCTGGCGACGGCGCGCGACGCGAACCCTGCGCGTCCGAGCGCCCGCGCGAGCGCGCGGCGCAAGCTCGCATCGGAGCACGCGACGAGCACGCTCACGGCGCCTCCTCGGCCGCGAGCCGGAGCTGGACGCGCAGGGGTCGACCGGCGCGCATCGGCTCGCGCTCGAGTTCGGCCCCTTCCGCGAGCGCAAAGCGTTCGAGTAGCTCGTCGATTAGGGCCGACTTCGAGTCGCGTGTCGGTCGCACCTCCAGCCCGAGGCGAGCGCCCGAACCGGCGCGCTCGAGCGACAACGTGATCTCGCCGCCCTCGCGCACCGCCAGGCACGCAACCCGGAGCAGACGCGTCGCAGCGCGACGTACCGCCGCCGGATCTCCGAGGACCGGCTCAGCGCCGGCCGCGAGGCAGAGCGTTGCGGAATGCGCAGCCAGCGCGGCGCATGCGCGCGAGCGGATCTCTGCCAGGGCGGGCCGGCAATCGCTGCGCGGTTCGTGGGCCCGCTGCTCGCGGGGCCCGAGCGCGCGCTCGAGTTCGCCGAGCCGCCCCGCCACGTCCCCTAATGCCCCCGAGATTGCCGCCGCCCGCTCGCGCAGCTCATGCGGGCGCGCGCTCTCCAGCCGTTGCAGCGCGAGCGCGATGCGCGTGAGGGGATCGCGCAGCGCGGACAGCGCCCTGCCCGCCAAAGCGTCGCGCCTCATGGCTCGCTCATTGCGCTGTCGTCGAGCTCTTCGGAGAGCCGCTGGAGGTGGATCTCCAACGCCGAGAGTCGACTCCAAGCGTTCTGCGACGCGTGCGCCGCTGCCCGGTCTAATGCTTCCTTGCGCTCCGCGCCTCCGGCCGCAGCGAACGCGGCATGGTGAAGCGCCCGATCGCGCAGCACTCCGCTCGGGAGCTGCGCGGCAGCTCGTTCGTAGGCAGCGCGCGCTTCCGGAACCGCACCGCGGCTCATGCGAAGATCTGCCAGGCGAAGCCAAGCGAAGGCACGCGCCTCCAGCAGGGCGGCTGGCTCGCGCGCGAGCGACGCCTCGAGTGCGCCAACGCCTGCGACGGGATCGCGCCCGGCCTCCAGCATTCGCACGAGCGCCAGCTCGACCTGAATGCGCAGCTCGATCGGCAGCGCGTCGGCATTCGCGAGCGATGTAAGCGCGTCGAAGGCGGGGCCGAGCAACCCCTCCTTCTCGGCGAGCGCGGCTGCCAGATAGCGCCAGCGCAAGGCCGCGTCCGGCGGCGAACTCGGGGCCGTCTCGGCTGTCGCGGCTTCGATGGCGGCATGCACGGCGGGCAATTCTCCCGTAGCCAGGGCGGCCGCCGCCGTCCGCAGCGCGAGGTCGGGGATGCGCTGCGCGCCGTAAGTGCGGCCCGCGAGCCGATAGGCGTCGAGCGCCGCGCCCGGCATGCCCGTGACCAGGAAGCAGTCCGCGACGCGCAGCAACGCAGTGGGCTCTGCCGCTTGGCGAGCAATTAGGTCCGTACGGCTTCCGAGCGCCTGGAGCACGCCACTACACACCACGCTCTCAGCGGTGATCTGCGCGAGGGCGCGCTCCATGTCCTCGCGGAAGTAGGGAATCGAGCTCGCGTCCACGCCGGAGTGCGCGAGGCGGACGCCCGCGCGCAGGCTCTCCGTGACGGAACCTTTTGCGAGCTGGCCTCGCACGAGCAGGCCCAAGGCCGCGGCGCGCAGCTCGGGATGTGGCGAGTTCGCAGCGGCTTCGCTGGCCGCGCGCGCTTGCTCGGGGCGCCCAGCGTCGAGTTCGAGCCCGGCGATCCGCAAGCCTGCGAGTGCGCGCACATCCGAGTTCGCGCCGACCCGCAGCACGCGTTCGAGCGTGTTGCGCGCGTCGCTCACGCGACCGAGCGCTGTCAGCGCATCCGCCTTGCGGATCGAAGCGAGACCGCCAGGCCACGCCAGCTCCGCGCGCGCCAGCCAATAATGAGCCGCCGAGAAATCTTTCGCGCGCAGAGCGAGTTCGCCCGCGACGAGCGACCACGGCTCGACATCGAGTCCCGCCTGAGCCGCTGCCTCGAGCTTGCCCGGGAAGGCGCCCCAGAGTTCCGCCGCCCCGTTGGCATCTTCGGACCCGGCCACGGGAAACGCGGCCTCGGCGCGTCGCAGCCAAGCTGCCAGCGCGAGCCGGTCGTCCGGCTCGTCGGCCAGCTCCGCGTAACGCCGTAGAGCCTGGGTTTCATCGCCCGTGCGGTGCGCTTCCTCCGCCGCGAGCCAGCTCGCCGTGGCCGCAAGCCGCTCCGGCCACTCCTTGCTGGCGAGCTTCGTCTGCGCACGCGCGCGATCGACGCGCGCCTCGAGTGGGAGATCCAGTAACAAGGCGAGCCGCGCGCTCTCCAGCAGCGCGCACGCGCGCGCTGCTGGCCGCGGCTCTCGCTCTGCGATCTCCAATAGCCGCTTCCGGCTCGCGCTGCGCGCGGAGCCAACGGCGGTGCGGGCGCGGAACGTCGCCTCGAGCAATGCGCTGTCGCCCGGTGGTCCGGGTGCGAGCTTCAGGGCGGCGAGGCCTCGCTGCGCGCCAGCGATGTCGCCGTCGCGAATGCGCGCGAGGAAATCGAGCGCCGCGGGAGATTCCGTCGGCGAGCAGGGCGCGGTCGCGTCCAGAAAGCGCGGTGTGCGCTGCGAGGGATGCACGAGATGGAAGGGGCTCGGCGGCGGCACGCTGGGCTCGCTGTGCGCGGCAACGGCGAGCAGCGCCGCGCCCGCGAGCAGGCCGCAGCGAGCGCGGAGTCGCGTCACTTGTCCTCCGCGGACACCGAGTGCTGACGCAGATTCCGCCGCTCCACCGCGATGCAGTGCCGAATGATCGAATCGCGATCCGCCTCGTGGATGACCCGTAGCGCGAGAGGTACGAGCTCGAGCGAATCGCCGGCTGCGTGCGCCACGACGACGGCCTGCGCGCGCACCGGCCGCAGCGGCATGCCGGGTAGGTGCAGCTCGACGAGGACGTGCTGACCGGCGACAGACAGTGACCCGTCGCTCGGTACCAACAAGCCGTTTCCGGAGATCACGATGTCGAGTTCTTCGCTCGGCAGAACGCCGGATTCGGCCTCGGCACCGAGCTTCCGTAACACGATGTCGAGCTTGCGCTCGATCCGCGCGAGCCATTCGGCGAGCTCGAAATCGATGCGCGTGCCGTAGCCCGGCTCGCGCTGGGTGATTTCGCGCGCGATCTCCTCTGCCTCGGCTCGCGTGAGCGCACGCAGTCCGACGCGAAGGCGCGTGTGAACGCGGAAGTACTCGCGGCTTTCGCGTTGCTCGGACGTGTCGGTCATGCGGACCCCCGCACGAACACGAGAGCAAGCCACGTGCCAGCGATCGCGCAGCTCGGATCGCCGCTCGGGTGCGCGACGCGTTTCAACTTGCGCTGACGCGTTCCGATTTGGGAGCGCGCGGACGAAAGCCTCCCTTGGCGGATCTCAGTCAGGCGGTCGTCGCGTCCGCAGAAACATGTCGGTCGCGGCCTGCTCGTTTCGCCTGATAGAGCGCTTGGTCTGCGCGCCGGAACCAGTCTTCGGGAGAGTCGCCGAGGCGGCAGCGAGCGGAGCCGATTGAAACGGACACGCGCAGCGGCTCGCCGGGGGTCGAGATCTCGATTTCGCTCATTGTAAACAAGACCCGGTCGGCGACAGCCGACTCGGCCCCGACCTCGGCGCCCTCGACCACGATCACGAACTCATCTCCACCGAAGCGGGCGATGAAGTCTTCTGCGTCGCGGTAGGTAACGCGCAGCCGCGCGCCGAGCTGGCGAAGGAGCTTGTCGCCAACCTCGTGGCCGTGGTTGTCGTTCACCCATTTGAAGTGATCGATATCGAGCACGAACATGAGCGCCGGCGTCGCGAGCAGAAAATTGATCTCGGTCAGGCGTTTCAGATGCGCGTCGAGCGCGGCGCGGTTGTAGAGGCCGGTCAGCGGGTCGGTCGTCCCTTGGCGCTGCGCGTTGACCAGTTCGGCCGAGACGTGCGCAAGCTTCGCGGAGAGCTTCTCTACGAACTCGCGCTGCCGGTGTTGGCGCGCGTCGATCGAGGCGTGGATGAACTGTGCCGCGAGAACTGCCTCTCGCTTGATCGCCGCGACATCGCTGCTCGCGACCACTTCCCGCAGCCGCTGGATGTGGTGCACAGAACGTTGGTCCGCCGTGAGATCCTCAGAGCTCGAACGCCCAAGACACTCGACGAATGCCCACAAGGCTTCTCGCAGATCCCCGACCGACCTGCCGACCGTTCGTTGTTCGGTCTTGCGGTGCTCGAGCACGAAGCGATCGAGCCCGTCCCAGTTTGGCGAGGGCTCGTCCGAGTCGATCTCGATCACGCGCGCGGCCAGCCGCGCCCAGTTCTCGAATTGCTTGCTGCTCTCGGCGCCCTTTTCGTCCGGCGATGCCGACACTGGAAACTGGCCCCAGCTTCGAAGCGCGAAAACCAGCGACTCGATCGCCCGCTGCGCGATGTCGTCCGGCTCTTCGACGCCCGCGGCCTTGGGCTCCGCGACTGGGAGGCTCCTCTTCTCCGCATCGCCGCCGCGGCGCCCCCAGAAGCTCATCGGATGAACTCCGCAGCGGCGCGCGAACGCCCCGCTAGCGGTCGTGCCTGCGACGTCTCCGGCGCACGAGGCGCGGATCGATTCGAGTGCGTCGGTCGATCAGGACGTCGAGAGGTTGCCCCGACTCGGCATCGACTGCGCCGAAGCGCCCGCCCGAGAACGCCGTCGGCAGCATCCGAGCGCGCGTAAGTTCCACCGCGGTGTAGATCGCACAGGCCATACCGAGCAGGGTCCACAGCATGTCCGTGAGTCGCGCCGCGCGCGCTAGAGGTGACGCCGGCTCCGCTGGAAACTATGCGTAGATCCCTGGAACTACTGAGATTTCTGTGATTCATACGGCGACCTCCGGGGCTCCGCGGGCCGACTCGACGCAGCTCCGAATTTCCGCGGCGCTATAAGGATGGGCGACGATCCCGTGTGCGCCGGCCCGCAACGAGGCGAGCAGCTGGAGGCGCGTCGGCCGGGCGAGGCCGATTAGCAAGGTCGCCTCGGAAAGGCGCGGATCGCGCGCGAGGCTCTCCGCCAACTCGATTCCCGCGCGGCCTGCGAGGTCCCACGGCACGACGAGCACACTCGCCTCGAGCACGCGGTCATCGAACGCCTTGGCGAGGTCGCGCGGTTCAACGGTGAGCACCGCCCAGCCGAGGTCCGGTTCGAGTTCGGCGATTCGTTTGCGTTCTGCGTCGCCGACGCTGACGAAGCACACGCTCTCGCGCGCCACTCCAGCGCCCACCGCTAGGTGCGAGCGCACGAAAGCCAGGTCGAGCCGGCCCGCGCTGAAGCCCTCCACCTCGAGCGTGAAACTCATGCGCAAGTAGATGCTGTCGTCGATCCAAGTCGGGTCGGACTGCGGCGCGGCGACCTCTTTGGCCGGATCGATCGTGAACGGCGGCAATTCCGCCGTCGGATACGAGCGCCTCAGCACGTCGGAGACCGACTCCATCACCTGGGCGAGCGCGCCGCTGGCATCAGCGTCGAGGGCGCCATCGCGCGCAGCATGCAGCGCATCGTCCACGAGCCGGCGCTCGAGCGCGGCGATCGTCAGCGCGTCGACTTTCGGCAAGAGCACATGCAACGGCCCCGGCGGATCATCGCCGCAGCGCAGCGCTTGGTGGACGAGAGCTGCGTCGCTGGCAACGAGGTCGACCACACCAACCTCGTGGAAGCTCGCAGCCCCGAAGCCGATGCTCCGGCCGAGCCGCGCACTCAGCTCTCCCGCGAGACTCGACGCAAACGCGCTGGCGCCCTCTTCGAGCAGCGCTCGCGACAGGGTTGTGATGGGCTCGCTCATCTCAGGCCCGCCCGAGCGTGCCGCGAGTCTCGGAGCTCGGGAGGCTCCCGCGCACTGCGACGCGCGCTTCGCGAAGCTGCGCGAGCGCGACGCGCCGCTCGCCCTGTCGGGCCGCCAGCTGCGTCTCGGCTGCGCTGGCCGTCATGTCCACTGTGTCGAACAGGCGGCGCTCTGTCGCGTTCGGGCCGCGTCCCGAGAAGACGAGCGCGAGGTCCGCGACGAGCGTCGAGCGCGCGCTGATTAGGCGCTCGCAGGCGTCCAGGTCGTCGGCCGCGCAGGCCGCAAAGAGCGCCCGCGTGAGATCCGCGAGCTGTTCGAGCGACGGTTGCGTCACGCGGCGCCTCCGCTCGCCGCCGGCTGCGCGACGGCGATGGTGGCGAACGCCTCCACGATCGGTTCGAGTGCGCGGAGCGCGTCCTCGAGGGCTCCACTCTCGCGCGTCACGCCCGCACGCATTAGGCGGTCGGCCGCGAACTCGTAGAGCCGATCCAGATTCGCGGCGAGCTCTCCGCCCGCTTGCAGGTCGAGCGCGCGCCGCAGCTCGGCGAGAATGTCGATCGCCTGCCCGAGCGCGCGCATGCGGGCAACGCCGTCGCCGCGCGCGAGCGCCTCGCGCACTTTGTCGAGCGTGCGCTGGAGCAGGCGCGCCACGAGCGCTTCCGGACGCGCCGTCGCGATTTCCATTTCCAGGTAGCGGTGGCCCACGCGCGACTGCTCAGCGTGTCGAGGAGTTCGTGGAGCTGAGCCCATTCAGCGCGCTGCCTTGAGAGCGCAGCTGCGCTAGCAGTGCCTCCATCCGCGAGAACTGAGCCACCAGCAACTTCTCGCGAGCCGCCAGACGCAGCTCCAAGCGCTCGATCTGCGCGCTGAACGCCTTGATGCGCGAATCGATCGAGTCTTTGCGAGCGATCAGCAACCCGAGGCGCGCATGGGTGGTCGGATCTTCTGATACGTCGAGGATCCCATCGAGCGCCTTAGAGAGCGTGACGAGCACGCCGTCGGTGACGCCGTCGCCGCCGAGCAGCTGGCGGGCGTCGACCAGGTTCGCGTCGAGCACGCTCGCCAGCTTCGTGCGGTCGAGTTCGAGCGTGCGGTCGCTCTTCAGCGATACCCCGAGATTTATCAGGCCTGTGAGCGGATTCCCGGCGATGCCGACCGTCTTCAGGAAGGCCGTACTCAGCCGCGTTGCGATGGTGCGTAGGGCTTGATCCCCGAACAGCGCACCCGCCTTTTTCGTCGCCGGGTCGAAGTTCGAGTTGATGCGGATGAAGCTCGCGACCTCGTTGTAAGCCGTGATGAAGGTCTCGAGCTTCGTCGCGATGGCAGCGTCGTCGCGAGCGACCTGCACCTGCACCGGCGTCGCACTCACCGCGAGCAGTTCGAGCGTGACGCCAGGCAGGACGTCGGTGACGGTGTTGGACGCACGCGTGATCGCCAGACCGAACAGCTCCAGCCGGGCGTCCGTGGCGTCCTGGCCGGCGACCCCATCCGTGAAGGCCGCGCCGCCGGGGCCGGCGATCGTCGTGGTGAGCGTCGCGTTGTTGGCGGCGCCGGTCTGGCTCCCTTGCACCAGCAGCCGGTAGCCAGCGCCGTCGAACACGACCTGCGCGCGGATCGCGCCAGTGTTGTTGGGGTCGGCGTTGATCAGGCTGGCGAGATCGCTGAGCGATGCGCCGGCAGCGCCTACGGTGATTGCGATCGGGCTCGCGCCGCCGAAGTCGATCGAGAGTGTGTCGCCGGCGTTCGCGATGACTGCGCTGTCGGACGCGAACGCGTTCGAAACGCGGCGCGGAGGCGCCGCGAGCTGAACGACGCGGAGCGCCGTCGCGCCGGGCGAGGCCGAGCCGAACGCTCTCCCCCGCACGACGGCCTCGTCCGACGACGACGCCTTGTAGGCGAGGAATTCTTCGATGGCGGAGGCGCCGGTCAAGTCTCGCGAGCGGTTGTCGAGCGAAGCCGCCGCATCTCGTAGCGCAGTGAGCTTCTTGCCGAGATCCGTGAAAAGAAGCTTGTTGGCTTCGAACTCTTTCTTCTGCTGCTCCACGAGCGCGAGCGGACGCCGCTCCGCGCTCAGCAGCGCCTCGATCAGCTTGGCGGTATCGAGACCACTCTCCAGGCCTCCGAGCCGGATGCCCATCGCCCGCTCCCCCTAATTCACGTTGGGCGGTTGCCCAGAGAGGGCAGCGCTCCCGCGAGCGCTGCCCTCTCCGGAACGATCAGCCCCGCAGTAGTGCGAGAGCGTTCTGGCTCGAGACATTCGCCTGCGCCAGCACCGCGATGCCCGCTTGCTGCAGCACTTGCGCACGCGTGAGCGCCGCGGTCTCGGACGCCACATCGACGTCGCGGATGCGCGACTCGGCGGCCGTGGTGTTCTCGACCGCGACCGCGATCGACCGGATCGTCGACTCGAGGCGGTTCTGCGCCGTACCAAACCCGGAGCGCTTGGTCGTCACATTCGTGATCGCCGTGTCGAGGGTCGCGAGCGCCGCCTGGGCGTTCGCCTGCGTGTCCACCAAGAGCGCGTTGACGCCGATGCCGGTCGCCGTCGCATCCACGCCGGTGACCGAGATCTGGTCGTTCGCCGTGTTGTTGGCGCCCACCTGGAAGGTCACCGTCGGCGCGCTGCCGTCGAGCAGCTTCGTGCCGTTGAACTCGGTCACGTTCGCCACGCGATCGATCTCCAGGATCAGGTCCTGGAACTCCGCATTCACTACCGCGCGCTCGGGGGTGCCGAGCGTGCCGTTGGCGGACTGAACCGCGAGTTCGCGCAAGCGAACCAGGATCCCGCTCGTCTCGTTCAGCGCACCTTCCGCCACTTGCAGCAGCGAGATGCCGTCGAGCGAGTTGCGCTGCGCCTGCTGGTAGCTGCGCACCTGGGAGCGCAAGCGCTCCGAGATTGCGAGACCGGCAGCGTCGTCCGACGCACGCGTGATGCGCAAGCCCGACGAGAGGCGCTCGAGGGAGCGCGAGAGAGCCTCGGTGCTCTGCGAAAGATTACGCTGAGCATTGATCGAGGCGATGTTGGTATTGACTCGAAGACCCATTGTGTCGTTCCTTCATCCGTGAGGGATCGAGCCCGCCGATCACTGGCGAGCTTGCGAAGTCTGCGCCGAACGAATCGGCACCGACTTCGCGGGCGCCGGTGACGCGCGCACCTTGCGCGCCCCGCCGACTCGCCGCCGGTTGCCCGGTGACGCGTTGCCTTTGGAGCAATCCGCATGCCACGCGCAACCAGCGCCGCGCGCCGCGCGGATTGCGCGAGCGCGCGTCCCGCACTCGGCCGGTTGTTGCGTAGGCGCTGCGACCGCGTGAGCGAAGCGGCGCGGTTCGGAACGAAAGCTCAGCGTTTCAGGTTGAAAGTCGCAGGGTCGCGCGCGCGCGCCGCGCGCGCCGCGCGCGGGCATCGAATTTGCGATCCGGCTTGTTATGCAGGCCCACTCGCCGACGCGCCCGCTCGCGATCGCGACGTCGCACTCTGCGGACGGCTCGCGCAGCGCGCTCGACGGCCCGCGCGCGATCGCAGCGCACGAGCGCGCCCGGCTCGTCGACTGGCTCGACGACGGGCTCCGCCGTGGCGAGCACGGGCGGCTCGAAGCCGAGTACCCGCTCTCGATGGCTGCGGAGCGTTGCCAAGGTCATCGCGCGATCTGGTCGGACGGCGCGCCCGTTGCACACGCGATGTTGCACGGCGCCGCGGTGCGCGCGCGCGGCGTGACGCTCCCGGTCGGGCTGATCGGGAATGTGTTCACGGCCCCGGAACAGCGCGGCCGTGGGCTAGCGAAGCGCTGCATCGAAGCCTGCCTCGCGGAGGCGCGCTCGCGCGGATACCCGCTCGCGATGTTATGGAGCGATCAGGGCGCGCTCTACGAGCGGCTCGGCTTCCAGCCGTGTGGGGTCGAGCGGCGCATCTCGCTCGCGGGGCCGGCGCTCGAGTCCGCGGCTGCGCTGCTCGGGTCCGCAGGGCGGACCGTTGCGATCGAAGTGTCGCGCCCGCAGGCGAGCGAGTTGCCCAGCCTCGAGCGGCTGTACGCCGAAAAGCCGGTGCATGTGGTGCGCGCGTGCGGCGATCTCGCGCGGCTCGCAGCCGCACCGAGCACCACGCTGCTGACCGCGCGGCGCGACGGCGCAGCGATTGCGTACGCCGCAGCGGGGCGCGGCGACGATCTGCAGGGCGTCGTGCACGAGTGGGCCGGCGACACGGATGGCGCACTCGCCTGCGTCGTGGCGCTGGCGCGCGAGCACGCTGCAGCGCTGCTCCTTGCGAGCGCAGAGCCCGAGGACCTGCCCGAGCGCCTAATCAGCCTGGGTGCACACGTGGTGCTCGCGCCCGTCGGTCTCGCGCGGCTGCTCGATGCCCAGAAGCTGTGGCGCACACTCCACCCGCACGGCAGCCGGCTCTCGTTTCGGAAGCGGGGCGAGTACGCGCTGCTCGCGGCCGGGCGAGTTCGCGAACGCCTGCCGCTCAGCCTCGCGCTCGAGTTGTTCTTCGGCAGCGCGCTCGGCGAGACCAAAGCCCGGCCTGCGCTTCCGGAACTGCCGTGGCCGCTCTACTTGTGGGGCTTCGACTCGATCTAGAGGATGACCGCGGGCCTCGGCGGCGAGACTAGAGGCGCAGCGGCGAGCGAAGCGGCAGCGAAGCATCCGCGAGCACGATCTGGGCAGCGCGCAGCTTCGCCTCGTTCACGAGAATTGGCGCAGCGAGATTCACATACACGCCGTCCGCATCGACGTTCACCAGCACCAGCCAGGCGACCTCGCTCGGATGCGTCGCGTCGACCGCGCGCAGATCGTTCGCACTTGGGTGCGGCACGTAATCCTTCAGCAGCTCGCTCGGGTCGAGTACGGCGAAGGCAAGGTCGAGATCGTCGAGGCTCGCAAGCCACGCGAAAGGGTGCGTGTCCTCGCGCTCGACGAGCGCAAAGGAGCGAGCGTTCGGGAAGCCGGGCAGCCCGTCGAGGTGCAGAACCCGAGCGTCGTCGATGTCGATCGCGCCGATGCGGCGATGCTCGATCGTGACCAGCGCGTTGTGATTCATGAGCGGTCTCCTTGCTTGTTGTTTTTGCGGCCTGCAAGCGCAGCCAGCGCCGTGCGGTCGGCCGCGTCGCGGTTGGCCTCTGCGATTCGCGCGTAGACTTCTTCGCGCAGCACCGGCACGCCCGCAGGCGCTTCGATCCCGAGGCGAACCTGTCCGCGCCCCGCTTTGATCAACACGACCGTCACGCCATTGCCGATCCGGATCGCCTCGCCGCATTTTCGGGTGAGAACGAGCATGCTCAGCTCAGGAAGTCGAGCAGCGAGGTCTGCACGATTCGACCCATCGCGGCGAGCCCGGCCTGGAGCGCCGCTTCCTGCTGCGTGAGGTCGGAGATGACGCGCGCGAGGTCTGCGTCGCCGACTTCCGACACGCGGATCTCGAGATCCACGTTTCGTTGTGACAGGCGCTGAGCCGCCGTATCGAGGGAGCTGTTGGTCGCGCCGATCGCGGTGCGTTCGAGCGCGAGTTGGGCGGAGCCGCGATCGATGCGCGGAAGCACGGCCGCCACGCCAGCCTGGTCATTATTGACGAGCGCCTGCCAGAGATCTGCGAGCACTTGGAAGACGTCCTCGCGGCCCGGGTCGGGCACTCCGTCGCCGTCGCCATCGCCGAGGAAGGCGCGGCGGCCGTCGCTGCCGACGCTCACTTGAATGCCCGGCTCGATCTCGACTCGCACCTCGTTCGAATCACCGACGAACGCGACCGTGGGCGCGAGCGGCGGGCTCAAAGAGAATGGGCCGCTCGCGACGAAGGGAGCGGCGTCGGACGCGAAACCCGCGAACACGCGGGTTCCGGCGGTCTCGGTATTCGCTTCGGCGAGCAGCGCACCGTGCAGCGTGGCGACCTCGCGCGCGATCTGGGCTCGCGATGCCGCATCCTGCGTGCCATTCGCGCCTTGGATCGCGAGCTCGCGCGCACGGATCAGCACGTCGTTCGATTCGCCGAGCGCCGACTCCAGCGCGCCGACGCGCCCGCGCAGCGCGGACACGACGCGCGTGTACTGCGCGATGCCGTCGCGCTCTCCGCGCAGGCCGGCGAGGACGCCCGCGCCAACCGGGTCGTCCGAGGGGCGGTTGATGCGCAGGCCACTCGAGGCTTGCTCCTGGGTGCGCGCCAGGCGCGCGCGCGCCGCGAGCACGTCTCCGAGCACGGTCCTGTGCAGCATGTTCTGAGTGATTCGCACGGGTCCTCCTTCGACCGCCTAGATCATGTTCACCACGTCTTCGAGCAATCGATCGACGAGGCTGATGACGCGCGCGTTGGCCTGGAACGCCGCCTGAAGCTCGACGAGGTGCGTGACCTCTTCGTCGAGCGAGACGCCTGAGATTTCGTCGCGGCGATTCTCGAGCGTCTCGAGAATCTGCTCCTGCGTCGTGCGCACGCTCGACATGCCGCGCACCTGGATGCCCACGTCGGTGACGAGCGAGGCAAAGTGCTCGAGCACGCTGCGCGTGGGCCCGCTCGGGGCGCCAAGGCTGTCGCCGACCACGTAGATCGGCGCTCGCGCGTCGCACAGTGCGGCGAGCGCCTGCGCGTTGCGGTTGTCGCCGGGCGCGCTGGTGAGGCCGGCTGCGATCGCATCGGGCGAAGCAAGAATCGCGGGCGCCAGCGCGAGATTCCGCGCGGCGTCAGCGACGCTGGCCGGCTGCGCAAAGAAATCTCCCACCGCACCGTTCGCGCCTGTGCCGCCGGCGTGCACTGCATTCACGCGCGCAGCAACGTTGAACGCGAGCGTGTCGAGCCCGCGCACCGCCGCAGCGATGTGCACGTCGCGCCCGCGCAGCAGCCCGCCGATGCTCCCGCCGCCGATCTGCGACGTGATGTCGGAGACGTTCGCTCCGTTCTGGAGACCGATGCGCGCGAAGCGCGGATCAAAAGGGTTATTGGGGTCAGCGACCGCCACCAGCGTCCGTACTTGGTTGCCTTCGACGAGGCCGACGCCGTTCGCGAGCGTCACGTCGATGCGCCCGCCGTTGCCCTCGTGAACGCGCACATCGACCAAGCTCGCCAGCTCGCGCACGAGCGTGTCGCGCTGATCCATTAGGTCGTTCGCCGGCGACCCCGCGAGAGAGGAGCGCGCGATCTGCTCATTCAGGTCGCGGACGCCAGCCAGCAACTCGTTCACCCGCGGCAGGCTGGCCTCGATCTGCCCATTCGCGACCTGCATCTCGTCGCGCAGGAATCCGTCGAGCCGGTGCAGCGTGTCGATCAGGCTCTGCGCGGAACTGCGCACCTCGGCGCGCTCGAGTGACGCGCCCGGCGCTGCGGAGGCGGCCAGGTCCGAGAAGGAGTCGTAGAGCTGGGTCAGCGCGCTGCCTAAGCCACCGGCGGCGCGATCCGCGAGCACGCCCTCGATCAACTCGAGAGCACTCGCCTGCGCCCGCGTGCCGCCGAGGCTGCTGTCGCTCGCGAGCAACTGCTGCTGCATGAACGGGTCGACGACGCGCGCGATCCCGAGCTGCGTAACACCGCCGCCGAGCTGCACGTTGCCATAGGGCACCGGCGCCTCGGCTGCGAGCAGCTGACGTTGGCGCGAGTAATTGGGCGTTTCGACGTTGGCGATGTTATGGCCGGCGGTACGTACGCCGAGCGCCGTCACCGCCAGCCCGCTACGCGCCACTTCGAGAGTTCCGTTGAGGCTCATCGTCGCTCCTCAGGCGCTTTGCCGGACGAGACGGCCCGTCGCTTGTTGCGGCAGCGCCGGCCCGTAACGCGGATTCCCCGCGCTCGCGCCTTCGAGTGCGCGCAGCGTGGCCTGCACTTGCGCGAGCGCACTGCCGGCGAGAGCGCGGTTTGCGTTCAGCAACTCGCGCGCGACCGCGAGCTGCGCGCCGAGCCGACTGGCGGCATCGACGACCGGCTGCGCGGCCGGGCCGAGGCGCGCACACAGCGCGCTCAACCTGACGCGCGGCTCGGCGAACCCCAGCGCCGCTGCGAGCCGTTCGGCCACGGCGATCCGACTCTCTTCCAACAAACGGCCTTCATCCGCCAGCTCTTCCTTGTTCAGAGCGATGCGCTCGAGCTCGCGCGGATCCCGGCGCGCGAACGCGGCGCGCTCGTCGCGCAACAACTCGCACAGCCGTTCGTACAGGCTGCACTCCGCTTCGAGCAGCTCGAACATGCGATCGGCATCCGGCGTCATCACTCGCTTCCTCGAGGCGACGGAGCGCCACCGGTGATCGCTTTCGCCAACCCGAGGCCGCCTGCCGCCGCCATGCGCTGGGCAATCTCGTCGGCGAACGCATCGCGATACATCGCACCCGCCGAGCCGCTGGAGAGCAAGCCGCCCTCGAACATCGGGCGCTGCGCCCGCTTCAGCAGCTCAGCGAGAAAGAGCGACTCGAACTCACGCGCCGCGCGCGCGGGCGTGGCCGTCTCCGGCCGCAACTCCTGTCGAAGTCCCGTGGCGCCTGCATCCGCGATTCGGCTGCTGTCGGTCATAACAACTCCAGCTGTGCGTCGAGCGCGCCCGCCGCCTTGACGGCCTGCAGGATCGCGATCAGGTCGCGCGGCGAGACGCCCATCGCGTTCAACCCGCGCACCAACTCGTCGATCGTTACGGCCGCCGGCACTACCTGTAGGCTCGCCAGCTCTTCCGCGACGTCGATTTCGTCGTTGCGCACTGGCAGGGTCTCGCCCTCCCCGAACGGCGCAGGCTGCGAGACGTCGTTGACCGCCGAGATCGTGACGGAGAGCGAGCCGTGCGCGATCGCAACGGTCGCGAGGCGGACGTGGCCGCCCATCACGATCGTGCCGGTGCGCTCGTTCATCACGACACGCGCGACGGAATCCCGCTCCACCTCGACGGCTTCGACTGCTGCCAGGAAGGCGACGACCGCGCCGGCCTGCTCCGGCGGAACGCGCACGTCGACGGTGCCGGGATCGGGCGGCGAGGCGAGCTCGCTGCCGAGCGCGAGATTGATCGCTTGCGCAACGCGCAGCGCCGTCGTGAAATCTGCTTCGTGCAGCGTGAGCTGAAAGCTCGTTGCGCCGGAGATCGCGAAGGGCAGTTCGCGTTCGACGGTCCCGCCGCCGACGAGACGGCCGACGGTCGTGTGATTCTTCTGCGCGGAAGAGCCGCCGCCCGAGCTGACGTTGAAGCCACCGACCGAGACCGGGCCCTGCGCGAGCGCATACATCTGGCCGTCCGCTCCGCGCAGCGCCGTCAGCACTAGCGTGCCGCCTTCTAGGCTGGTCGCGTCGCCGAGGGAAGACACCGTGCAGTCGAGCGTCGAGCCCGCGCGTGCGAAGGGCGAGAGCTCGCCGGTCACCATCACGGCGGCGACGTTCTTCACCTGGATCTCATTGGCGTCGACGCCGATGCCCATGCCGCCGAGCACGCTCGCCAGCGATTGGACGGTGAACTCGGTGCCCTGCTTGTCGCCGGAGCCCGCGAGCCCGACGACCAGCCCGTAGCCGATCAGCTGATTCGCTCGCACGCCTTTCACGCTCGCGATGTCCTTCACGCGCACCGCATGGGCGGGCGTAGCGAGCGCGACGAATGCCACGGCGACGAGCCCGGCGAAGCGGTTGTGCGTCCTGATGCGCATCAGAAGGGCATCAGCCAGTCGAAGATGCGGCCAATCAGCGGCGGCCGCTGCTTGTCGTCGATCACGCCGATGCCGTCGAAGGTGAGCTTGACGTCGGCCAGCTGCATCGAGGACACGCTGTTGTCGATGCCGATGTCCTGGCGCCGGACGAGCCCCTCGACCGTAATCATTTGCAGCTCGTGGTTCACCAGAATCTGGCGCTTGCCTTGGATGCGGAACAAGTCGGCGCTCACCAATTCGACGACGCGGCAGGTCAACACGCCCGTCATCGAACTGCGGCGTTGCGTCTTGCCGTCGCCGGTGAACTGCGTGCCCTGATTAGTGGTGAGGGCGTTCAGCGTTCCGCCCGCCGGGATGTTCGTGCCCGTCTGCCCGAAGCCAAGCAGATCGAACAACGCCCGCGAGACGTCCTGGAGCGCGTCTGTGAAGCCGAGATCCGTGGTCGCGGTCGCGGAGATCGAGCTCTGCTTGTCGAGTTCCGTCGAGGCTGAGCCGGTCGCGGCGAGACTCTCCTCGACGATCACCGTCACGAGATCGCCGAGACCGCGCGCCTTGCGATCGAAATAGAGAAATGAGCCCGCCCCCGTATCGCCGGGCCAGATCGCGCCAGGGCTCGCGGGCGCCAGCGCCACGCGCGGAGGCTCTACGAACTGCGTCGGCCGCACCGCCTCGCGCAGCGCGTACTCGACGCAGCCGCTCTGCGACAGCGTCAACACGCAGAGCGCGAGCGCTCTCTCAAAGTTCGACATCGGCCTCGCCCTCCCCTGCGACTCGCGCCAACACGACCTGTTTCGACGACACGTTCTGGACGCGAATCCACTCGCCTCGCTCGCCGTCTTCCTCGGCGCGCCCGACCGCCTCGATGGCAAGCCGGCCGCGGCGCAGCCGCAGCGCGACGCGCTGTCCGCGCCGCACGGCCGGGGCGCTGGCGAGCGCATTCGCGCGCAGCGGTTCGCCCTGCGCGAGATGTCGCGTCAGCGTGCGCCCGACTGCGTGGGCCGGGTCACTGAGCGCTTCGGGATGCGCTGCGGTCGCTTCGCGATCGGCGAGTTCGAGATCGGCCGCTGCGAGCACTTCCCCGCTGCGCAGCGCGCGGCTCGCCACCAGGGTCGGACGAATCACGCTGACGCGGGCAGTGATTACGGTCCTGCGCACGAGCGCGTCGCCCCGCCAGAGCGAGATGCTGATTGGGTTCGAGCCTGCGCGCGCGCCGTTCGCGCCGAGCGCGAGTTCCGCGCGAACGCCGGGCAGCGCGGCTTCGCGCGAAAGAGCAGCCAGGGGGGGAAGGTCGATCCGAGCGATGCGCTCCGAGCTGTGCTCCGCAAGCAGCTCGGCGATCGCAGAACCGAGGTCGGTCCGCGCGAGCTCGGAAGCCGGCTGGCCGTTTGCGGCGCCGGTGAGCAGGACCAGGCACAAGACGATTGCGGAAGTTCTCAGGATCGACACGACACCCCCCGGAAAGAACCCGACTACAGATTCGCCGCCTTTTGGAGCATTTCGTCGCTGGCTTGAATCACCCGGCTGTTCACTTCGAAGGAACGCTGCGCGAGGATCATGCGGACCAACTCCTCGGCCATGTTCACGTTCGACGATTCGAGGTAGCCCTGAGAGATCGCGCCGAAGCCGGCTTGGGCAGGGGCACCGACCTCTGGATCGCCGGATGCCTCGGTCGGCGCGAACTGGTTCTCTCCGAGCGCGCGCAGACCCGACGGATTCGCGAAGCGCGCGATCTCGATGCGGCCGAGTACGGTTGGCGCCGTCGATCCAGCCGCGACGCCGGAGACGGTGCCATCGGACAGCACCGTCACCTCGCGGATGTCGATCGGGATCTGGACGTTCGGGGTTATCAGGGCGCCCGAGCGCGTCGTGAGATTTCCGTCGCGGTCGCGCTGCAGCGCTCCGTCTCGCGAGTAGACGGTCTCGCCCGTAGGCAGCTGCACTTGGAAGAAGCCGTCGCCGTCGATCGCGAGGTCGAGATCCCGTCCTGTCTGCACGCGCTCGCCCTGCGTGAACACGCGAGTCACCGAGCCCAGCTTCACGCCGTGGCCGATCTGCGCGCCCGCTGGCAACGCCGCACCCGAGGCATCCGCAGCGCCTGGCGCACGCAACGTCTCGTAGAAAAGATCTTCGAAATCCGGCCGGGATTTCTTGTAACCGGTGGTGTTCACGTTCGCGAGATTGTTCGCGATCGTGTCGATGCGCGTTTGTTGGGCATCCATCCCGGTCGCGGCAGTGAAGAGCGCTCTCATGGATTCATCTCCTCGATCAAGCGACGGCTCGCTTGATCGTCGGCTTGAAGTGATTGCATCGAAGCGTCGAACGCGCGCTGCAGAATCAGCAGCTTCGCGAGTTCCTCGACGGGCTTGACGTTCGACTGCTCGAGCGAGCCGGCCACCACGCGCGGGTTCTCGACCGGCAGCCCGACCAGTTCGATCGGCGCACGAAACAGCGAGGCGCCCTCTTTGATCAGCAACTCGGGCTCGAGAAACTCCTCGACCGACAGCTGACCGAGCGTGTTCCCGTTGCTGTCCACGACGCGGCCGCCCTGCTCGATGCGCGCGCCGCGCGAGCCGACCGCGATCGGCCCGCCCGTCCCTAATACCGCGTGTCCGCCCGGCCCGGCTAGGAAGCCGTCCGCGTTCACCGAGAACGCACCGGCGCGCGTGTAGCGCGGCCCGTCGGGAGTCTGGACTTGAAAGAACCCTGGCCCCTGGAGCGCGACATCGAGCGTGCCCCCCGTCTTCGAGATCGGCCCCTGCTCGTGGCGTGCCTGCACCCCGGCCGTGGCGACGAACTCGAGCGCACCGGGGTGCGGCCGGCCGCGTTCGTCGTCGAGCGCCATGCTGAGCGCCGCGGAAAACAGCGGCTCGTCCGCCTTGAAGCCGGTGGTGTCCGCGTTGGCGAGATTGTTGGCGACGACATCGAGCTGGCTCATGCGCGCCCGTGCGCCGACCCCAGACAGATACAGCGCTGCACTCATGCTCGACTCCGATCCCTAATGGCTTGCATAGCAATCGACGTGCCAGAGGCAGCGCGCGCCGAGAGCGCAGCTGCGTGCTCGAGAGGGGAAGATTCTGCCGAGTCGTTCAAATCGAATGCTTCAACTCGAAACGCTGAACGCTCGCCGTGAACTCGGCGTCCTCCTGGCTGAAACGGCGCTGCGCACTGCGTCCTCATCCGAACAGCCCGCGCGCCGCCTGCGCCTCGCCGCCCACCATCTCGAGCACGGGCTCCACGTCGGCCGGAGTCAGGCCGAGCGCGCCCCAAGCCGGCAGGGCGGTCAGATCGATCGCATCGACGATCCCGCGCCGGCCGAGGCCGAGACGCGTACAGACTCGCGTCACGACGCTGGTCAGCGAGATCAAACGCGACTGCTCGGGAGGCAGCGCCGGGTAGTCGTCTGGTGCGTGATGGTGGTAACGGATCGCCAACACCAGCGGCTCGGGCAGGTTCCACTTCTTCGCCACCTGCGCGCCGAGCAGCGCGTGGTCGAACCCGAACTCCTCGCGCTCGGCATCGACCGCGGCGATGCCCTCGTTGTACGTGCGCGAGACGACTTTCTGGTAGCGCTCCCGGAACACGTTCATGAATGCGATCTTGCCGAGGTCGTGCAGCAGGCCGGCAGTGAAGGCGGACTCGCGCTCGACGCCGACATCGCGGTACTTCGAGAGCTTCGCAGCGATCACGCCCGCGAACGTCGAGTGCTCCCATAACATCTTCTCGGCGAGCCCGAACTGCTTGAACGTGTCGCGCAGAGAGGCGGCCATCACCAAGCTCTCGACGGTTTTGAAGCCGAGCAGCGTGACGGCGTGCCGGAGCGTCTCCACTTCGCGGCGGAAGCCGTAGAGCGAGGAGTTCGCGACCTTGAGCACCCGCGCTGCGAGGCTCGGATCCTGCTCGAGGATCTGCCGCAGCGCGTCCGCGGACGCGTTGGGGTCGGCAGTGGTGGTCATCACCTTGCTCGCGATCGACGGAATCGTCGGCAATTCACCGACGATGCTGACGGCGCGTTTGAGCTCGGAGTCCATTTCCTAATTCTCCTTGCGCGGAGCGCCCGCGCGGGGCGCGGCTTGGCCGGGGCCGCTGACGCGCACAGCCAGCCGCGCGAACTCGCGGGACGAAGGCGCGTTCGGAAACACCTCGATGACCGCGCACTGGCGCGCGACGGCTTGGGGCAGGCGCGGGTCGTAGGGAATGAAACCGGCCAGCGTTGGCGCGCGGGCCAGGAAGCGCAGCGCCAGCTTTTCGAGGCGCGCGTGGCTGCGCAGCGCTTCGCCGAGGCTGCGAGCTCCGTTCACGACGACTTCCACCGGCGTGTCGGGCAGTTCGCCCGCGAGCACCTTCAACGTCGCGTAGGCATCTGCGAACGCGGTCGGCTCGGGCGTCGTGACGAGCAGGAGGCGATCGCAGCAAGCGGCGAGGCCTAACACGGCCGTCCCGAGGCCCGCGCCGAGATCGAGCAGCACGAGCTCGTAGCGCTCAGCCGCTTTGAACAGCGGCAGCAGCAGCGCCGCCAGTTCGCGCGGGCGCAGCGTCGCGAGATCGGCGCGCGCAGACGCGGCGGGCAACACGTGAATCCCCTGCGGGCCGATCGCGACGGCGTCTGCCAGCGCGCAATCGCCGCGCAACACGTCCCCGACGTTCCGCTTCGGTGTCATGCCGAGCAGCACGTCGACGTTCGCGAGCCCGAGATCGCCGTCGACGACGAGCACGCGCTTGCCCTCGCCGCGGCACGCGATGGCGACGTTCACCACCAAGTTGGTCTTGCCGACGCCGCCCTTGCCCGACAGCACCCCAACGATCTGAGAACGTGACTCCGTCATGCGACTCCTTCGAGCACCGCGCGCGCGAGCGCATGCGGGTCGGGTACGTGAAGGTCATCCGGCACGCGCGGCCCGCACGCGATCACCGCGAGCGGCGGGGCGTCCGCATCGAGCAGCACGTTCACGAGATCGGCAGCGCCCGTGCTCTCGTCCCAGTTGGTGATCGCGAGCGAGTCCGGCGCGAGCCCGGCGTGGCGCGCGATTTGCGCGCGCAGATCGCGCTCCTTGGTCGTGGCCGAGACGACGAGCTGAACGTGGGGCGCGCCGAGCGCGTCGCGCAGACGGCCCAATTCCGCGAGCGAGTCGCCAGCTCGGCGACCCGAGCTCGGCGAATCCACCAGCAGCCACTCGTCCTTGCTCTTGCGCGCTAGCAGCTCGAGTTTGTCGAGCTTCCCGATCGCGCTGAAGTTCACACCGAGGTCGCTGGCGAGTCTCCTCAAACGCTCCGACTCGCCCGTGCGCTCGATGTCTGTTGTTACGATTCGTACGCGTTTTGCCGGTACGCGCGCCGCGAGCTTCGCGAGCGTGGTGGTCTTGCCGACGCCCGGCGCGCCGATCAGCAGCCGCACGCGGGGGCCGTCTTCGCGCATCGGCAGGATGCGCGCCTCGACGCGCAACGCGAGGCTGAGCAGTTCCGCCGTCGTGCGATCCGCACCTCCCCGCTCGATCCGATCTGCGTCGCGCGCGAGGCTCGGACAATGCAGCGCCGAGAGGCCCGCGGCGCGGTAGCGGGCGACGGCATGCGCAGGCGCTTTGACGCTGGCGCCGAGGCCACGCGCCAGTTTGCGCAGCTCCGCGACCTCGGCTGCGAGCGACACGGGCGGCTTTGCTTCGGCCAACCGCTCGACGATCGCGCGCAACTCGCGCAGCTCGAGCTCGAGCGGCTCCACCAACGCGCGCGAAACCTGGAGATCGCGCCAGGAGCGGTCGACGTGACTGCGCCCGCTCTTTTCGCTCGCGACGTCGCGGTCGATACCGGCCGTCACCTCGACCGAGGTGCGCGCGAACAACCCGAAGCGCGAGCGCGCGCTCTGCAGGCTCTTGGTGCCGAGCACGATGGCATCCGGCCCGAGCTCGAGGCGCACCTGCGCGAGCGCATCGGCCAGCGTGTCACCCGTGAAGCGCTTAATGAGCATCTGCCAACCTCACTTCCCCGGCCAGCACCACCGAAATTTCGGAGGGCAACTCGTTATGAGACAACACCGCGATCTGCGGCAGTACCCGCGCGAGCAGCTGGCGCAATGGAGCGCGAATCGCCTGACCCGAGAGCAGCACCGGGACGCCTCCGTCGCGCGCGCCCGCTGCGCTCGCGATCGCGCTCTGCACTGCGCGCACGAGCCGATCGAGCAGGCCCGCCTCGATCGCGAGGAACGAGCCGCCTTGGGTGTGCTGCACCGTCGCTTGAAGCGTCTGCTCCAGCGCGGGGTCGAGCGCGATCACGTGCAGCTGGCCATCGCGACGCAGGTGCGGCCGCGCGAGCGTGCGGGCGAGACGCTCGCGCACGAGGTTGTTCAACAAGTCCGGCTGCTGAATCTTCGGCGCGTACTCGGCGAGCGTCTCGAGGATCGCGCCGAGATCGCGGATCGGAACGCCTTCCGCGAGCAGCGTGCGCAACGTGCGGTGCAGCACTGCGAGCGGAACCACCGCCGGCACGATCTCTTCGACGACTTTGGGCGCGCGCTCGGCGAACGCGTCGAGCAGCTCGCGCACGTGCTTGCGCGTGAGCAGCTCGGCCGCGTGAGTGCGGATGACCTCAGCGATGTGCGTCGCGATCGCCGTCGCCGGCTCGACGACGGTGTAACCGCGCGCCTCCGCTAGTCCGCGGTCGACGTCCTGGATCCAGAACGCGGGCAGCCCGAAGGCGGCGTCGCGGGTCGCGATTCCGGGCAACTTCTCTTGGCCAGCCGCCGTGCCTACTGCGAGTGAGCGACCAGGCGGAACGCGCGATGTTGCGACGCGATTCCCGCGCACGAGCAGTGCGTACTCGCTGGCCTCGAGCTCGAGGTTGTCGCGGATGTGGATCAGCGGGACCAGGAAGCCGAGCTCATTCGCGAGTTGACGACGCGTCGCCTTGATGCGCGCCGGCAGATCGCCGCGCTTGGCATCGACCAGCGAGATCAAGCCGAAGCCGAGTTCGAGTTCCAGTTCGTCGAGTGCGATGGCGCTGCGCGCGTCGAGTTCCGCCGGTTCCTCTGGCGCGGCCGGGGCGGGAGGCGGCGCGGGAGCGGGCCGTGTGTGGCTCCACCAGGCGAGCGTGCCAGCTCCGGCTCCGAGCAACGCGAACGGCAGGAACGGGAAGCCCGGCGCGAACGCAAGGCCCGCGAGCAGGGCCGCTGTGCCCGCAAGCGCGCGGGGCTGGAAGACGACCTGCGTGCTGAGTTCGCGGCCCAGCGGCTCGCCGCCGCCAGCGCGCGTCACGACGATGCCGGCCGCGGTCGAAACGATCAGGGCGGGCACCTGGCCCGCGAGGCCGTCGCCAATCGTTAGGGAGGTGAAGGTTTCGAGCGCCTCGCCGATCGGCATGCCGCCCTGGATCACGCCGATCAACAGGCCGCCCAGAATGTTGACTGCGACGATCACGAGCCCGGCAATCGCGTCGCCGCGCACGAACTTCGAGGCGCCATCCATCGCGCCGTGGAAGTCGGCCTCGCGCTGGAGTTCGCGGCGGCGTCGCCGCGCCTCGGCCTCGTCGAGCAGGCCCTGATTCAGGTCGGCGTCGATCGCCATCTGCTTGCCGGGCAGCGAATCGAGCATGAAGCGCGCCGCCACCTCAGCGATTCGTCCCGAGCCCTTCGCGATCACGATGAAGTTGATCGTCACGAAGATCACGAACAGGATGATGCCGACCACGAAGTTGCCGCCGATCGCGACATTCGCGAACGCCTGGATCACGTGGCCGGCGGCGTCGGGCCCGTTCACCCCGCTGCCGAGGATGAGCCGCGTGCTGGCGACGTTCAGGCCCAGCCGCATCAGCGTCACCACTAACAACAGCGATGGAAACACGGAGAAGTCGAGCGGCCGCTCCGCGTATAGCGCGAGCAAGAGGATCAGCACCGAGATCGTGAACGAGAGCGCCAGCATGAGATCCAGCAGAATCGGCGGCAGCGGCACGACCAACAGGCCGAGGATCCAGAACAGCGCGGCGCCGAGCGCGATTTCGTCCCTGCGCAAGATCGCCGGCATCAGGCTCTCCTCCAGCGCCGCGCACGCTGCGGAGCGATGCGATAGACGTGGGCGAGAACTTCGGCGACCGCCTCGAACAAGTTCTCAGGGATGTGGCGGCCGATTTCGCAGGTGTCGTGGAGCACGCGCGCGAGCGGCTTGTCTTCCACGATCGGGACACCGTGGCGCTCTGCCGCTTCGCGAATGCGCAGCGCGACGCGGTCCTTGCCCTTCGCGAGCACTTCGGGCGCGCGCGAGCGGCTCGGGTCGTAACGCAGCGCGATCGCGAAGTGCGTCGGGTTGGCGATCACCACGTCCGCCGCCGCGACGGCCGCGATCATGCGCGAGCGCGAGAGCGTGCGATGGCGCGCGCGGAAGCGACCGCGCTGCTGCGGATCGCCTTCGCGCTCGCGCGACTCGTCTCGCACTTCCTGCTTCGACATTTTCAGCCGCGACGCGTGCCGGTTGCGCTGCCAGATGAAATCCAGCGCGGCGATCGGTGCGAGGCCTCCGATCAGCGCGAACGCGAGCGCGGTCGCGAGCTCGAGCGTCTCCCGTGTGGAACTCTGCTCCGAAGTCTGGAGCCAACCGACGAAGCGCGGCAAGTCGTCGCTCAGCATCCACCAGGCGATCGCGACTGCGGCGCACAGCTGGCAGAGTGATTTGATTAGGTCGATCGCGCGCTCGGGGCTGAGGATGCGCTTCAGCCCCTGAAGCGGAGAGATGCGCTCGAAGCGCGGGCCGAGCAGCTCTGGATGCCAGTGGACGCCGCCTTGCAGCGCCGAACTCGCGATGCCCGCCAGTGCGATCGCGCCTGCCAGTGGCGCGAGCGCGGCGCCGGCGGCGAGCCCCACGTCGAGCAGCACGGCGTGGAAATCTGCGATTGCGTCGGGCGGCCGCGACGCGGCGCTCCAGATGCGGGTCGCGACGTCGCCCATTTGCAGCGCCAGTGCGCCGGCGCCGCCGAGCGCGAGCGCGCTCCACGCCGCAGCGAGTGCACTCGCGCTCTGCACGTCGCGCGAATGCGGGATCTGGCCCTTCTTGCGCGCCTGCTCGAGGCGATACGGCGTCGCGGCCTCGGTCTGTTGGTTGCGGTCTTCGCTCATGGTGCGCCTCCCGCGAGCACGGCGAGTGCGCGCTCGCTGGCGAGCGCCGAGCCGTTCACGACCGCGTCACAGAACGGCGCCGCGCCGAGCGCGAACAGCCCGAGCACGAGCGCGACCTGCGCCGGCAGCTGCACCGACATCATGTTCAGCTGCGGAATCGTGCGCCCGAGCACGCCTACCAGCACGTTCGAGAGCAACAGCGCTCCCGTGAAAGGGGCGGAGAGGCGCAGGCCATCCGCGAACAGCGCGGCTCCCAGTTCCGGCGCGCGCGCCAGCGCCGGCAGCACGTCGGCGCCCGGCGGGAGCAGCTCGAGCGAGTGCGCAAACGCGCGTAACAAGTCGTGGTGACCATCGACGGCGAGGAACACCAGCAGCGCCGCAATCTCCGCGAGCGCGCCGAGCGCGACCGAGGTCGCGCCGCTGCTCGGGTCGAGCGCCGCGGCAGCGGCGAGGCCGCCTTGCACCGATGCCACCTCGGCCATCAAGCCGACGGCAGCGAACAGCAGCGCCGAGCCGAGGCCGAGGCAGGCGCCGACCGCCGCTTCGGCGAGCGCTGCGAGCGCGAGCGCCGCCGGATTCAGCTCGGGTTCGAGCGCGATGCTCGGCGCCAGGCTCGCCGCAACGAGCAGCGCGAAGCCAGCGCGCACCCGCATCGGAATCGCCGCGTGCGAGAACAGCGGCGCCGTGAGCAGGAACGCGAGCAAGCGCACCGACACGAGCCCGAAGGCGACGAGCGTGGCGATCGGCAGCGAGAACGTCACGGCAGCGTCCCCGCTTGCGCGAGCAAGCTGCGCGTGAAGTCGACGAGCGTGCCCATCCAGACTGGGAAGATCCAGGCGAACACACCGAGCGTGACCACGATCTTCGGCACGAAGGTGAGCGTCTGTTCGTTTACTTGCGTGGCCGCCTGCAGGATCGAGATCGCGAGCCCGATGCAGAGCGCGGCGCCGAGCAACGGCGCCGAGAGTTCGAGCGTCACCCAGAGCGTCTGCTGAAGAATTCCGCTGACTTGTTGGAGGTCCATGACGGCTACCGCAGGCCCTGAACGAGGGCGCCGAGCACGAGGTTCCAGCCGTCAGCGAGTACGAACAGCATCAGCTTGAACGGCAGTGAGACCACCACTGGCGGCAGCACGATCATGCCCATCGAGATCAGCAGCGAGGAGACGACCAGATCCACCACCAGAAACGGCAGGAACACCATGAAGCCGATCTCGAAGGCGGTGCGCAGCTCGCTGATTAGGTGAGCGGGCACCAGCGCGGTCAGCGGAACGTCATCGACGGTCGCCGGCCGCTGCTCCGTGAACTCGAGGAAGACCGCGAGATCGCTCTCGCGCGTGGTTTTTGCCAAGTACGCGCGGATTGGCACCAGCGCTCGCGTACCGGCCTCGCGCGCGTCGATCTGTTCCGCGACGTAAGGCTCGTAGGCCGCCACGCGTACCTGCTCACCCACCGGCGACATCACTCCGAGCGTGAGGAACAGCGCGAGACCGACGAGCACCTGATTCGGCGGCGTGTGCTGGAGCCCGATCGCCTGCCGTAGCAATGCGAGCACGACCACGATGCGCGTGAAGCAGGTGAGCATCAGCAGGATCGCGGGCGCCACGCTCACCAGTGTGAGCAACGCCAGCATCTCGAGCGCCGAGGAAAGTTCTGCGGGCGCGCCCGGCGCGTCGAGCGAGATGTGGATACCCGCACCGCTGCCCGGCGTCGCGGCGGCTTCGGCGCCTGGCTTTTCGCTCGGCGGCGCGGCGAAGGCCGACGCCGAGACGACGAAGCAGGCGAGCGCCAGCAGCAGCGACGCCAGCAGGCGCGAGCGCTTCGCCACGCGAGGTTCGGCCTCGGCGACCCCAACGGCCGCGGTCTCGATCGGCAGCGAGCGCAGGAACGAGATCTGCGTGTCCGTAACACCCAGCACGAGCCGCTCGCTGCCGGCTTCGACCACGCATAGCCGCTTGCGCGGTCCGAGCGTGACACCGCCGACGATGCGCAGGGTTGTCGCCGTTTGGTCCGGCAGGCCAATGCCTCGCCAGCGCAACACGGCGCGCAGGGCGAACAAGAGCGCCAACACGAAACTGAGTGCACTGAGTGTCTCGGCCATGACCCCTCCATGGGTTTGCCGCGCACGCGGCTCGGGCTACTTCGTGTCGCCCTTCAAAACTTCGACGATGCGAATGGCGAGCCGGTCGTCGACGTTGGTCACGTCGCCTCGGGCCACCAGCCTTCCATTCACCAAGATGTCCGCGAGCTCGCCGGAATCCCGGTCGAGTTCGACCACGGAACCCTCGTCGAGCGCCAGCACCTCGCGCAGCAACAGGCGCGCGGAACCGATCTCCACTGTGAGTCGCAGCGGCACATCGCCGACGAACTCCAGCAATCCCCCCGCCGAGCCCTCGGCCGTCCGCTCGAGGCGTTCTTGCAGCTTGTCCGACACTTGTTGGGCTCCTGTTTCGCTCACAACCGCTCCGAGATCCGTAATGCGAGGCGCGCTCCGAGCGCGCCGCGCGTGGCCCGAAACTTGGCCTCGCCACCGATTCGCACGAGCAGCGCGCCCTGCGCCGACGGACGCAGCGGCACGACGTCGCCGCAGCGCAGCTCGCGCAGGCGGCTGAGTTTCAGTTCGGCCGAGCCGATCTCCGCCCGCAATTCGACCGGCGCCTCGCGGATGCGCTCAGCGACGGCGTCCGAGCCCCGCGAGACGGGCCGAACTTCGCGATCGCGTCCTAGCAATCCATCTGGGAGCGCGACGCGGAGCCGCGCGAGTTCTCCGAAACCCGTCGCGTCGAAAGACGCCACCCACAGCCTCGGAGCGAGCGCGGCGGCAGCCAACTCGGGCTCGAGCTTCGCGCCCACCTCGATGCGTGTCTCCAGCACCGGCGACAATTTCCCAGCGAGCAGCTGCGCCAACTCCTTCGAGGCCACCTGCAGGTGGCGGAGCTCGATACGCGAATGGCGCCGGTTCGGGACGTGGAGCGGACTCGCGTCGATCTCGCCGCCGAGGCCGAGCGTGAGCCAGCCGTAGAACAGCGTGCGCCCGATCAGCAGCGCGCCGGCGCCGCCGGGCTCGAAGTTCAGCAGCACCGGAGCGTCGGCCGGCAGCATCCCGGCAGCGAAGTCGTCTGCCGGCAGCGAGCGCAAGTCGAGCAGCGAGATGCTGATCGTGCGCTGGTAGACCGACGACAGCCGGCGCCCGGCCTCGTCGCCGAAGTCGCGCAGCGCGCGCGCCATGGGCGTCCACGCGAACGCCTGCGACTCCGTCGAGCCCGCGAGCCGGCGACTGCGCGGATCGTCGCTCGACGAACTCGCGACGCTGGCGAGGATCGCGTCGATCTCCTCGCGCGTGAGCACTTGTTGGGGCGCGTCGCTCATTGCACCACGAACTCCGTGAACAGAACCGACTCGACCTGCTCCTTGCCCAGCATCTCGTTCACTTGATGTCGCAGGTCGTCCTTGAGCAGGGCCTTGCCTTCGAAGTCGGTGACGTCCGCGAGGCGCTTGCTCGACAGCAGCGAGATCGTGAGGTCGCGGATCGACGCGACGCGCTCTTCGAGCATCGCCTTGCCCTCGGGCGAAGCGGTCTCGAAGGCCACCTGCACCTTCAAGTACCGCGGGTAGCTCTCCCCCGTGACGTTCACGACGAATGGGTCGAGCTGGAGGACGCGGTCCGCGAAGTTGCCCGCGGCTTCGCCCTTCTCCGCGCCGTGTTCGCCGTCGGCTTGCGACGCCTTGTCGCCATGCTCCGCGGGCTCGCTCTCTCCGTCGGCGTTGGCGGAGGCGGACGAGCCGCTCAGCAACTTCGGCAGCACGAAGTTGCCGAGGGCAGTTCCGCCGATCAGTGCGGCGACTCCGATCGCGATCAGCGGAAGCAGCGGCTTTCCGGTCTTCGGAGGGGCAGCGGGCTTCGCTTCTTCCGGCTTGTCAGACATGGAGTACTCCGGTTCTGAGTTATTCCGCGAACGCGCCGTCGGCGGCGCCGAGAGGGTCTCTGCCGTCGATCCCGAACGTCTTCAGTCGCCGCCACAACGTCGTCGTCGAGATCTGCAGCAGCTGCGCGGCACGGCGGCGGTTCCAGCCCACGCGCTCGAGCGTCTCGAGGATGTGCCGTCGCTCGAGCGCCCCGAGGCTCTCGGGCTGCGTGCGGAGCTGGGCCGCGAGCGGCGGCTGAGCGCTGCCGAGCGACGGGATGTCGTCTGCGCGGATCACATCGGACTGGCACAGCGCGACGGCTCGCTCGATCACGTTCTCGAGTTCGCGCACGTTGCCCGGCCAGCGATAGCCGAGCAGGCGATCGATCGCGGCGGAATCGAGCTCGCACTTCTGTTTGCGCCAGCGCGCGGAGACTCGCCCCGCGAAGTGGCGCGCGAGCAGCGGCACGTCCTCCATCCGCTCGCGCAGCGGAGGCACTTCGATCGGAATGACCGCGAGCCGGTAGTAGAGATCCTCGCGGAACGCGCCGCGCGCGATCTCGCGTTCGAGGTGCTTGTTAGTGGCCGCGACGAGGCGCACGTCGACGACCCGCGTCGACGCGCTACCGACCGCGCGGATCTCTCCCGTCTGAAGGAAGCGCAGCAGCTTCGCCTGCATCGAGAGCGGCATCTCGGCCACCTCGTCGAGGAAGACCGTGCCGCCCGCGGCTTCCTCGAAGAGCCCCTCGCTATTGCTGGTCGCCCCCGTGAACGAGCCGCGCCGATGCCCGAACAGCTCACTCTCGAGCAGCGTCTCGGGGAATGCGGCCGAGTTGACGGCGCACCAAGGGCGAGCGACGCGCGGGCTCGCGTCATGAATTGCGCGCCCGATCAAGTCCTTGCCGGTGCCGGTCTCACCGAGCACGAGCACGGTGCTGTCGGTTCGCGCGACGCGGATCACCAAGTCGAACAGACGCCGCATCGCGGGAGACTCTCCGAGCATGCCGGCGAGCGGCCGCACAGGCGAGTCGCGCTGCACTTCCGGGGCGAACGATGCAAACAGTTCGTCGAGCGCCGCGTCGCTCAGCGGCTGCCTCAGCCAATAACAAACGCCAGCGCGGTTCACGGCGTCGCGGGCAGCGGACGGATCGTCACCCGCCGAGATCAGTACGCGCGCCACCAGCGGCCAATGCAAGCGCACGGACTCGAGGAACTCGATGCCGTGCCAGGAGCCCGGCTCGTCACTCGCGATCACGAGGTCGAAACGCTCGACGCTCATGCAGCGCAGCGCTTCCTCGAACGTCGCCGCTTCCGCCAGGCGATCGACGCGCGGCTCGAGCCTGCGCGCGAGCGACGCGCGTGCACCGGCTTGGTCGCCGGCCAACAGAATCCGCCGCGCCTGCCTGCGGTCCAACTGAACTTCCACTGCGCTGCTCATCGCGAGCCTCCATTGCCGAGCAGGCGGCCGGCGAACGCCGAAACCGCAAGTCGATTTGTTTCGAAATCCAGCATTTCGACTCGAACTGCCTTTCTCGCGTGTGCAACGAAGCCCCGGTTCTCTCGCGTTGCCGCGCACTTCGAGCCTCTTCATCGGATGTGTCGCCGGTCGCCGTATCCGCGGAACCACGCAATTCGGAGCGCGAAAACCGGGATGCAGACCGCGGGCCGCGATTCCATTTGGAATGCGGAGGAACGTTCGTCCCACGCGCCGTAGCGCGGCGAACTGGCAATGCGCTGCCACGGAAGCGCGTGGCGCGCGGCGCTCGCTAGTTAGGGAACGCGGACCAGGATCAGACGGAGCGCTGGAACGAGGCTCGCATTCGGGCGGCGTGCGCCAGGGTGACGGTGTTGGCGAGTTGTTGGGCGACCCCGGGCCGGCTGCGCAGCAGGTGGGGGTACGCGCGCTCGTCGATTTCGATCAACCGAACTCGCGTGCGCGCTAGCGCAGTCTCGTGGTGCCCGACGTCCGCGAACATCGGTAGGCCTCCGAACACCTCGCCGGGCTTCAGCGATGCAAAGTCCGTGTCGATCGCGCCACGCACACGCAGGCGCAACACGACCTCGCCTTCCTGCACCACGAATATCGAACGCGGGGAATCCTGCACCGCGCCTTCCCGATAGATCATTTCGCCTGGGCCGTAGAGGGCGAGGCGGCTCGCATGCGCGAGGGCGCTCGCGCCGTCGATGCCGATGTCGCGAAGGTGCGAGTGCCGGAGCAGGAAGCGCGCCAACTGCTTGCCCGCTTCGAGCACGTGATCCCACAGGAGATCCTGGCTTCTCTCGTCGAGGCCCTGAAACGCGACGCCGGTGAGGATCACGCCGGCCGTTCGGTCCCAATGCTGCCAACGGCCTGCGGCACGCACACTGAGCGGACCCGACGGCAGGTGGATTCTCAGGTTGCCGATGGAGCGGTAGTCGAGCGGGCTGCGCGTCAGGATGCAGACACCGCCGACGCTCAAGTCCCTCGACGTGGCGCGCAGCGAACCGGACATGCCGTCGCCCCAGAACTCGACGGGAAGCTCACATCCCACACGCGGATCGCTGCGGCTCTCGTACGAGGCGGGCTTCGACCGATTGATTTCTGCGCTCGTCACGTGGCTCCCTCCTGCGGCGGATTTCGGTCAAGCTCGTCCGAACTTGAGGAATCCACCGTCGGAGACCACGCACCGGCGTGCGGGTTTCGCGAAGAGGGCTCGCGGCGTAATCGCGGAAGGATCGCAACCGCGGCGCAGCGACCATGCAGGGCGTATGCGCCGCAAGACGAGTGCGGCTCAGGGACTGACGAGACCTTCGCGAATGGCGAAGCGAACGAGGCCTGCCACTTTGTGCACGTCGAGCTTGTTCATCACGCTCGTGCGATGCGTCTCGGCGGTTCGCGTAGAGACTCCCAGACTCGCGGCGATCTCTTTGCTGGAGAGCCCCTCGGCGATCAACTGGAGCACTTCGCGCTCACGCGGCGTGAGACGCGACTGGCCCATCGCACGCTCCTCGGGCGGGCTCGCGAAGGCAGTCACCAGGTGCTGCGCGATCTCGGGCGACAGGAAACACTTGCCGGCGCGAGCCGCACGCACAGCAGCAACCAGGTCCGTCGCGGGCGCAGACTTGAGCACGTAGCAGGCAGCGCCTTCACGCAGCGCGGCCTCGACGAAGTCCGAGCGATCGTGCTGCGAGAGGATCACCACTTTGCACTGAGGCAGTTCCTCGTGCAGGCGTTTCGTGACCTCGAGTCCCGACAGCAGTGGCAGCCAGATGTCGACGATTGCGACATCCGGTTTCGCACGCAGCAGCAGTTCCACCGCTTCGCGGCCGTCCCCTGCCTCCGCAACGATTTCGAACTCGCCACTCGCCTCGAGAACGCGCCGCAGGCCGTCTCGAAGAATCGTGTGGTCTTCCACTACCGCGACTCGCGTGATCATGCCTCTCTCCCCCCAGAAGAAACTCGACACCCGTGCATGCACTTCATGCTTGATGTCTCAGCTTTTCAACCTAAGCAATGGCCGATCGCGAGAAATACGAAGTATTACGGATCTCAAAGCCGAAAATCACCGGTAGCCGGCCCGTGCTTGCCGCGCGCTCGGCCTCGGGCGTCTCCGCGGCGCTTCTCCGTAGTCTCACGGATCGAGGCGGAAAAGCGCCTTCCGATGAGGTACCGGCAAGCCGCTCGCAAGAGCGTGGCAAGTTGCTCAACGGAGGGATGGCAATGAAGACGAGTCCGAACGCGCCGCGGGCGACACAGAATCGTGTCCGAGAGATTCGCGAAGAGCTGCTGCTGACGCGCGGCGACCTCGCGCGCCGCGCCGGCGTTTCGCTGCGCACCGTGTGGAGTGTCGAGGCGGGCCACGATTGCCGCGTCGAGACGAAGCGCGCGATCTTGCGAGCGCTCGGCGTGTCGCGCAGCCGCTACCGCGACATCTTCCCACTACCCGTGCGTGCTTTCTCCAACCCGAGTGCCGGATCCCCTACCGGCGCGCACAGCGGCTCCGCGCTCGCGTAAGTCCCTCGCTGCCACACTTTCGGCTGGAGCGCGCGCCGCATGTTCATCTTGATCGGGTACCTCGTCGTGATGGGGTCCGTGTTCGGCGGATTCGCGCTGGCGGGCGGCCACGTCGGAGCGCTCTTCCAGCCGGTCGAGTTGTTGATGATCGGCGGCGCGGCGATCGGCGCGTTCGTCGTCGGCAACCCGCTCAAGGTGTTGAAGTCGACGGCCGCCTCGCTGCCGAGACTCTTCAAGAGTTCGCCTTACACAAAGTCGCTGTTCATGGAGCTGCTCGGCCTGCTCTACGAAGTTCTGATCCGCGTGCGCAAGGAGGGCTTCCTGTCGATCGAGCGCGACGTCGAGCAGCCGGATTCGAGCCCCCTGTTCGCGAAGTTCCCGGCCGTGAAGGCGGACCATCACGCCATGCACTTCGTCACGGACTACCTGCGCCTGATGGCGAGCGGGAACTTGAACGCGCTCGAACTCGAGGCGCTCATGGAAAGCGAGATCGAGACGCATCATCACGAGGCTGAAATCCCCGGCCACGCCATTCAGAAGGTCGCGGACGGCTTACCCGCCTTCGGCATCGTGGCGGCGGTGATGGGAGTCGTACACACGATGGCCTCGGTCGGCCTGCCGCCCGAGGAACTCGGCATGCTGATCGCGCACGCGCTGGTAGGCACGTTCCTCGGCATTCTCCTCTCGTACGGATTCGTCGCGCCGATCGTGGGTCTGCTCGAGGGCAACGCCGCGGACGGCACGAAGGTCTTGCAGTGCATCAAGGTCACGCTGCTCGCGAGCCTGCAGGGCTACGCCCCGGTGCTCGCGATCGAGTTCGGGCGAAAGGTCTTGTTCTCGACGGAGCGCCCGAGCTTCTCGGAACTCGAGAAGCACGTGAAGCGCAAGGACAAGTAGCGGGCGCCGATGGCCAACGAAGAGCGCACGATTGTCATCAAGCGCATCAAGAAGGTTGCCGCCGGACATCACGGCGGCGCCTGGAAGATCGCTTACGCCGACTTCGTGACCGCGATGATGGCCTTCTTCTTGTTAATGTGGCTGCTCTCGTCCAAGCCCGAGGAAGAGCGCGAGGAGATCGCCAGGTACTTCAACAAGCCGCTCATTGAATCGATCCTCGGCACGGAGGGAACGGCCAGCGGCGGCGACCGGACGCCCTCCGTGATGCCGGCCGCGGGCATGGATCTAATCGTCGTCGAAGGAGACGCCGACCGCGGCGAATCGCACGCGCAAGCGGAGGGCAGGACCGAGCTCGAGCGGCGCGAAGCCGCTTCGCTCGAGAGTCTGATGCGGGACATCGAGGAAGCGATCGAGTCCGATGAGATCCTGCGCGAGCTCCGCAACCAGATCCTGCTCGACCTGACGAGCGAGGGCCTGCGCATCCAGATCGTCGATGCGCAGGACCGCGCGATGTTCGCCTCGGGCCGGCGCGAGCCGCTGCCCCACGCCGAGCAACTTCTGCGCGCGATCGGGCACAGCCTGAGCACGAACAAGCATCAACTCAGCATTTCCGGCCACACCGACTCGGCGCCCTACGCGAACGCCGATCGCGCTTACGGAAACTGGGAATTGTCCGGCGATCGGGCCAACGCCGCGCGCCGCGCGCTCGAAGCCGGTGGCTTGCGCGAGAACCAGGTCCTGCGAATCGTCGGGCTCGGATCGGCGGTGCCGCTGCGGCCGAGCCAGCCCACGGACCCGATCAATCGACGCATCACCATCCTCGTGCTGAACAAGGCCGCGCGAGCGGCGATCGTACGCGACGGTGGGCTCGCGAAGCCGCGCACTGCGCCGCCCGAGGCGGCTGCGCCCGCACCGCCAGAGTCGAAGCCAACGGCACGACCCGCACTAGAGGTTCCGTCCACGCACTGAGCGAGAGCGCCGTGCGGCGGCGACAGCGCGAATCGCCGCGGCGGACCCACGCGTCGCGCGTACAGTCCGAGCCAGGGCGCGCGATTCGAACCCAGTGCGTGGAGATTCAGATGAGCGGCCACCCCGACGACCCGTCCGAGGCTGCGAGTGGCGTCGAGGTGCCGTTCGAGGCGCTCAGCAGCGCGGCGCTCGGCGCGCTGATCGAGAGCTTCGTGGCGCGCGAGGGCACCGATTATGGCGTCCGCGAGCGCAGCCTCGCCGAGAAGGTCGCCGACGTGCAACGCCAACTCGAGCATGGCGAGGCGCGCATCGAGTTCGATCCACGGACCGAGAGCGTGAACATCGTGCTCGTGCGGTGAGCGTGCGGCGCTTCGCCGCGCGCAGGGGCGAAGCCGAGCGGAGCCGAACAGTGGCCTCCGCGTGCGGGAACACGACGTAGCCCGCACTCCTGCGACGCCGCAGAGCCGCACGAGCCGCACCCGTACATCGGCGGCGCAAGCGAGCCTGCGGCGCAAGCGGCGCTGCGCTGCACGGCCCCGGCGCGCGAGGCAGGGTTCTCCCACCCCTCGCGTCAGGAGTCCCAGAGTGGCTGCGTCTGCATTGAAAGCTGGCCTCGGGCGCGCCGCGCTGATCGTTGGATCGCTCGCCGTAATTTTCAGCGCGCTCTACCTAACAGACGCGGCCGCGATCTGGCGCGCGACGATCGTCTGCACGGTGCTCTTCTACGCGCTGGTTCATGCGGTTCCGGGCGTGATTTTTCGCATCCAGTCGATGCCGTACACGTACCAGCTCCAAAACAACCTCGGGGCGCGCGGCTTCGAGTTCCAAAACGTCACCTACGCCGCGTATCACACGCACTGGTACAACCACGCGACGCACGCGGCGTTCCCGCTCGAGGCGTGGCTGTGGTTCGTCGTTGCCGCGGAGTGGGGCGGCGCGTTCGGGCTCGCGGCGCTGTGCTGCGTACTTTGCGCGCAGGCCTTCACATTCGGCGAACGCAGCTTCGCTCTCGGAGTCGGCGCGCTCTGGATCAGTTTTGCGGCGAGCGCCGGAGTGGCGGTCGCGATGCTGGGCGGGAGCCTCTTCGAGACCGCGCAGCTTGGCCTCGTTGGCTTCGGTTTCTGGCGCTTCACGGGTCATTGGGTGGAACCCCTACCGCCGGGAGTCGCCGGAAACCCCGGCTTCGTCCGCCTAACAAGCGAAAACGCCGACTGGCGGCTCTGCCTTCCGCTCGCACTTGGGTATCTGTCCGAGTTCAGTGCGGGCCTGCCATTCCGGCTCGTGAACAGCTGGCTCTTCCGTGCGGCGCAGCAGTGCGGCTACCGGCCCGATCGGGCTCTCGACTTGCGCCGCACCCACGAGTTCGCGATCCGAATCCATGACATGGGCTGGAGCGCGCAGGCGACGACCGCGGCGCTCGTGGTTGCTGCGCGCGAGCTCGACGCCGGCCGCCCCCCGGCGCTCAGCGTGTCATCGCGCGAGGCGAGCGCGCGATGAAATCCGAGAAGCCGTTCTCGATTCGCCTGATGGCGTGCGACCGGGGCGCGTCCGTGTGGCTGATCGAACTCGCGGGGCGCACGCTGCTGTTCGATGCCTGGCTCGACGACCCCTACTTTTCAGGGCCTGCGGGCTTCTTCTCGGCGCATCGGAGCGAGCCAGCGCTGTTCTCAGCGAGCAGCCTGCCGCCGGTCGACGCCCTTGTGCTTTCGAGCGCGGAGCAAGATCACGCACACCCGTGCACGCTCGCGAAGCTGGATCGAGGCATTCCGGTGTACGCGCGCCCGGAGGCTGCGCGGCTTGCCGCGCGGCTCGGCTTCGCGCAAATCACTGCGCTCGCGCCCGGACAGCGCGCGCAGTTGTGGAATGGCGACGCTTCGCTGCTCGCGCTGGAGGGCTACGGCCGCAACACCCCGTTCGTGATGCGCGAGCAGGCGACCGGCGAGCGCGTCTGCATCGCGCAGCACGGCGTGAACGCGCGCTGGCTCACGAAGCACTCGCGCTCCGCATTCAGCGGCGAGTTCGCACCCGATGCTGCGGGGCGGCTCACGGACACGCTTTGCATCGGCGTACACACCACGCTGCTTCGACCCCTCGGACTCCCGCGCTGGGTTCTAGGGGACGCCGGCACGATTCTGCCCGATCCGCTCGAGAGCGCGGCAATCGTCGCGCGCTTCTCGCCTCGCCGTGTGCTGTTCAGCCACGCCACACGGGAGGTCGAGCAGGGTTTCGCGGTGCGTCATCTGCTGCGATACCCGAGCGCGCACGACGACCTCGGCCACGCGCAGCGCGCATTCCGCGAGAACGCGCCGGGCCCCCGCATCGCGGGCCTGCCTGCGCCCGCCGCGTGGTTTTGACGCGAACGGAGCCGCGCCGCGGCGTCAGCGCTGCGCGCCGTTCGCGGCCAGCGCCCCGCGCACGCGGCTCGCGAAGCGCGGCGAGAAGTCGAGCCACTCGCGCACCGAGTCTTGGTCGACCTTGATGCGCAACCGCACGTACGGGCCCTGCGCGGTGTACTCGCTGCGTGAGAAGTCGTCGTCCGTGAAGCCGGTGACGTTGTAGCCGAGGCTCGCCCACACGTTTTTGTAGAGCAGGCGGCCGACGCTCGCGCCGGCCGAGAGGTTTCCGTCCGTTGCGTCGCCCGAAGCGAGCTGGCGCACGCGCGCGTGGAGCGCGACGTCCCAGCGCGGCGCGATCTCGTAGCGGGCTTCGACGCCTATCAGGTGCCCGAGCGAGTCGTAGCCGCGGCCGTCGATCGTCTCGTTCACCCACTTGGCTGAGTACTGCCAGGAGACCTGCGTGCGCTCGTCGCGCTGGTAGTTGAACTTCAAATGATTCAGCACTCGCTCGCCCCGCGTGTCGAAACCGCCGCCTTGCGAGAGGCCGTACTCGAACTCGACTTGCTCGAGCACGATCCAGCGCGTGTCGAGCGGGCGGTACGCGAGCGAGAAGCGCGCCGAGGCGATGTCTTCCTGCACGGGCGCGAGGCCGCCGCGCTCGCTCTTCCAGAGTTCGAGGTGTCCGGCGATCGAAGTGCGTTCGTGCTCGCGCAGCGCGCCGAGCAGGAAGTTCCACTGGTCGTCGAGCTCGCCCATGCGCGTTTCGACGCGGCTCGTGAAGGCGGTGTTTTTGCGCGTGAAGCCGGCGCCGAGCGAGATCGCGGTGTAGTCGTCGGCGGGCGTGCCCGAGAGCGGCGCCACGCTCGCGTTGAACGGCTGCACGCTGCTGCCCGAGAGCGTCTGCGAGCGATCGACCGCGAAGTCGAAGCCCCAGTGCTCGGTGAGGTTCCAGTGCTGCGAGAGGCCGAGGTTCGCGTACGTGCGCGGGCCGTGTTCGCGGCTCAATTCCCCGACGTTTTCGCCGGGCTGCGCTGCCAGCTCTTGCTGTCCCAGACTCGTCGCGATCTGCCCGCCTTCCCAGGGCTGAACCGTCGCGCCGATCCGCGTGTCCTGACCGCTGTGCACTTCGCCGAACGTGATCTCGTGGTCCGCGAACAGCGTGAGCCAGCTCGTCGCCTTCAAATCCGCGCCGACGCCCACGCGGTCTGAATAATCACCATGGGGGCCTTCGGAGCCGAAACCGACTTCGCTGCCGATGCGCAGGTTCAGCTTCTGGTCGAACAGCCCGTAGTGACCGCCGAGCAGAAGCTGGCCCGTGTTCGCCGCGGCGATCGGCGCGGAATCACGCACGTAGCGCGCTCCGACGTGCGCACCTCGCCCGCTCGTCTCGTATTCGACCAAGCTCTCCGCGATCACGCGGTCGTCGTTCGTCACCAGGTTCTCGTCGCGGAACGTGCTGCCAACGAGGCTCCAGTTCTCACGGAAGCGGTATTTGCCGTCGACGCCGATGCGCCGCGCGCCTTGATCGATGCTCGAGAGCTGGCCGAGCCCGAAGCCGGCTTCTTGTTCGCGCGCGTAGGCGAGCAGCTCGGTCTTCTCCGTGCGGTGTTCCGCGGAGACCAGCCACGCGAGCCCGCGCTGCGCGCCCGAGGCGCTCTCGCCGTCGCTCCCGGCCCACTCGGCGTGCAGCTTCGTCGCTTCGCCCCATTGATAAGTCGAGTCGACGCCGACGAGGTCGCTCGCGAACGCGCCGCGCCCTTCGTGGATGCCGCTCGCGCCCACTTCGAGCGCGCCGCCGAACCAGCGGCCCGCCACGCGCCCGCCGCCTGAGATCGCTTCGCCCGGCCCGTCGACTTCGTATTCCACCACGATGAACACGGGGTTGAAGTGCTCGTCGCGGCCCGGCACGGCTTCGCGGAAATGCAGCGTGCCGCCGCCGGAATCGATGTCGTAGTCGATTTGCGTGATGAGCGGGCGCGTTTCGAGCACGCGGCTCGGGCGGAAGCGATCGCGCACTTCGATGCGCACACGTTCGCTGCCAATGATGATTGGCGATTGTGAGAGGCGATATAGCCCGGACGTGCCGTTGCCGCGGATCTCATCGCGACCGAACTGCTGACCCGAATCGGTGGCGAAGCCGTTCCAGCGCAGGCTGTCGCCGTAATACTCGCTCTTCAGGCCCGTGAGCACGCGCTCGTAGCGCGCGAGTTCCGTCTCGCCGAGCGCGCTGTCGTAATCGCCGTAGAGCGCGTAGAAGCGCTCGCGCTCGAGCTTCAGGTAGAGGCCGTCCGAGGTCGGCGCGGCGTAGCTCTCTTGTGTGTCGTCGCCGTAGAGCGCGAAGTGCTCCTCGGTGTCGAGGCTGCGCTTCAGACGCTCGCCGGGCACGGTCTTGTGCGCGTCGGTGTCGTAGGCCGCGGTCAGTTGCCACTCGCCCCGGACAGTGCCGCTGCCAAACAGCGCGACGTGACCCGTCTGCCCATCGGACGAGGGCACGCCCGCGGCGCGCCGCTCGGCCACGTTGCCAGAATCGTTCCCAAAACCGCGCGTGCCGGTGCCAAGCGCGACCAGCGTGAACTCGCGCTTCCCAGGCGAGAGCCAGCCCTCGATCTGTTCGCGCCGATCGCCCGCGAGTACGAGCGTGAGCGCGAAGCGCCCAACCGTGGTGGTGGGCTCGAGCTCGATGCGCGCGATGCCGCCGCCGCCGACCACGAAGTTCGTCGCGCCGAAATCGGGCACTGCGAGTTGCCGCTCGCGCGAGCGATCGACCGCTTCGCGCGCGCGGTGCGGCGCCTGCACCTGCAGCGGGCCGCTCATGCCTTCGCGCACAGGCTTGCCCCAGCGATCGAACATGCGCACCGCAATCACAGGCGGCTCGCGTCCATCCGCAACCAGCCGCGAGAGCGTCGGCATCAGCTCGCCGCGCACCGGCGGGCCCGACGAGTGGAGGTCTTTGCGAATGCGAGCGACGACTTCGCCGCTCTCGCCCAACAACTCGGCGACGAACACGTTCGGGCCTTCGCTCAAATCGACGCCGCGCCAGCGGCTCACCGCGACCGTCTTCGCCGAATTGCGCTGCGTGCCGTCGAAGTTGAGCGGCTCGACGAGCGTGCCGTTGCGGAACAGCCGCACGCGCAGCGCGGGATCGTGCTGGATACCGAGCTTGATGGACGGAATCTTCGGGATGTAGGCCGACTCCGGGTACAGCCACTGATTCGCGGGCGCGACTCGCGCGAGCCAGGCGTCGCCGAACGCCGCATCCGGCGGGAGTTCCTCCGCAGGCTCATCAGGCGCCGGCGGCGCCTCCTCCCAGGTCGCGCTCTGCGTGTACGAGCGCGGCGCATCGAGCGCGACTCTCACGACGGGCGTCTGCACGAGCGCACCGGTGTCTCGCTTTGCGCGCGCAACGGCATTCACCTGCGCCGCGGGGTCTGCCGCGACGGCGAAGCGCAGCGTCACGACAGCTCCTGGCGCGAGCGTGAGTGCGCGCAGGGTCGGCGCTGGGCTCTCGCTGTCGAACGTCGCGCCAGCTCCGACCACCTCGATCGAGCCCGGCAGCGGCGCGACGCCGTCGGGCAGCATCACGAGCGCGGCGACACCGCCAAGCGTTGCGCCCTCCACATTGACGCTCAGCTCGATGTTCTGACGCTCGCCCGCAGGCGTCACCGTGAGCCGTTGATGCAGACCGCGCCCGCTGGGGACGCGCTCGAGGAAGAAGTCCGTGCGCCAGAGCGAACCGCGCTGCGGCTCGACGAACTGCGAGTAGGCGCGGCCCGCAAAGCGGTTCGCCGCACACGGTGCAGGCATTAGGCCGTCGGGTACGGTCTGCGTGTCGAGCTGGACGACGTGCGTGTCGGCGTACACCACCGGGAAATGGAAGCGGCCCTGCTCGTCGGTCACGACCTGCGTGCCGTCTTCGAGGAACACCCGCACGCCTGCCACGCCGGCGTGCTTCTCGGTGAGGTTCGAGTCGCAGCTGCCTTCCATCACGCGGCCCATTAGGGTGGCGCGCTCGTTCAAGAGATCGCCGATCACGAGCAGGGTCGCGCGCGCGGTGTTCGACGCGAGCGCGCCGCCGCGCACGACGGCCTCGTTCACCGCGCGGCCACCCCCCGCACCCGCACCAATGCGCGCGACGTATCGCACCTCCAGCTGCGCGCCCGCGGCGAGCGCACCGAGCGGAATCGTGAGGGTGCGCCCGTCCACAGAAATCGCGGGATCTGGCGCGGGCGCATTCGCGATGCGCAGCGAACCCGCCTCGAAGCGGAAGCCTGAGGGCAGCCGGTCTTCGAGGTTCAGCGGGATACCGGCGCTGCCGGCGGGCGCCGACGCGTTCAGCACGTATTGCACGAACTCGCCGACGCTCGCGCTTGCGCGGTTCACGCGCTTGGTGAGCGTGAGGCTCGCGCCGCCTCCGCCTGAAGGATCGAGCGGAACATCGACTTCGAAGATGGGGCCGAGCGGCACGACGAAGTCGTTGCCGCGGGAGCCGGGGCCCAACACGAAGGGCGCGCCGGGCAGGAGCTGCAACGTCGCGTCGGGCACGAGCGACGGGAAAGCGTAACTAGCGGGCGGCACGATCTGCAGCCGATACGTACCAGGCGCGACGAACGGGAACCGGAACTGGCCTGGGGCGAACACGTAGTTCGTGCCGCCCGAGTCACTCGTATTGCCACCCGAGCTGATGGTGGCCGGATAGATCGACACGCCGTCGTCGCCGAACACGTTGGCAGGCAAGCCGCTGGCCGAATCAATTAGGGTGATCTGGGCGCCGTCCACGGGGGCGCCCGTCTGGCTGTCGAACACGCTGCCGAGCGGGTCGACGAGCGCTCCGTTGCTCGAGCTGTCGGTCGCGTCGGCGGGATCGCTGTAGCTGGCGCGAACGGTCTCACCGGCCGTGACGGAGAGGCGGCAGTCGCCGGAGATCGGCGGCGGTGGGCCGCTCATCGAGTACGCGACGAACTCGCCGGTGTTCGGGCCCGTCTCGGCGGCGCGCAGCACCTCGAGATCGCCGGTGGTCTGCGAAACGAGCGTAATCAGCGTCGTCTCCGCGAGCAGCGGATTCAGATTCTGATCGAGATCGACGACGCGCAGGAAGAG
>JANNDT010000225.1:0-7013 GCA_031387905.1 Deltaproteobacteria bacterium
GGTGCCCCCGCCGGACGTCGTGTGGGTGCGCTACGCCGCTGGCAGCTGCACCGGCGTGCTCGAGATCGAGCTGTTCGAGCGCGCTACGGGGCGCTGGCTCTCGCATCCGCTGCATCCGCAGCTCGCGCCCGGCGCCTGCGCCGAGGAAACCCCGGGCGGCCTGCTGAATGAACTGCGCGTGAGGTGCGCCGATCCGGCCGGTGCTCGCGCGCCCTCGGAATGGGTGGTTGGCGCGGAGCTGGCGAGCGCGGCGGGCTCGTGTCGCGAAGCGGCTCAATAACAGCTCGCGCTGGCGCTACGCGCGGAAGCGGCTGAGCTCGCGGTCGAGTGCTGCGCTGCGCTGCTGGAGCGCGTCGACCGTGCTGCGCATCGCCTCGGCGCGCCGCGTCGTCTCGGAGGCGCCTTCGCGAAACACCTGGGTGGCATCGAGGATTTGTGCCGCAGCGGCGCGCTGCGCTTCGGCGCCGTCGCGGATCTGTGCGAGCGCTGAGGCAACGCCGTCGACCGCGCGCGCCGAGAGCCGGCTCTGGTCCGTGATGTCACCCGTCGAGCGCTTCAGGCCCTCGGCGAGTTCGCGCACCGTCTCGATGCCGCGCTGAATCTCGCTGCCGGCGTTGTCCTGCTCGCGCGTCGCGCGGGCGATTTCTTCGACCATCGTCTTCACCCGTAACATCTCCGCCGAAACCGTCTCGACGCCGCGCACTTGTCCTTCGGTCGCGCTTGCGATCGCGTCCACCGCGGTATTCGAGCGCTCCGAGCTGGCGCGGATCGCACGCAGCGCGCCGCCGGCCTCTTCGGAGCGCCGCGTACCCTCGAGCACGCGGGCGGCGCCCGCGCTCGTCGCCACGACGGCGGCCTCGATGCCCTTCAGCACCGCGCCGATCGAGTCGCCGATCTCGCGCGCCGAGCCCGCGGTGCGCTTCGCGAGGCCCTTCACCTCGCTCGCGACCACCGAGAACGCCTGACCGTGAGAGCCCGCTTGCGACGCGATGATCGCGGCGTTCAGCGCGAGCAGGTTCGTCTGGTCCGCGACTTCTTCGATCACCCGTAACACCTGCGCGATCGCCTTCGAACGCTGGGCGAGATCGCCGACGATGCGCTCGACCGCTCCGAAGCTCTCGGCGACTTCGCCCATCCCGGCGATCGCCGCATCGACCGCGCCCTCACCGCGCCGGGCGGCTTCGGCCGCCTCCTGCGTCGCGCCGTGGCTCTCGCGCGCGTTGCTCTCGATTTGGCGCAGCGAATCGTCGAGCGCGAGCATCGACTGGGAAGTCGTCTGCGTGGCTTCGCCGAGGCGCTCGGCGTTGCCGGCGATCTGGCGAACGGCGGCCGTCAGCTGGAGAATCGAGGCCGCCGTCTCGTCGACCGTTTCGAACAAGCGGCCGACGCCGCGCGCGGATTCGATCAGCGCGCGCTCGGTCGCGGCGGCGGCATCGCTCGCCTGCGCGGCGCCCTGCGCGATCCCGACGGACGTGCGGCTCAGCTCGCTGACCTGCGCTCCGAGTTCCTCGACGGAGGTCGCGGTTTCGATCGCGATGCGCTCGTGCTGCCGCGCTTCCTCGAACATCGATTCGCTGGCACGCGCCAGCCGCGCCGATTCCTGCGAGACCGCGGTCGTGTTCTCGCGCACGTGCCCGACGAGGGTGCGGATGCCCGCCGACATGCGCTGGAAGCTCGTGGCGAGGCCGCCGATCTCGTCGGAACGATCGATCTGCGTCTCCGCCGAGAGGTCGCCGCCCGCCATGGCTTCAGCGCTGCGCGCGAGCTCGGCGAGCGGTTTCGCGATGGTCTCCCGCAGGCTCGCCGACAAGACCCAGGCCGTGGCGAAGCCGCCGAGCGAGATCGCGATCATCACGCCGGCGATCCACAGCAGCTGCGAGAACACGCTGCCGAGACCGGTGCGAATCACCAACGTCCCGAGCGTGTGCTCGCCCTCTTGAATGAGTGCGTTCCAGGTCGCGTGGCCGCGCAGCAGGGAGATGCCGCGGCTTCCTGGCGACGTCGCTGCCGCGAGCGTTGGCGGCAGCGTTCCCCAAGACGCGAAGATTTTGCCGTCCGGCAGCACGATCGCGCCGAACTCGGCGTCGGGGTTCGCAGCCAGCGTCGCGAGGGCCTCGCCTGCCGCGTCGGCATCGTCGAACTCGATCGCCGCTTGGGAGTAGGTCGCAATGATCTGGCCGACGCTCGCGAGCAAGCGCTCTTCGTCGGCCACGGCGACGCGCATCTGCAGCACGAGCATCGCGAGCATCGCGACCGCGAGCGCGCCGCCGGTGGCGAGCATCATCGCGCGGGCGAGCGCCTGACGAAGCGACGCGGAGCCGCGCGCGCTCATTATTCGAAGCTCGAGGCGAGCCGCATCAGCTTGGAACTCAGCTTGAGTCCGCGGCGCTGAACGTCCTTGCGGTTCACCGCAAACGCGACGTGGCCGGAGATCACGCGAATCGCGATGTCCGTCTCGCGCAACTCGTCGGGCTCTTCCGAGACGCGCAGCGGCGCAGAAGCTGCGTCGAACAAGGGCGCTTGCTTGGCCTCGCTGACGAATACGATGTGGGCGCCCGCGCAGCTCGCGGAATCCACCACCGCGCGAATCTCGAAGGGCCGACCCTCGACGAGCTGGCCACTCGCGAGCGTTTGCAGCATCGCGGCGAGCGCGGGGTTCCCGATCACCGCCACGACGATGGGAGCGCTTGGCGAGGAGAACGCGGCCGCGGGCCACGTCACGTACTTGCTGACCAGGAGAACGAAAGACGCGCGCGTGGCGTCGTCCGAGGAGCCCGACGCGCGAGCGGACGCCGCGCTGAACGAAGTCAACGCGCAGATCGCCAATGCAGCGCCGAGCGCCCGACCGAAAGGCCGCATCTAGCCTCCTGATGCGATGTGGGCCTATCGAGCGATCTATCTGGCCTCTTGAGAGCTATGCGCCTCGACCGCCTCCAGCCGGTGAGAGGTCGTAGTCGGCCAGAGTTCGCTCGAGCCGGGCGACGCTGTCGCGGAGGCCGCCGGACCGACTGCGCGTTAGCCACGCAGCGCGTTGCTCGGCGATCGCTTCCGCGAGGTCTCGTCGCAGCTCGGCCGCGTTCGGGGCCACTAGCCCGGCAGCGCGCGCGATGCGCCAGGCGCCGTGCCGCGCCAGCCGGGCAGCCACTTCGAGTTCGCGCTGGGTGGCCTCGCCGTCGCGGGCGCCAGAGCGCGCCGCGCGGAGTAACGGCAGCGCAGCGCTCAGTCGTTCGGTGGTGGCTTCGAGCAGTTCGCGGTCGGCAACGCCGAACGATCCCAAGGAGCCGCCGCGCACGAGTTCGCTGAAGAGCGGGCTGCCGTTGAGGGAGGACTTTCCGGTTCCGCGATATGCCTCCGCCAACTCGATCACTGCGGCGCCGAGCGTGCGGCTCGCATCCTCGAACACGAAGGCGTCGAGCAGCGGGGCCATCGCGAGTTCGCGGTTCGCTTTGCCGCACCAGGCCAACGCCGCGCCGTACGCGAGCGGCAGCCAGCTCACGCTCGGCGGCTGGAGGTGCCCGTTGTCCCCCCAGTCGGTGATTAGGTAGCCACGCGCGCCGCGGGCGAGCCCGTGGCTCGCAGCGTCTCTCAGGTTTTCGCGCGCGTTGCTCCAGCGGCCGAGCAGCGAGTTCCAGCTGGAGGTGCCGGGGCACACCCAGAACGGGAAGCCGGCGTCGGCGAAGGCTTCGGTTTGCGTTGAGAAGCCGCGGAAGGCGCGCTCGGTGATGCCGAACTCGGCGAGCAGGCTGTGCAGTTCGGGCGGAACGGGCAGTGCATCGAGCGGCCGCTCGTAATGCCACACCAGCGCCGTCAGCCCTTCGCGCGGGAGTTCGCGCACGAGTTCCGGGTGGTCGCGCAACATGTCGCCCCAGAAGAGCACTTCGCTGCCGTCGCCACGCAGCGGGTCCGCGATGCGGCGCAACTGCTCGAGATATACGCGCGCCTTGCCGCGCGTCGCGACATCGGCCGCGCTCGCGCCGCGGCCCAGCTCGAACGTCTCGTCGCAGTTGATGTTGATGCGGCGGCTCGAATGGTGGCCGAGTAGCTCGCGACAAAGGCCGACCGCGAACTCTGCGTTCTCGAAGGTTGGCGCGAGGCAGCCGGGCGGGAGCTTCCCGCCGAAGTGCATCGCGAAACCGTCCGGGCATTCGGCGCGCGCGCGGTAGGCGCCCTGCGCGAGCCAACGGCCCATGTGGCCGAAGGTGTTCTGGTTCGCGCACAGCTCGATGCCGTGCTCGACGCAGAGTGCGTCCAGCCAGCGCACGTCTTCGGCCGTAATAGGTGAGGCCGCGCGCCAGACGCGCTCGTGCGCGCGGTACGCGAAAGTGTGCTCTGTGTAGAGCTGGAGGTGATTGAGGCGCAGCAGCGCCATCACTTCGACGATGCGCTCGAGGGTGGCGCGCGTGGGCACGCGGTCGCGCGAGACGTCGAGCAGAAAGCCGCGCACCGCGAAATCCGGCGCGTCCTCGATGCGCAGCGCGGGCAACTGCGCGCCACTCTGCTGCGCGATCTGCGCGAGCGCGGCACGCGCGTAGCGCAGGCCCGCGTCGCCGCCGTGTTCGATGCGTGCGCCGCGCGCATCGAGCATGAGCGTGAAGGCTTCGCGGCCGAGCGCGGGTTCGCGCCGCGCACTCGCCGGGGCGCCGCGCGGCGGGCCGTCGCCCGCGAGCCGCTCGAGTCTGCGCGGACGTGGCAACAACAGCAGTTCGCTCACGCGCGAGCCGCCGAGCTGCAGGCGCCCGTAATCAGTGCCGTGCTTCCCGCGAGCGCGCGCACGTCCATGCACATTTCTCCACGCGCGAGCGAGGCAAGCGCGAAAGCACAGCGATTGCAGATTGCTAGCGTGCGCTCCTCGTGAGTGCGCGCCTTCGTATCGGCCTCGTCTTCGATCTGCTCGGCAGCGCGCCGCCCGGCGGCCCACCCGATGCCGACGCCGAGTACGAACCCGAAGACACCGTGCGCGCGCTCGAAGCCGCGGTTCGCGCCGCGGGCCACGAGCCGCTGCGCCTTGGCAACCCGCACGCGCTGCTCGCGGCGCTCGGCGCTCACTCGCTGCCGCGCATCGATGCGGCCTGGAACATCGCCGAGGGTTACGCCACGCGGAATCGCGAAGCCTGGGCGCCAGTTCTCTTGGAACTCGCGCGGATTCCCACGCTCGGCTCGGATGCGCTCACGCTCTCGCTCTCGCTCGACAAGGCCTGGACGCTCGACGTCGTGCGCGCGGCGGGCGTGCCGACCGCGGGGCACCTGAGCGTCGCTTCGCGCGAGGCGCTCGCCGGCGCGGCGCTGCCCGGCCCGTTTCCGCTGTTCGTGAAGCCGCGCTGGGAGGGCACCGCGAAGGGCATCTCGCTGCGCTCGCGCGTGCATAGCGAGCGCGAACTCGGCGACGCGGTCGAGCGCGTGGTGCGCAGTTATCGACAACCCGCGCTGATCGAGCCGTTCCTGCCCGGCGCCGAGTACACGGTCACGCTGATCGGCAACGACCCGCCGCGCGCGCTGCCGGTGCTACAGCGCGCGCTCGAGCGCACCACGGGCATTGGCGTGCACGCCGTCGAGCGCGGCGCCGGCGCGCTCGCGCACTACACGCCGGGCGTGCTGACTCCCGAGCTCGAGGATGCGCTCGCGTCGCAAGCACTCTGTGCTCACGCCGCGCTGCGTTGCCGCGATTTCGCGCGCATCGATTTCAAGCTCGACGCTGCGGGCGAGCCGCGTTTCCTCGAGATCAACACGCTGCCGACGTTTGCTCCCGACGCCTCGTTCGGCATCTTGGCCGAGCTGCTGGGCCGCCCGCTCGAAGACTTGCTCGCGGAAGTTCTCAGGGGTGGCCTGCGCAGATTGGGGCTCGAGTGACGGCATCGCGCGCAGACATCGGATCGCCGGAGTGGCGAAGCTGGACGTGGCAGATGCAGCAGCGCATCCGCTCCGCGGCCGATCTTGCGCAATTCGTGCGCCCGACCGACGACGAGGCGCGCGCGATCGCGGCGCTGTCCGAGCGTTTCCGCTTCGTGATCACGCCGTACTACGCCTCGCTGATGGACCCTCTTGACCCGGCTTGCCCGGTGCGAAAGCAGGTCGTGCCGCGGCTCGCAGAGCTCGACGATCCGGTCGGCCTCGCGGACCCGCTCGACGAAGTGGCGCACTCGCCGGTGAAGAACGTCGTGCGCGTCTACCGGGATCGCATCGCGTTCTGCGTCAATAATGAGTGCGCGCTCTACTGCCGGTATTGTCTGCGCAAGCGAATGGTCGGCGATGAAGAATGGACGATGAAGCGGCAGGAACTCTCGGCCGCGCTCGACTGGATCCGCCGTACGCCAGAAATCCGCGACGTGCTGCTCACCGGCGGCGACCCGCTCGTGTTCAGCGACGAGCGCCTCGAGTGGCTCCTCCGCGAGCTGCGGACGATTCCGCACGTCGAGATCGTGCGGCTCGGCACGCGCCTGCCCGTAACACTCCCGATGCGCGTCACGCCCGAGTTGTGCGAAATGCTGCAGCGCTACCACCCGATCTGGCTGAACACGCACTTCAATCACCCGCGAGAGCTGACGCCCGAGGCCGCGCACGCCTGCGATCTGCTGACGCGCGCCGGCATCCCCGTCGGCAACCAGAGCGTGCTGCTGGCCGGCGTGAACGACGACGTCGCCACCATGCAGGCGCTCTGCGAGGGCCTGCTGCGCATGCGCGTGCGGCCTTATTACGTGTACCAGGCGCAACTGCTCGAAGGCACCGCCCACTTCCGCGTTCCGATCGAGCGCGGCATCGAGCTGTTCCGGGCGCTGCGCGGACGCACCAGCGGCTTCGCGATTCCGCAGTACGTGCTCGACACGCCGTACGGAAAAGTGCCGCTCGACTACCCGTTCCTGCGCGGCCGCGACGGGGATTACGTCGAGATGGAGAGCTTCGACGGGCGCATCTGGCGCGAGTTCAATCCGCTGTGATGGCTTCGTGACGCCGCAAACCGCCCGCCGCATCGGCTTTGCCGCGCTGCTGCTCGCCGGCAGCCAGCTGCTCTCGCGCCT
>JANNDT010000247.1:0-24760 GCA_031387905.1 Deltaproteobacteria bacterium
ATCGCCTGAATCGCGTCGATCTCAGGCCCACGCTCAGGCTCGATGCGCGCGGCCGCCGCATCGAGCGCCGCCGCGTCCGCATTCGCGCGCAGCGCCGGTACGAGCGAGTTCGCCGCAACCACGGCATCGCGCAGCGCGACGTTCACTCCCTGCGCGCCCACCGGAGACATCGTGTGCGCCGCGTCGCCGATCAGCAGCACGCCCGGCTTCGCCCAGCCGCGCACGCGATCCGTCTCCGCATCGAGCAAGAACGGACGAGAGATCGCGCCCGCGTGTGCGCGAATGTGTTCCGCCAGATCCGGCGAGACGTGCGCGGCCATCTCCCGCACCCAGTCTTCGGCGCCGCGCTGGCGCAGTTCGCCGTAACTCCCCTTGCGAATCACCCAGGCGATCTGGAGCTGGCCGTCGGGGGCCGGCAGCGCGATCAGCAGATGCGCGCGGCCGAGATAGCCGCGCACTGGCTTCGAGTCCCCATAACAATCCGGCCACGGCAGCTTCGCCCACACCACGTCGAGCGGCGCGCCGATTCGCTTGACCGCGAAGCCGCCGCGCCGCCGCACGGCCGAGGCGCGCCCGTCCGCCCCGATCACCAGCCGCGCCGCGATTTCCCGCGCGCCGCCCTCGCCATCGACGCGCACGCCGCACACCCGCCCCGCGCTGTCCTGTAACAAGTCGCGCACGGAGACGCCGCGCAGCAGCGTGAAGCTCGCGTGCTCGCTCGCGCGCGCGACGATCGCTTCGAGCAGGTGCGGCTGCGAGACCGTGAGCGCGCGCTCGCCGGGAGCCAACACGTCCGCGACGCGCGCCGAGAGCGCGAGCTTTCCGTCGCGATAGAGCGCGACCGAATCGGGCACTTGATGCGGCACCGCGTCGAGCAGATCGCCGAGCCCCATCTGCGCGAGCGCGTCCACACCGCTCGGCATTAGGCCCTCGCCGCGAAACTCCCGCGCGAAGTCGCGTTGGCGCTCGATCAACGTGACGGCGATGCCGCGCGACGCGAGCACGAACGCGAGCGAAGCGCCGGCGGGGCCGGCGCCGATCACGAGGATGGGAGATCCGGCCATCCAAACCTCCCGGATCGTCAACGCCGCGGGCCTGAGTCAGAGGCCTCGGGGGCTCTCGCTAAAGGCCGCGCGGCAATTCCCGCGGTGCATCGCTCGATTTCGGCGATCAATGCTCCAGCAAGGCCTCGCTGCTCATGCTCGTAATAACCGGCAGCATCGTGGAGTTCGCGATCTGCAAGCTCATTGAACGAGACGCGCACGGGTCAGAGCCTGCTTCGCGCCTCGCGGAAGACTTCTTCGGGGGGTCGGCCAGCGAGCGTGCCCGATTCCATCGCCTCCGCCCTGCGCTGCGCCTCCTCGACCCAAAGCCGCTCGTTTTCCTCGGGCGACGAGCTTTTGAGGCCTTCGAGCAATCGCGCGGCCAGGCGCGCGCGGGCATTCGGTTCGAGCTTCAGCGCCGCGGACTCGATGTCGTCTTTGCTCATGCGAACATCCTACGGCCGCGGTGTGCGCGCGGCGAGAGAATCAACGAGGGATTCTCTCACGCCGCAGCATCGGCGAGCGTCGCAACCGCGGGCCGCTGCGGCCCATCGAGATCGCGCGCCAACGGCGAGAGGGATGAACTCATGGCGATTCGAATGCTCCGACCCTCGAGCGGGAGCGCGTTCCGCGAACTCGGCTTCTCATTCGCAGAGTCAGAGAACTTGCGCATACGCTCGGAACTCATGGCGAAACTCGCCAGCATCATCGAGCGGCGCGAACTGACTCAGACGCAGGCGGCGCGTTCTACCTGGACTTCTGTAAACCATCAGCCCGACCGTTCACTTCATGACGCCTGGCGCAAGCGTTGAACTTTGCGAGCGGGACGCTGAACAGAGAGGTCGTACGCCGTTTGCAGGTTGAGCCAGAACTGCGGCGTGGTGCCGAACGCTTGAGCAAGAAGCCAGGCAGTCTCGGGCGTGACTCCCCGCTTGCCGCGCACGATCTCGTTGACCCGCTGCAAGGGAATGCCTAGGTGCTCGGCCAAGGCGACCTGCGTTTGGCCCAGCGGAGCAAGGAACTCTTCGCGAAGGATCTCGCCCGGGTGGGTCGGAACGCGGTTGGACGGCTGCATGGTCTACCCCTTGTGGTAGTCGAGGACGCGAACTTCGTGCGCGTGGCCTTCGAACCAGCGGAAGACCACACGCCATTGGTCGTTGATGCGGATGCTGTGGAACCCGCGCAATCGGCCAGCAAGCGCCTCGAGGCGGTTGCCAGGCGGTGACCGCAGATCTTGAAGGCTGGATGCGCTGTTGAGCATGTCGAGCTTCCTGAAGGACGCAGCGGCTAGGTCGGGCGGAAACCGCCGGACCCGCGAGTTGCGAATGCCGTTGTACAGGTCCGAGGTGGCTTGGTCGCCGAACGACACGATCACACTTGGCGAAAACTACGGCTTGCATGGCGCCCATGCAACTCTTGCTCGCCGCCTTGTATCTGCCCTCAGCTCACGGTCGCCGGTCGTCGTAGGCTGACCTCGCTTCCGGGAAGACCGTTGCTGCCTGCCGCAGCCGATTGTTGGGCAGCGCGCCGCACCCCGCTCGTGCCTGGCGCCGGAGACACCGGAAGCGCACGCATTGAGCACTACGGTCGGCAAGACGGGCACTGCGTCGAGAGAACTCCGCCATTCGATCGCGCCCAGTCGCGAAGCTCCCGAACAGACGCAGAGCAGATCTTGATGTATTGGCGCTCCGTGAAGCCGCCGGGCGCAGCGGCTCCGGAGTAGCGAGTAATCGACGCGCAGGTCGCGCGATGGAGTTGCATGTAGTTCGGGGAGATGCGCCGCTCCGTGTTCACCACGTACGAAGTCGGGTGGCGGCTCGTCCAGCCGAGATATGCGGCGTCGGAGCTGTCGAACGTCTCGATTGCCACTTCTTCTCGCTGCCCAACGTTCCGGTTCAGCGGCGGGCCGCGCAGCGGACTGTCCGCTGCAACCGGTTGTTAGAGCGCACTCGGCAGATCCACGTTCAAGTATTTCGGATCTCCGTCACACCAGGCGAGGTACAGCTTCGGGCGCTCGAAATCCGGCAACCGGTAAACCAAAGGGGCAAGCTGCTTTCCACTCACTGCGAGACAGAAGGCCTCAAAGTCATTGCGGCGTGTGGCCGGAGCGTCCCATGCCTGCACGATCATTACAGCGCTACCTGCATGAAACTCCCGGGCTGTCAGAAGCGCCGAGGCTGTTCGGTGCAGAAGTTGATACCGAAGACTGTCGTCGAATCTCGCGACATGCAGAAGGTCCTCGAGATATGTGAGGCGTGTCGATTGTCCGGAAGAGGCCTCGGCACGTTTCTGGCCAACGAGAGGGCCAAAGTCTTCGTGCACTTTGGCTTCGACGGCTACAACGCATAGACCTTCGCTATTGCGACAAATCGCAAGCACGTCGGTGTTCGACGTTGTCTCGCCACCTTCTAGCGGGACCTCCCACTCGGGACGCGCGAGGAGAAGCTTCAGGTCGGTGAGACACGCGTCCTTGGCGGAATCAAGTCTCGCCGTGATTTCGGGAGGGAGCGATCCCGCCGAAGCTTCCCACGAAGCCGCTGCCGTCATTGCAGAAGCACCCCTCTTCCAATGAAGCTTGGGTTTCGCAAGCAACGGTTGCCAGTCACTGCCTGTTTTCGTGGGGACGACGATTCTTTTCACGACGCGGCTCCTGTTGTGCGCTCTAAGTCATATTGAAAAGCAACACCGCGCTGCCTTTCGCTGTCATTCTCTTCGCTAAAAGACTGCAGCGCAACGCGTTTCGGAGCTTCCCCAGCGTCTTTGGTGAACGCGGAGCCTCCTCGTGCGTCCGCGCCGCAGCCTATTCGTGCGCTGCTCAACGCGGAAACGCTGCGAGGGAGGACTGCACGTCGTCGCCCCAGCACTCACACCCGCGGCAACACCTCTTCCGCGAACAACCGCACGCTCTCCCACCCGATCTCGGGCGGCGTGCCACCGCACAGCGGGAACAGAATGAACGCTGCGTACGGCCCCTGCTCTTTCGCGCGCGCCACGCACTCATCCGGCGTCAGCACGCGGTATTTCGCCTCACTCCGCAGCGCGTCGATGCTCTTCGCAGCCGAGTGCACGCTCGAGGTCTGCTGATATGCGGGCTGCCAGCTCGCATAGGTCGTGGCCTCGTACAACAAGTACGGGCCTAGCTCGCGCCACGCCTTATCCGGGTCGCGCGCGACCCAGATCATTTCGCCGTTGCCGGGCGGCATGACGCTCGGGCGGTGGCCGAGGCGCGCGCACTCGCTCATGTAGAGCTGGATCATCTCGCGGTCGTTGCTGGCGGGCTGGTAGGGCAAGCCGAAGCGCGCGGCGCGGCGGGCGCCGGCGAGGCTCTGGCCGCCGGCGTTGATGGGCGGGTGCGGTTGGGTGTGGCTGCGCGGCGTCACGCGCACGCTGCGGCCGCGCCACTCGAAGGGCTCGCCGGTCCAGGCTTTCAGTAACACCTCGATGCATTCGTCGAGCAGCTTGCCGCGCTCGGCGTAGTTCTTGCCGAAGCTGGCGTACTCCTCGGGCCGGTACCCCATGCCGAGCGTCGTACTCACGCGCCCGCCGCTCGTGAGGTCGAGCACCGCGAGATCTTCGGCGAGCTTCACGGGGTCGTAGAGCGTCGCGAGCAGCGCAGAGATCGTGATGCGCAGGCGCTTGGTGCGCGCCGCGAGTGCGGCGGCCAGCACGATCGGCGCGGACAAGAAGCCATCCTCGACGGCATGGTGCTCGGAGATCGTGATGGCGTCGAAGCCGCGCGCGTCGGCGTACTCGGCCATCTCGAGCGCGGCGGCATAGAGCGCGGCGTGTGGGGTCGGCGAGAACGGGGCCTTGCGCAGGTCGAAGCGCAGCAGCGAGATGGCCATCTGTTACTGCCCCTCGGCTTCGGCGTATTCCGGCGTGCGCTCCGCGGGCAACTCCTGCAGCACGTGGAAGCGCACCTGCCCGCGCGCGACGAGCTTGCCGTCCGAGCTGCGCGTCACCTCCACCTGCCACACGTGGGCGCTGCGGCCCTTGTGCACGGGCGTACCCACGCACATGAGTTCGCCGCTGCTGTGGGAGCGATAGAACTCGGTCGCGTTCGAAACGCCGAGCACGCCGCGCTGCCCGGCCGCGAGCGCCGCGACGCCCGCGCCGTAGCTCGCGACGGCCTCGACGATCGAGCAATACACACCGCCGTGGAGGACTCCGTAGGGCTGGTGGTGCTGGGGGCCGGCGTCGAGGTACGCGAGCACGCGTTCAGCCGTCACACTCACGAAGCGCAGCCCGAGCGCGCGGCTCCAGTTGTCATTGGCCGCGGCGCCGCCCGCGACCGCTTGCGCAGCGAAATCCTTTGCCAAGCGCTCTCTCCTGTTTGCCGATGAATTCCTATCTTACGCCGCCCGGCACTCGCACACCCCGCGGAGACGACATGGCTGCTGCGACACTCGAAGCTGCGTTCGTCCACCCGCGCGCGGGGGCTCGCCGCTGAGCGTGCGCATCGCACTGGCTCTTGCGCTCGCACTCGCGACGCTCCTCGCCTCGGCTGCGCTGGCGGGCGACGCCTCGTATCGCGTCGAGATCAAGGCGTCGCGCGGGGTCCGCAAGACGCTCGAAGCCGACCTCGACCTAATGCGCTGGCGCGAGGCGGAGGAGCCGCCGGACGCCGAGTTGCTCGGGCGGCTCGCGCTCGAGGCCGAGCTGCAGGCGCGCGAGATTCTCGCGGCGCGCGGCTTCGTCTCGGCGCGAGTGCACGCGCGAGTGTTCACGGAAGAGCAGCCGATGCGCGTGGTGCTCAGCGTCAAGCCGGGTAAGGCGGTGCGCGTAGCCGCGCTGGACGTGCAGTTCCGCGGCGCGATCGTCGATTCCGCGGACCCGCTCGACGCGCAGGTGATTGCGGAGGTGCGCGAGCAATTCGCGCTCGCGCCCGGCGCGCGCTTCACGCAAACGAAATGGCTCGCGGCGAAGCAGGGCGCGCTCGATCGCATCGCGCGGCGCCGCTGGCCTGCTGCAACGATTTCCGCGAGCGAGGTGCGCATCGATCCAAAGGCAATGCGCGCGGATGTTTCGCTCACGATCGACAGTGGGCCCGCGTTTCGGTTTGGCGACATCAGCGTCGAGGGCCTCGTGCGCTACGACGCGCGCCGCGTCGAAACGCTGCGCCCGTACGAACTGGGCGAGGACTACGACCGCGAACGCCTCGAGCGCTTCCAGCGCCGCCTCGCCTCGACGGGCTATTTCGCGAGCGCGCACGTCGCGCTCGACGCGAACCCGGAGCTAGCTGGCGCGGCGCCGGTGCGCGTCTCACTGATCGAAGCGCCGGCGCGCCGCGTCGAACTCGGCGTTGGCTACGGCACGGAAGCGCAGGCGAGCGGCTCGATCGAGTACCGCGATCACGATGTCCTCGGCAGCGCGCTGCGCCTGCGCACGCGCGTCCAAGCCGACTTGCTCGATCAGATCGCCGAGTTGGAACTCTCACTGCCCGAGCGCATCGGCTGGTCGGACCGCGCGCGCGTGCGCTTCGAGCACGAGGACATCGAGGGTCTCGTGACCGATGAGGTCTCGCTCGTGGCGAGGACGAGCGCGCTCGACGAGTTCAGCCAGCCTTCGTTCAGCGCGACGTTCGCGCTCTCGCGCCAGAAGGCGGCCGGCGTGCTCTCGGAATCGGTGAACGCGCTGCTGTTCGAGTACACGCACACCTGGCGCCGGGCCGACGCGTTGTTGACGCCGCGCGACGGCTGGATGGCGCAGCTTCAGCTCGGCGCCGCGCCGCCGGGCGTCTCGACGCGCGCGTTCGCGCGGGCGATCGCACGCTCGGCCTGGTACGCGACGCTCACGGAGCGCGACGATCTCGCGCTGCGCGGCGAACTCGGCGCGGTGCTCGCGAACCACTCGCGCGGCATTCCGCAATCGATGCTGTTCCGCATCGGAGGCAGTAACAGCGTGCGCGGCTACGACATCGAATCGCTCGGCGACGACGCCAGCGGCGTCGTGCTAGGTGGCCGCTACTTCGCACTCGCGAGCGTCGAGTTCACACACTGGTTCCGCGAGCGCATCGGCGGCGCCGTGTTCGTAGACGCAGGCAACGCCTGGGACGACACGGCGCGTTTCTCACTCGCGCTCGGCTACGGCGTGGGCCTGCGCGTGGCGAGCCCGATCGGCCCGCTGCGCATCGACGTCGCGTACGGCCAAGCCGACGACGTCGTACGGCTCCACTTCTCGTTCGGGCTGACATTCTGATGCGGCGCTTCACGATCGCAATCGGCTTGGGATTACTCGCCCTCGTGGGAGCGGGCGCGTGGCTGGCGCGCTCCGAGCACGCGCTCGCGTTCATCGCACAGCGCGCCGAGCAGCTCAGTGGTGGACGCGTCGCAATCGAGGGCGCGAGCGGCTCGCTGTTCGGCCCGCTGCGAGCAAAGCGCGTGCGCGTGTGCACGGGCGAAACGCGTACGGTCGCGGAGGGCGTCGCGCTGGCGCCGCGCTGGAGCGCACTTGCGGGCGGCGTGCTCGCGTTCGACGCAGTGACGATCGGCGCGCTGCACATCGAGCCGGGCCCGCCGAACGACGAGCCGCGCACGCTGCCGCGCTCCATTGCGCTGCCGTTTGCGCTCGAGTTGTCCCAAATCGAAATCGGGCGCATCGCGATCCGCGAACGCGAATGGGCGAGCGGCATCCGGGCGAGCGCGCGGCTCGGACGCGAGGCGCACGAAGCAGCGGTCTCGGAGCTCTCCACTCCTTGGGGCGCGTTATCAGGGAGAGCCCGCGTCGCGACGACTGCGCCGTTCGCGACAAGCGGGGAGATCGCGTACACGCGCGCAGCTCAGCCGCGCGCAACCGCGACCGTTCGCGCGGAAGGCACGCTCGTCGCGCTCGCGCTGCACCTCGCGGGCGAGACGATGAACGGCAACGTCTCGGGCGAGGTCGCACTCGCGTTCTTCGAGAAGCGCTGGCTGGAAACCTTGACGCTGAGCGGGCAGCACCTCGACGTTGCGGAGTTCTTTGCGGGCGAGAACGCGCCGCACACGGATGTGTCGGTCGCGATTGCGACGCAGGGCGCAGACTCTGCGCTGCTGGTTGGCACGCTGCGCGCCGAGAACGCAGCGGCCGCGCCGCTCTCGCGCGGCGCCGTGCCGGTACGCGCGCTCGCCTCTGCGCTTCGCCTCGAAGGCGCGCTGCTGCGCTTTCCCGAACTCAGCGCCGAGCTCGGCCCGGCAGGCGCAGCCAGCGGCGAGGCGCGCATCGAAGCGGGCGAGCTTCGACTCGCGCTCGACGTGAAGCAACTCGATCTGCACGCGCTGCACGAGAGCCTGCGCGCGACGCAGCTCGCGGGCGAGGTCAGCGCGCGGCTCGGCCCGCAGCGTGTCGAGGGCACGCTCGCGCTGCGCGAGCGCGCGCGCGAGCTGCGCGGCCGCTTCGTGCGCGAAGGCAAAGCGCTGCGCGCCGAGGACGTGCGCATCGCGATCGGGCGCGGCGAAATCGCGGGCAACGGCGACTGGGACGGCGCCAACGCGTTCAGCGCCAGAGCGCACTTCTCGCGTTTCGACCCCGCCGCGCTCGGCGACTTCCCATCTGCATCGCTCTCGGGCGAGCTCGACGCCGAGGGCGCGTTCGGCGCCGCCTGGCGCGCACGCATCCATTATTCGCTGTTCGCCAGCCGCTACCGCGGTCGCGCGCTCAGCGGCAGCGGCGCGCTCACGCTCGCAGCCGATCACGTCTCGGAAGCGAACGCGCAGCTGCGCCTCGGCGCGAACCGGCTGGTGGCCCGCGGCGGCTTCGGCGCACCCGGCGCTGCGCTCGACCTAACACTCGATGCTCCCGAACTCTCGGCGCTCGGCGGCGAGTTCGACGGCTCGCTCTCACTCGAGGCGCGGCTCGTGGGAACGCGCGCGCTGCCCGGCGGCGAGTTCACCGCCACGGCCTCTGAGCTCTCGCTGCCGGGCGGCCTCGGCGTTCGCTCGCTGACCGCGCGCGGCTCGCTCGCGGCAAGCAGCGAGCGAGCGCTTTCCGTCTCGCTCCGAGGCGACCAGTTCACGGCGAGCGGCGCGGCGCTCGAGCACGCCGAAGTCGACGCGAGCGGTTCGCTCGCGGAGCACCGCGTCACGCTCCGCGCTGGCGGCAAAGACGTCGCGCTCTCGGCAGAGTTGTCAGGGGCGTGGCACGAGGCTTGGTCCGGCCGCGTCGAGGCGCTCGAGAACGCCGGCCGGTTCGCGATCCGCCTGCTCGAACCGGCCCCGCTCTCGGTCGCGCTGCCGCTCCACGTCGATTTCGGCCCCGCGCGCTTCGGCACGCTCGGCGGCGAGCTGGCGCTCGGCTCGCTCGCTCTCGCGAACGGCCGCGTGGCGAGCGCGGGTGTCGCGAGCGACTTATTAGTTGGCGAGCTGCTCGCGGCGCTCGGCCGCGACCCGGCCGCCGCCGGCGATCTGCGCGTGCGCGGCGTCTGGGTGATTCCCGCCGACCCCGCGCAGCTCGGGCAGGTGCGGCTCGAGCACGCCTCGGGCGACGCGCTGCTCGCGGGCTCGCCGCTGGGAATCCGCGCGCTCGAGATCGACGCGGCGCTCGATGCAAGCGTCGCGCACGTCTCCGCGAGCGTGTCCGGCGAGCGACTCGGCGAGGCCTATTTGCGCGCAGATCTCCACGCCGCGCCGGGCCGTGCGCTGCTCGCGCGCAGCGCCGAAGTCGACGCGCGACTCGACGCGAACCTCACCTCGCTGCGCGCGTTCGGCGGGTTGTTGGGGATTTCGGCGCGCGTGGAAGGCAACGCAGCGCTCGCGCTGAGCGCCGGCGGAAGCGTCGGCGCGCCGCAGATCAGCGGCACCGTGGGTGGCGAAGGCCTGCGCTTCGACTGGCCGTCGGCGGGCGTCGCGCTGCGGAACGGCGCCCTGCGCGCGCGCGTCACGCCGACCACGCTGCATGTGGACGCACTCACGTTCGCAGCAGCGAAGGGCGAGATCCGGGCGCATGGCGCGATCCCACTGGATGGCACGCCTGCCGAACTCGATTGGGAGGCCGACCATCTGCGCGTGCTCGACCGCCCGGATCGCAACCTCGAAGTCACCGGCACGGGCACGGCGAGCCTCACTACCGGGCGGCTCGCCCTGCGCGGTGCGCTGAGAGCGAATCGTGGGTACCTCGAACTGCCGCGCACCCAACAAGCGCGGCTCGGCGACGACGTGATCGTGCTCGGCCGCGAGCGCACCACGCCGGGCGCCGCCGCCTCGACCCGCCTCGATCTCGACCTCGAGCTCGACGCCGGCAATAACCTGCGCATCGTTGGCGCAGGGCTCGACACCTTCCTGCGCGGCAAGCTCCGCGTGAAGACTCTCCCCGACGGCACGCTCGTCGCGTTCGGCAAGATCGACGCGGACCGCGGCACCTACCGCGCTTTCGGGCAGAAGCTCGAGATCGAACGCGGCTCGCTGATCTTCAACGGCCCGCTCGTCGACCCCGCCCTGGACGTGCTCGCCCTGCGCAAGAACCTGGCGGTCGAAGCTGGCGTCGAGCTGACGGGCACGCTGAAAACCCCGCTCGCGAACCTCACCTCGCGACCCCCGGTGCCGGATTCGGAGAAACTCTCGTGGCTGGTGTTAGGGCACGCCGCATCCGACGCGTCGGCCGCCGACACCGGGCTACTGCAAGCCGCCGCCGCGACGCTGCTGAGCGGCGACGGCGCGGTGCCGATCGGACAGCGCGTCGCGCACGGCGTCGGGCTCGACGAGATCGCGCTGCGCGAGACGGGCAACCGCGCGAGCGCCGAGGCCAGCGACCGCGCCGTCGCGCTCGGCAAACGGCTCACGGACAACCTCTACATCGAATACGAGTATGGCCTCGAGGCCGCGTCGCACCTGGTCCGCCTGCACTACACGCTGACGCGCGCGCTCAGCGTGCGCGCCGAAACGACCGGCGAGACCAGCGACCTCGGCGTGAACTACCGCAAGAGCTGGGATTGAGCGGGCATCGCACCCCTCACATCAACCCCGGTAGAGTGAATCCATGGAAACTCACGACCTGAACGCCGCGCTTCTGACGCTCGGCGAGCTTCGCATCGGCGACGACACCAGCGAGCAAGAAGCCGCCGCCGCGATGCAGATGCTCAGCTCGTTCAACCGCTGCGCGATCGGGCTCGTGCGCTTCTCGGGCGAGACGCCGTGGGAGCGCCATCTAGACGACGAGTTTCTGCACGTGCTCGAAGGCGAGATCGAGCTGACGCTGCTGCCCGCCAGCGGCGACGCACTGCGCAGCACGCTGCGCGCGGGCTCGGTGTGCGTGGTGCCGAGAGGGCTGTGGCATCGCCAGAACGCGCGCGCCACGACGGCGCTGATGTTCGCGACTTCCGAGGCCGGCAACGAAACCTCAGATGCAGCAGACCCGCGCTAGCAAGCGGCGTCTCGCCGCGCGCAGCGAGGCGCAGCCGAGCGAAGTCAACGCGCTAGCCCGCTACCAGCCGAGCACGTGCGCGAAGAGCAGCGGCGCGACGATCGTGGCGTCGCTCTCGATCACGAAGCGCGGCGTGTCCACGTCGAGCTTGCCCCAGGTGATCTTCTCATTAGGGACCGCGCCCGAGTACGAGCCGTAGCTCGTGGTCGAATCGCTGATCTGGCAGAAGTAGCCCCAATAAGGGCACGGGCGGCGCAGGTCCTGATGGATCATCGGCACCACGCAGATCGGGAAGTCGCCGGCGATGCCGCCGCCGATCTGGAAGAAGCCGACCGTGCGCACCGCTTTGTCGCCTGAGATCGCGCGCGACTCGACGACGCCGTCGTCGTGCGAGCCCGCCACTTCCGGCAACTCCTCGAGCGTCTTGCCCATGGTGGTGTGCACGTACCAGCGAGCCAGTGCGCCCATCGTCTCGAGGCCGCCCTTCACGGTCGAATAATCCTTCAGGTCTCCCGTGAGCACGTGCGAGACGAAGATGTTGCCGAGCGTCGAATCTTCCCAGCCCGGCACGAAGATCGGCAGATCCTTCTCGCACGCCGCCACCAGCCACGAGTCCTTCGGGTCGATCTGGTAGCTGTCCTTGACGCGGCCCTCGCGCAGTAGCTGGTAGAAGAACTCGTGCGGGAAGAAGCGCTCACCGCGCTGCTCGGCGCGCGCCCACAAATCGAGAATCGGCTGCTCGATCGCGCGGAAGGCCTCGGCCTCGGGGATGCACGTGTCGGTCACGCGGTTGCGGCCGGCGCGCTCGAGTTCCTTCTCTTGCGCGGGCGAAAGATCGCGGTAGTTAGGGATCCGCACGTAGTGATCGTGCGCGACCAGGTTGAAGAGATCCTCTTCGAGGTTCGCGCCGGTCGAGCAGATCGCGTGCACTTTGCCGGCGCGGATCATCGCGGCGAGAGATTTGCCGAGCTCCGCGGTGCTCATCGCGCCCGCGAGCGTCATCAGCATGCGGCCGCCGCCGTTGATGTGCGTTTCGTAGCCGCGTGCGGCGTCGACGAGCGCTGCGGCGTTGAAATGCTTGAAGTGCGTCTCGATGAAGTTGCGAATGCTCACGAAATCCCCCGGCTGCGTTCCGTCGGAAACGGCGCGCGGGAGGGGAGCGGATGCGGCCGGCGCGCGCAAGGCCGCGCGGCCCAAGGCACAGCGCGCGCGCTCACGCGCCGAGTGTGTCGAGCCAGGCCTTGAAGCCGATCGGCTGCCAATCGATCTGGCGGCCAAACACTGCGACGTAGCGCCGGCCCACTTCGTTCCGCTCGATCGGTCGCTGCCGCGGCTTCGCGTATTCGACGACGGTGATTCTCGGCAGCCGCCCTCGCTTGCGAAGCCCACGTTTGAACAAGTAGATCACGTCGACATCGTCCCACGGCAGGCTGTAGCCGACGAAGACAGCGTGTGTGCACTCCTGCAATTCACGCTCCGCGCGATACCAGAGCGCGCTGATGTGCGGGTTGCGGTAGTCCTTGAGGTGGGTTGGCGTGATTAGGACGGGGCGATAAACCTGAGAACATCGCGGGCAGCTGAATCTGGCGCGCGAGGGGCTCCCGTAATACGAACCCAGCCGGTACGAACTCTTGACGAGCTGCGCAGCCAGCGACGAGGCGATCTTGAACGTGCTGCCTTCCGCGTCGATTCCCATCTCGAGCCGATGGCAGGCGCCGCAGTAGATCCAGTTCATCGATCCGTGAATCTTGAGCAGCGTGCCCCAATGCCGCGCCTCTGCGTAGCCGGGGGTGGCGATCTCCGCGGCGTATTCGGGGAAGCCACCGCCTTCCATGCGAATCAGCGCGTGGTCCGCGAGGAGGTCGTAGTTCAGCGAGATCACGACCGGCGCCCGTCCGGTCTGCTCATGGATTCGGGTGAACAGACGCTCGTGTGGATCGAGACCGACCGCTGGCTCAGTGCGCAGCGCTTCTCCGATCGCGCGAAAGACTGCGTACTCCGCTTGTTGGCGCACCTGCCGCAGCCGGTCGGCGGTCCATCTGCCACCAAACCCTTGCTCACGGTCGATCGCGGTGTCGAGCAGGCTGAGCAGCAGCGGAAGCTGCGGGAAATCGAGGTCGCGGCCGCCGCTTCTCGGCAACCCGAAGTGATCCGAGAGAAACGCGCGCAGGGTCGCGAGTCGACCGCTCGCATCGCTTTGCATCGCGCGTGGGAGGATCTCGTTCGTGAGCGGCCCACCGCACGCCTTGGTCGCACCGGCCCCGAGCACGACGACGACCCGCTCGTTGCGCGAGAATCTCGCGTGTGCCGCCTTTCGACGAGCGCTCAACTGAACGAAACAGTGGCGGACTCCGAGCGCCGCGCCGGTGGGCCAGCCTCGACGACGATCAACTCGCCCTCGGACCCGACGACTCGGCCCTGCGGGTCGAGATCAGCGATCAGCACCCCATCGCTGATGAACTCTGTCGCGAGCGCTACGCCGTCGAGTTCGGCGACGGATTCCTGTGAGAAGCCATGGCCTTCAACGCGCACCCGGATCACGCCGCCCGCCACAGCGATCTGATTGGGCGCGAGCGAGTCGATCCGTAACTCGCTCTCGCGCAACTTGTCCCCGTCCTCGTCCTTCGGGCGGAACATGGCGTCGAAGACGTCCCTGAGCTTCTGGGTCGCCTTCACCGAGAACAGCCCTGCCAACCCGGCGAAGGCGAGCACCCCGTATGGACTCACGCCTTCGGTTCCACCGGGTGTTAGGCCACCGCGCGCCACGACATAGAAGAGGACTCCGAGCGTCGCGCCGATCGGCGCGCGCATCAGGTACCACCACGCCCAGCTGATACGCAGGCTGCGGTTGCCCACAAACGCCGAGAATGACTGAAGTGCGTGAAGCGAGGCGCCGAGAGCGCCGCCGAGCATCGCCAGCCGCAGGAAGCCGCGCTCCGGCCCGATCGCCGGAAGAACTTGGCAAAGATGGCCGACCGCGGCGCAACCAAAAACCCAGCCTGACCCGCTCGGGTTCTCGGGGAAGCTGGCCAGCAGCACGATCAGATAGAGGGCCGACGAAGCGAGCAGCCAAATGCCAAGCAGCCAGCGGGAGAGCCTCGATCGAGGGGAGGTCTTCTTCGTCATGGTCGTACCTCGCAGGATTCCCAGTATCCCCGCTCGGTCCATCGAGGCTATGAAGTAGTTCACACCGCGCGCTTCACATTTGGAGCCCAACGCGCGAGGATCCAGCGCTCTGCGGACGGCGCCGCCCTTCTCCCTACCTCCACGCCGAAAGGAGCAAGCCATGGCCTCGCGAGTTCTCGAAGATCCCCGCATCGACCCGCGCATCAAGGCGATCTTTGGCGCAATGGACCTGCCTTCCCAGGGCGACGCCGCGAGCCGCGCACAGATGCTCGCCGAAGCGAACTCGCCTGCCGCGAAGCAGATGGCGGCCGCGCTGGAGGCGATGTTCGAGGCCGCGGACAACGAAACGATCGCGCCCTCGAAGGGGCTGCGCATTCACAGCGAGACCGTTGTTTCGCAGCCCGATGGCAACACGATCAACATCCAGTTCATCCGCGCGGACAACGACGAGACGCAGCCGTGCGTCTACTACATCCACGGCGGCGGCATGGCGAGCATGTCTTGCTACTTGGGGAACTACCGCGCCTGGGGAAAGATCATCGCCGCTCAGGGCGTGGCGGTCGCGATGGTCGATTTCCGCAACGCGCTCACGGCGTCGTCGGTGCCCGAAGTCGCGCCCTTCCCCGCCGGCCTGAACGACTGCGTCTCGGGACTGAAGTGGCTGAGCGCGAACGCGGCGCGCTTGAAGATCGATCCGAAGCGCATCGTGATCGCCGGCGAGAGCGGCGGCGGAAATCTCACGCTCGCGACCGGCCTCAAGCTGAAGCGCGACGGCGACGTCGGCTTGATCAAAGGCCTCTACGCGCTCTGCCCCTACATCGCGGGCCAGTGGCCGCTGCCGCAGAACCCGTCGAGCACCGAGAACGACGGCATCCTGCTGCACCTCCACAACAACCGCGGCGCGATGGGCTACGGCATCGAGGCGTTCGAGAAGCGCGACCCGCTCGCATGGCCAGGCTTCGCGACGGCCGACGACGTGAAGGGCCTGCCGCCCGTCGTGATCAGCGTGAACGAGTGCGACCCGCTGCGCGACGAGGGCGTCGGCTTCTACCGCCTGCTGATCGCGAACGGGCAGTCGGCGCGCTGCCGCCAGGTGATGGGCACGATCCACGGGACCGAGATCTTCCCGATGTGCTGCCCGGACATCAGCCGCGACACGGCGCGCGATCTCGCCGCGTTCTGTAGGGATTAGGTGGCGCTGCGTTCCTCGGCGAGCCTGCGCGCGGCGAGGCGGCGAAACAGAATCGGCGCCTCGTCGTAGGGGATCGACGCTTTGCGCCGCTCGGGCGGAGTCAGTTCCCAGATGCGCTGCTGGCCTTCAATGATCAGCTTGTCTTCGGCGAAGGCCGCGTTCACGACGCCGAAGATCGCCTCGACGAACGCTGGGGATGCGTGCCCCGCTTCGACGCCCGTGGCATAGAGGTAACGCGAGCGCTTCTCGGAAATCGGAGTCACGGCCTGCTGCTCGACGCGCAGCATCAGCGGCTTGTCCCCGGGAACCCCGAACCCGCACTTCTCGGCCGTGCCCACCGGGAACCATTCCGTGGTCATTAGGAACAGGCCCGGCAGCAGGTAGCGGTAGCGATTCAGCGTGTCCGCGCGCTCGGCTCGGCCCGGCGACATCGGCGCGTCGACGAACCAGCGTTCGAACAGGAGGCCATCCTCGCGCGGCGTGATCCTCGGCGCATCGCTCGCCCACTTCACGCCGCTCGCGCCGCCGAGCGTCGTCGCGTGAGAGAAGTCGAGGTGCGAGAGGTCGCACAAGTTGTCGTGCAAGAGCTCGTGGCTGGCTTCGTAGTCGAGCGCGCTCGCGCGCATCGTGAAGCGCGTGTCGTCGAGCCCGAACGCCTCCGGGATTCCGCCGGGGTCCGCTTTCGCGGGATCGCCCATCCACACCCAGATCCAGCTCCAGCGCTCGACTACCGGGAACGTGCGCGCCGCGATTCGCGGTGGCTCGGCGCGCCCAGGCATCGCCGTGCACACGCCATCGCTGCCGAAACGCAGCCCGTGATAGATGCAGCGCAGGCCGTCGCCCTCGATGCGTCCTAATGAGAGCGGGGCAAAGCGGTGCGGGCAGCGATCCTCGAGCGCGACGACAGCGCCGTCGCGCTTGCGATACAGCGCGACGGGCTCGTTGATGATCACCCGCCCGATGGGCGCGTCGGCCGAGAGCTCGTGGCTCCAGGCCGCGACATACCAGAGGTTGCGGATGAACGCGTCGCTCACGCAGCCGGGCCCTTGCGTGAATCGCTGCCGAGCGCGACGGCGCGCACGCTCTTGCTGTCGGTCGGCTGATGCCCCAGCTGATGCTTCGGCGCCGGCACTTCGACCACCCGGTTGGTGAGTTTGCCGAGCCCCGTCACCTCCACCTCGACCACATCGCCCGGTTGCATCGGCCGCGAGTACGCCGGCGTACCCGTTAGGACGATGTCGCCCGGCAGCAGCGTGATGTGGCGGCACAGGTCGGCGAGGATGTAGTCGATCGGGAAGGTCATCTCCGAGACCTTGCCCTCCTGCACGACTCTGCCGTTCAGCAGTGTACGCAGCGTGCTCTCGCGAACGTCGACGCCGCGCACGAGGCCCGGCCCGATCGGGCAGAAGCCGTCCTGCCCCTTCACGCGCAGCATCGAGCCGGCGTCCGTGTCGCGAAAATCCTGCGCGCCCACGTCGTTGGCCGGCGCGAAGCCCGCGAGGTAGTCCCACACCTCGTCGCGCCCAACGTTTCGCATCGGACGCCCAACCACTGCGGCCACCTCGCCCTCGTAGTTCAGGTACTGGCAGTTCGACGGGCGGCACAACACGCCGCGGTGCGCGTTCAGCGCGGTGTTGGGCTTCTGGAAGTAAGTCGGCGTGGTGAGCGGCGGCGCCTGAAACTCGATGCGGCGCGACTCGTAGTTGAGGTGGATGCAGATGATTTTCGTGGGATCGCAGGGCGCGAGGTGAGTCGCATCGGCCTCTCGCACGCGCCGCCCGTCCCCGAGCACCAACTCGTCGCCCGCCAGCGTCACCCACTGCGGCATGCCCTGGTGCAGGATGCGCCGCGTTTCGCTGCGAGGTCCGTCTAGAACGCTCATCGAAATTCTCCTCGAGGTTTCCCTGATGACCCGCGGCTCAGAAAAGTCCCGTGTGGCCGTAAAAATCCGAGTCGTAGTACTCGGACTGGTGCGACGCTTCGCGTGCGCCGGTGCCGTACTCGATCCGCCAGCCCGACGGGCTGCCGAAGTAGAACGAGTACGCATGATCGTTCGAGTGCTTCCCGAGTTCGATGTGCACGGGAATCTTCGCCTTGCGCACGATCTCGTGGGTGAGGCCGACGTCATCGAGGTTGTCCACCTCGAGCATGATGTGGTTGAGCCGTTTGTCAGACCCGGGGACGCCCCACGCCACCGAATGATCGCGCGTGTTGCAGTGCATGAACCGCAGCTGAATCGTCTTCGCGCCCGAGCCGAACTTGTATTCGACTCCGCCGCGCATGCCGAGCGCGTGATAAAAGCGCACGCCGGCTTCGGCATCGCGCTGGCGGATGATGCAGTGGCCCGCGCCGCCGCTGCCCGTGACGAACTTGCCGTGCATGCCGCGACCGGGGTGGAACGGCTGGTTGAAGCGCACGAGCGGCCCATGGAAGATCTCGATCGGGTTGCCGTCGGGGTCGGCGAGCTTCATCACTTCGAGCACGCGCCGCTCCTCGGCTTCCTCGAGCGAGCCGACGCGGTACGAGATGCCCGCGTTCGAGAGCTGCTTCTGCATCTCGCCGAACTCCTCGGCGCCCGCGACGCGAAAGCCGAGGTACGCGAGGTCGTCCGTGCCATCCGCGTAAAGCGCGATGCGGTGGTGCCAGTAATCCATGCGCAGATAGCAGCGGTCGGCTTCACCTTCTTCGACGACTTCGAGCGCGAGGATCTCGCGCGCGAATTTCTTCCACGCTTCGAGATCCGAAACGCCAACACCGAAATATCCCAGCTCAGTGACTTGAACCATCGCCTGTTCTCCCTTCGCAGCGCGTGTTAGGCGAACGAGCCTTTGCGCACAGCAATGTTCTTCACGTCGCAAAAGAAATCGAAGCTCCAGTTGCCGCCTTCGCGGCCGATCCCGGAATCGCGGCTGCCGCCAAAGGGCGCGGCGAGATCGCGGATGAAGAAGCAGTTCACCCAAAGCGTGCCGGCGACCACGCGCTCGGCGATCGCCATGGCGCGCTTCTCGCTCCGCGAGAACAGCACGCCCGCGAGCCCGTAGCGGGTGTTGTTGGCGAGCGCGACGGCCTCGTCATCGCTCGCGAACGTCTGCCAGGTGAGCACGGGGCCGAACACTTCGCGCTGCGAGATCTCGGCGTCGGGCTTCACGCAGTCGAACAGCGTCGGCTCGTAATAGAGCTCGCCCGCCTTGTCGCGCTGGCCGCCCCAGAGCACGCGGCCGCCCGCGTCGCGCGCCCGCTCGACGAAGCCCGCCACGCGCGCGAAGTGTTCGCGCGTAATCAGCGGGCCGACGCGCGTCTTGGCGTCGCGCGGGTCGCCGACCGTCATCTGCGCCGCCGCCCCACGCACTTTGTCGAGGAACGCGTCCGCGATGTCGCGCTCGACCATCACGCGCGTGCCGGCGAGGCATACTTGCCCCGCGTTCATGTACTGGCTTGCGACGGTCTGCGCGGCCGCGTCTAGATCGGCATCGGCGCACACGATGAACGGCGACTTGCCGCCGAGCTCCGCGGCGAGCGGTGTTATGGAGCGCGCGGCGGCTTGGCCGATCAGTTTCGCGGTGTCGGTCGAGCCGGTAAAACTGATTCGGTCGAGACCCGGGTGCGCGACGAGCGCAGCGCCCGCTTGTTCGCCAATTCCTTGCACCACGTTGAGCACGCCCGCCGGCACGCCGGCATCGCGCGCGATGTCGGCCATCAGCGAGCACGTGAGCGGCGCCCACTCCGGCGGCTTCACCACCACCGTGTTCCCCGCCGCGAGCGCGGGCCCGACCTTCCAGGTCGTCAGCATCAAGGGAGCATTCCAGGGCGTAATCAGTGCTGCGACGCCGGCCGGATCGAAGCGCACGTGGTTCACGACTTCGGGCGAATCGATGTCGTGACCGGCGAGCTTCGTCGCCGCCCACTCCGCGAAGAACGAGACGTTGAGTGCCGCGCGCGGGATCACGCGATGCAAGTTGCCCAGCAGCAGCGAGCCGCTATCGGTGGTCTCTACCGCCGCGAGCTCCTTCGCGCGGGCCTCGATGCCCTTGGCGAGGCGCTGCAAGATCGGCAGTCGCCCACGCGGGCCAAGTGCCGCCCAGCCTGGGAACGCGCCGCGCGCGGCGGAGACCGCGGCGTCCACTTCGCCCGCGCCGCCGGCCGCGACATCGGCGAGGTGCGCGCCATCGATCGGCGAGAGATCCGCGAACGTCTCGCGCGAGCCGACGCGCTCGCCGCCAATCCAGTGGTCTGTCGAGATCTCGACGCCCGCGACTTTCGTCACGCTCATTAGGCTTTCTCCTCGAGGAAGCGATCCACCAGCGCGAGCGCGCGCTCTTTCGGCGCCAGCGCGTGCGCGTGCGCGCGGTTGCGCGCAGCCGACGCGAGGTAGAAACGCTCGTACTGCTCGCCGCGGCCGCCGAGAGCGCTCGCCGCAAAATCCCAGGCGAGCCGGAAGATGCGGATGCGCGCTTCGGCAGTGACGCCGTCTGCACCCTGCAGATACTTCTCGATCAGCGGCGCGAGTCGCGCGTCCTTCACTTGCGAGGCGGTGGGCGTCGCGAGCAGGTTGTGCGAACCGATCAAGCGCAGGATCTCATTCGCGCGCGGCATCCAGACCGGCATGAACTGCTTCAGCTGATTCAGCGGCGGCCCGTGCGGGAACCACACGCCGTTGCCCCAGTGCGCGGCCTCCGCTTCCGCGGTGCGGATCGCCGCGCGCGAGAGCTCTGCGTAGCCGAACAGCTCGCCCAACAACTCGGCCGTGGGCTGGCTCTTGTCGCCGATCGCGCTCGCCATCCGGCAGCCGAGGCCATAAGCGAACTCGAGCTTGGTCTGCGCGCGGATCATCGTCTGCTGCATCACGTTCGGGAACCACCCTGTCAGCATCACGCTGTTGTAGACGTCGACCTGGCTGTCTATGAACAGGCGTTCGCGCGGGATCTCGACGTCGTCGAAGATCACGAAGGCGTCCTGCTCGTCGAAGCGGCTCGAGAGCGGGAAGTCGAACTTGTTGGTCCCGCGCGAGACGCTGTCGCGGCACAGGAACTTCAGCCCGGGCGTCGCCATCGGGATCGAAAACGAGAGTGCGTAGCGCGCGCCGTCGGGCGGAATCGGCATCGCGGGGTACACCGCGAGTTCGTCCGAGAACGGCGCCAGCGTCGCGAGCACGCGGGCGCCGCGCACGAGAATGCCGTGCTCGGTGTTCTCGACTTTGTGCAGCACCACGTCGCCGCCGCCGGCCGCAACGTCGGGCAGAGCCTTGCTGACCGTGGGATGGATGATGGTGTGCGTGAGCGAGAGGTCGCGGCGGCGCAGTTCCTTCTGGAACGCGACGAGGTTCGCGGCGCCGCGCGCGTTGCCCGCGACCGCCCACTCGTCGTCGCGGCCTGCGAAGCCGGCGAACGTCACGTTCATGTAGTCGGGCGAGCGGCCCATTAGGCCGACGGTGTGCTCGGCGATCCGGCGTAGGCACTTCGAGCGGCGCTCGAGGTCGGCGCGCGAGCGCGGGATCATGTGGCTCACGTTGATCGGCTCACCGGTCTCCGGGTCGGGCATCAGGCAGTCGTCGGCGTGCGTGTGCTGCAAGTCGAACAGTTCGGCCATTAGACCCGCGGCGCCTGCGAGAGCCGGATGCGAGGCGACGTCGTGCACGCGCTCGCCGTCCACCCAGATCTCGCGGTCGTCCTTCAGGCCTGCCAGGAATTGCGAGCCCGTGCGCGCCGGCATTAGCGCCTCCTCTTCGGTTGAGACGCGCGCTGCGCGGCGCGCGGCGGCGTCGCTTCGAGCATGCGCAGCTGCAGCGCGAACGCCTCGCGCAGCCGTGCGATGTGTTCTGCGCTCGCGAGCCGTTCGTCGGCGCCGAGCCATTTCTGGAGCCGCGCGATGTAGAGCGCAAAGCAGTTCTCCGCGACGAGTCGCGCGGGCGCGGAGGCATCGAGTTCGCCGCGCGCTTGGCGAAACTCGATGCGCGCCGCGAGCTGCGCGTCGAGACCGTCGATGTACTCGAACACCGCCGCGCGATTCCTGCCGCTCACGAAGAGCATCTCTTTCACGAACGCGCGCGCGAGCTCCGGATCGCGTTCGTGGAACACGATCATCGCGCCGTACACGTGCACGAACTCGTCGAGCAGCGAGCCGCGCTTCGGCAGCGTCGCGAGCGCGCGCTGCACCACGGCGTCCATCTGCTCGCGGAAGATCGCGACGAGCAGATCGTCCTTCGACGCGAAGTAGAGGAACAGCGTGCCGGCGCCGATCCCGGCGCGCTCGGCGATCTGCGCGGTCGTCGTCGCCGCGAAACCTTTGCGCGAGAACAGCGCGCGCGCGGCCGCCACGATGCGCTCGCGCTTTTCCTGCTTGTTGCGCTCGCGGCGCGGTGTGTCGAGTGCGGCGGCTGACATCGGGCCTCGCAAAAACTGAGTGCGCTCAGTTTCAGCCCGGCCGGGCGCTCGCGTCAAGCTCCATTTCGTGCCGGTCAGTCTTCCATCTGGTCGCGACGCACCAGGGCGGCCCGGAAGAACAGGATCGCGGCCTGGAGGATTTGCGCACACAACGCGGCGATGAACAGGCCCGCGCCGGCTCGCGAGAGCGCGCCGAACGCGAACGCGAGGAGCAGTGCGGCGATCGGAAGCTCGACGCCGAGCACGTACAAGCGCTCAGCGAGCGGGCGCCCGCGCAGCAACACGAGGCCGACGAACGGCGCGTGCACCAGCGTGACCGCGCCGAGCAGGCAGCTTGCAATTCGCCAGAGCCGCTCTGCAGGGAGCCCGAACGCTTCGAGCACGACGGGCAGCAGGCAGAACACAAGTGCGGTCATCGAGTGGAACAACATGCCGTTGAAGCTGTTTGCCCCGCCGCGTTCCCAGCGCCCGGATTCGCGGCGCTGGAACACGAGCACGATCGAGGCGAATCCCGTAATCGCTACGGCGAGCTCCGCGAGCGCGAGCAGCGTGTCCGTCATGTGCGCTTCCTCTGCGCGCCCCACTCGGCGACGCGTTTCTTCTTCGCCCGCGAGCGAAACGCCGCCTCGTAGAGCGCTGCCAGCTCCACCTGCGGCACTCGCGCGAGGCGAACTAACAACGCGGGGTAGTTCCGGTAGTGATCCGTTGTGAAGTAAACGTCGGGCTTGCCGGAGAGCAGCGCGTCGCGCAGCGGTTCCTCAGCATGCACGACGAGGCCCTGCTCCATCTCGTTGAAGCGCGAGAAGAACTTCCCGTCGAGCAAAAAGGCCGGCTCGCCGTAGGAAGCGCCCTCCGTCACGCCAGGGAAGCCGAGCGCGAGTTTGCGCACCGCTTCCCAGGCAACGCCGCGCTTCGCGCCGGCTCGCGAACTCGCGCGGGTGCGCGCTGGCTTCGCGGCCGCGGGCTGCTTCACCGGCGCAGCGCTCAGGTACTCCAGCAGCGCCGTCGCGTTGTTGAGCTTTTCTTCGCGCGAGCCGAAGACGAACGTCACCGGCACGCCGAGGCGCTCGCGCAGCGCCACGACTCCCGCTGGGTTCGCATCGAGTTCCGCAAAATACCGCCGCTTGAACTCGTCCCATTTCGTGGCGTCGTGTTCGTACCACTGGCGCAGCGCATCCGAGGGCGAGATCGCGCGCGCCCAATAATCGATGCGCGCCGCTTGCTTCGTGAGCCCGCGCGGCCAGAGCCGATCAATCAGAATGCGCCGCCCGTCACTCGCCGCGGGCGCTTCGTAGGCGCGCTTCGCGCGAATCGCAGGCCTCGCTTTCGTGCGCGCCGTCATCAGCTCTTCCGCGCTCGCGCACGCAGCGCTTCTGGTCGCATTGCGGACGGCGAGGATTTGCCCGCCCAGCGCGCCACCGCATCGGGCGTGAGCGGATCGTTTCCAGCGAGGTGCTGATCGAGGAACGGAAAATCGTCGTAACCCCAAAACAACTCGTCGCCGACGATCAGCGTGGGCACGCCGAAAACGCCGCGCGCGATCGCGGCATCGGTGTCCGCGCGCAGTCGCTGCTTCGCCTCGGCGCCCTGCGCGCGCCCGACGAGTTCCGCCCCGCGCAGCCCTGCGCCATCGAGTAGGCGCTCGACTACCGCGGGCTCGCTCACGTGCAATCGCTCCACCCACACCGCGCGGAACAGCGCGGTGATTGCCCGCGCTCGCTCGTCCTCGGTTTCCGGCGCCGACGAAACGCGCAATGCGAGCAGCGGATTGAACGGGTGATGCAGCGGCGCGTTCAGAGGCACGCCGAGCAGCGAGGCCTTGCGCAAGTTGTTGCGGAACATCCAGGCCGCCTTCGCGGGAATTTCGGCGGGCCCCAGTTGTCCATGCGCGCCGAGCAGCCCCGCGAACAGCGTGGGCACCGTCTCGATGGATCGGTCGTGGCGCGCCGCGAGTCTCGGCAGCTCGAGCCACGCGAGGTACGCGTTCGACGAGATGTAGTCGAAGTAGAAGCGGATCGGCGGCAGCGCCGTCACGGCTTTGCCGCCGCCTCGGCATCCATCGCTCTCCACACTTCGTCGAGCACGCCGTACGCCGTAACAGCTGCCGGCCAGCCCGCATAGTGCGCGACGTGCATCACGATTTCTTCGAGCTTCGCGCGCGAGATGCCGAGGTTGCGCGCGGCGCGGAAGTGGAGTCTCTGCTCGTGCTCGCGGCCGAGCGCGACGAGCACGCTGCTGGTCACGATCTCGCGCTCCTCGAGCGTGAGCCCCGGGCGGCTCCACACGTTCCCGAACACGTGCTCGACCGTCATGCGCGCAAAATCCGGCGGCAGGGCCGTGCGCGGTGTCGCGCCGGCGAACAGCTTTTGCAAGATCGCTTGGCCCTTCTCGAGCGGGGTCTCGGCCATTTCTGTCTCCTGGTTCGTGAAGTCAGCTCTGCTCGTCGACCACGCGGTTCTCGATCGCGCCGATGCCCGCGATCTCGATGCGCACCACATCTCCCGGCACGAGCCACTTCGGCGGATTCATCGCGACCGCTACGCCTGCCGGCGTACCGGTTGTTACGAGGTCGCCCGGCTCGAGCGTGAACGCGGTCGAGAGGTGCTCGATCAGCGCGGCGCAGTCGAAGATCAGCTGATTCGTGTTCGAGTGCTGGCGGCGCTCGCCGTTCACCCAGGTGGAGATCA
>JANNDT010000251.1:0-9884 GCA_031387905.1 Deltaproteobacteria bacterium
CGATCGGCGAGGAACAGATTGCCCGAGAGCTGCACCCGCCGGCGCAGAAAGGCTTCGGGCGCGGAGAGCGTGCCCGCGTTGAGCGCGCGCCAGCTCGCGAGATCGACGCGCACGCGTAGGTCCGCGGCTGCCGGCTCACCCGCGAATCCTGTAATCACCCCGGCCGCTATGCGCAGGTGGTAGAGCCCGCCGCCCTCGCCGTGCACGTCGAAGACGAGAGTCGCCACGGTCTCCGCGAGCTGCTTTCGCCGCTCCGGATCCGCGCTCACGACTCCGGGCAGCCAGCGCATAAAGAACTCATCGAGCCCGATGTCGGGCGGAGGAACGACGCGCGGCATCGCGCCTAGAGGCCCGCCGCGCGGAGGGCTGCACCGGTGAACGACTCGGCGACGCACGCGATTTCCTCGGGCGTGCCCGCGGCGACGAGCCGGCCGCCGCCTGGGCCGCCTTCGGGGCCGAGGTCGATCACGTGATCGGCGACGCGAATCACCTCGAGGCTGTGCTCGACGACCAGCAGACTCGCGCCGTCATCGAGCAGCTGGTCGAGGCAATCCAATAACACCTGTACTTCCGCGGAGTGCAGGCCCGTGGTGGGTTCGTCGAGCACGAACAGGCAGCCGCTGGCGCGCGCGGTCAGCGCCTGCGCGACACGGATGCGCTGCAGCTCGCCGCCCGAGAGCGTGCTGAGCGGCTGTTCGAGCGTGACGTAGCCGAGCCCGACACGCGCGAACGGCTCGAGCCGGCCCGCGATGCTCGCGTCGTCGGCGAACGACTCGCGCGCCTCGTCCACCGTGAGCGCGAGCACCTCTACGATGTTGCGCCCGCCAAGCGCGATCTCGCGCGCTTCGCGGCGGTAGCGCGTGCCGTCGCACGCCTCGCACGGCGTGCGCACGTCTTCGAGGAACTGCATGTCGATGACGACTTCGCCCGCACCCTCGCACTGCTCACAGCGTCCGCCGGCGATGTTGAACGAGAAATAGCCAGGCTTGAGTTTGCGCCGGCGCCCCTCGTGGGTGGCGGCGAAACGCGCGCGGATGCCATCGAAGGCTTTCGACACGGTCGCGAGATTCGAGCGCAGCGAACGGCCCGGCGCCGTGGGCTCGACGATCGCGACTTCGCGGATGAGCTCGGCGCCCTCGATCGCTTCGCACTGCCCGCGTTCCGGCGCGCGCTGCAGGTTGCCCACCAACACCGAGCGCACGAGGCTCGTCTTGCCCGCACCCGAGACGCCCGTAACAACCACCAGCTGCCCGAGCGGGATGTCCACGTCCACGCCGTGCAGGTTGTGCGCGCGGGCGCCGCGAATGCGTAGGCGGCCGCTCGCCCGGGCGCGGCGCTTGCGCGTCACGCGAAAGGCGCCGGAGAGCGCGCGGCCCGTGGGCGACGCGGCGTTCGCGGTGACTTCGGCGACCGTGCCCTGCGCGACGATCTCGCCGCCGTTATGCCCAGAGCCCGGACCTAGATCGATTAGGTGATCCGCCGCCGCCGCGATCTCGAGCGCGTGTTCGACCACCACGACCGTGTTGCCCGCGTCGCGGATCGCGAAGAGCACATCGAGCAAGCGCCCGACGTCGCGCGGGTGCAGCCCGACCGACGGCTCGTCGAGCACGTAGAGCGCTGCGGTCAGCGCGCCGCCGAGCGCGGTCGCGAGCTGGATGCGCTGCGCCTCGCCGCCCGAGAGCGTGCGCACTTGGCGATCGAGCGCGAGGTAATCGAGGCCCACGCGCAGCGCCGTCGTGACGCGCGCCCGCAACCCCTCTAGCACGCGCTTGCCGCGCGCCTCACGCGCGCCCGTGAGAGCGAGCGCCGCGAGCCACGCATCGAGCTCGCCGATCGTCAGGTGACCGACTTCGCGCAGGCTGCTTCCGCCCACCTCGACGGCGAGCGCTTCGCTGCGCAGCCGCGAGCCGCCGCAGGCCTCGCACGGATCGAAGCGCCGGTAGCGCGCGATCGCGACGCGCGCCTGCACCTTGTAGCGCCGGCTCTCGAGCCACTCGAAGTAGCCCTTCACGCCATACCACTCGTCGTCGCCCGTAATCACCCAGGCGCGGTCGCTCTCGCTGAGGTCGCCCCACGCTACGTCGGTCGCGAGGCCGCGATCGCGGCAGGCGCTGAGCAGATCTCTCTGGCAGCTCTTCGCGGAGGGCGTTGCGAACGGCGCAATCGCGTTCTTGGCCAGCGTTCGCGCCGCGTCGGGAATCACGCGCTCGAGGTCGAGGGCCTGCGTGCGGCCGAAACCCTGACAACTCGGGCAGGCGCCGAGCGGGCTGTTGAACGAGAACAACGCGGGCTCGGGGGTCGGGTGCCGCTTCCCGCAGACGCCGCAACAGAAGCCTTCGCGGAAGAGACGCCGCTCGCCGCCCAGCGGCGCGACGACCAACTCGCCGCCGCCGCGCACGAAGCCGTTCGCGGTTGCCTCCGCAACCCGCGTGCGCACGTCATCCGCGACTTCGAGGCGATCGATCACGAGCAACGCCTCACTGCGCATGGCGCCGAGACGTGTTGCCGAGATCTCGTCCAGGTCCGCAAAGCTGCCGTCCGCGAGCAACAGCCGGCGCAGCCCTTCCCGTAACAGCTGCTCGCGCAACTCCTTGGGCTTGGCCTTTGCGGGCAGCGCGACCGCGAACACCACGCGCTCGCCCGCGAGTTCACGCAACACGCGCCCCGCGATCGCATCCACCGTGCCGGCCTCGACGGCGCGGCCGCAGCAGCGCGTCTCGCCGGCTCTCGCAAACAGCAGCCGCAGGTGATCGAGAATCTCGGTGGCCGTGCCCACCGTGGAGCGCGCGTTGCTGACGCGGTTGCGCTGCTCGATCGCGATCGCAGGCGGCAGGTTGGTGATTAGGTCGACCGCGGGCCGCGGCAATTTCTCGAGGAACTGACGCGCGTAGGTCGAGAGCGACGCGACGTAGCGGCGCTGGCCTTCGGCGTAGAGCGTGTCGAACGCGAGACTCGACTTGCCCGAGCCCGATGGCCCCGAGATCACCGTGAGCTGCCCGACTGGGATGCGCGCGCTCACGTTCTTCAGGTTGTGCGCGCGGGCGCCCTCGATGCGGATCTCGGCGTCAGCCACAACCCCTCACGCTCACCCGACGCGCGACGGCTCTTCGTAGAGCAGCGTGACCGAGATGTATTCCCTGCCTTCGCTCTGCGTCATGTGCTGGACGTGCACGTCGTGCGTCGAGAGGAACTTGTTGAGCTCCTCCTCGATTTCCTTTGCGAGACCGCGCAGCACCAGACAACGCATCGGCATGTTCGCCTCCTGCTCCGACTTCGCTCAGTTCGATCGGCCAGCGAGGCGCTCGACCTGACGCCGCGCCGCCGCGGCGTACTTCTCACGCCCCTGCAGCTGGGCCGCGTGCGCAAGTGCCTCCCAGCTCGCGAGATCCGGCTCGCGCCCGAGCGCCGTGCACGCCTCGCGCAGCAGAAACGCATCGCCGCGCTCGATCGCCGTGCGGCACAGTCTCTCGAGCTCGCTCGTCGCGTTCGCTTTCTTCAGAAACGCGAGCGCCTCGATCTCGCGCTGCTCCGCGAGGTAAAGGTCCGCGATCGCGCGCGCCTTTGCGGGCTCGAGCGCGCGTTCGAGTTCGTGGCGCCGCGCGAGCGGATCCGGCAGCAGGCCTCGCTTCGCCATTAGTATCTCCGCACGCTCGGGTCGATCGTGATCGACCACGCGTCGATGCCGCCCGAGAGGTTTGCGACGTTCTGGAAACCCGCATCGCGCAGCAGCGAGCAAGCCTTTGCGCTGCGCCCGCCCGTCTTGCAATGCACGATCACGCGGCCGTCCTTCCACTGCGTGAGTTCGCCGAGGCGCACTGCCAGCTGCCCGAGCGGAATCAGCGTCGAGCCCGCGATGCGCGCCTGCTCGAACTCAGCGGGCTCGCGCACGTCGAGCAGCAGCAGCTTCTCGCTGCGCCCGAGTGCGCGCTGCAGCTCGAAAGCCGAGATTTCCGGCAGCGGATTCGCCTCGTGCGTGACGCCACAGAAGCCGTCGTAATCGATCAGCTCGCGGATGCTCGGGTTCGGCCCGCACACCGGGCACTCGGGATCCTTCGCGAAGCGGAACTCGCTGAAGCGCATCGAGAGCGCGTCGTAGTGCAGGAAGCGACCGATCAGCGGCTCGCCGATGCCCGTAATCAGTTTCACCGCCTCGGTCGCCTGAATCATCGCGATCACGCCGGGCAGGATGCCGAGCACGCCGCCTTCCGCGCACGATGGCACTGCGCCCGGCGGCGGCGGTTCCGGGAACAGACAGCGATAACAAGGGCCGCGCTTCGCATCGAACGTCGAGGCTTGGCCCTCGAAGCGCAGGATCGCGCCATAAACCGTGGGCTTGCCGAGCAGCACGCAGGCGTCGTTCGAGAGGTATCGCGTCGGGAAGTTGTCGGTGCCGTCGATGATCACGTCCCAGTCGCGCATCAGGTCGAGCGCGTTCGCGGAGGTCATGCGCGTGCGGAAGCCCGTCACATCGACATCCGGGTTCATCGCGCGCAGCCGCGCGATCGCGACATCCACCTTGGGCTTGCCCACGTCCGCGGTGCCGTAGAGCACCTGGCGCTGGAGATTCGACAGATCGACTACGTCGTCGTCGATGAGGCCGAGTCGCCCGACGCCGGCGGCTGTTAGGTACTGTGCGAGCGGGCAACCGAGCCCGCCAGCGCCGATCAGCAGCACGCGCGCGGCCAGCAACTTGCGCTGTCCCTCGACGCCGAATTCGGGGAGGTTCAGGTGGCGCCGGTAGCGCTCGAATTGCTCCGGAGTGAGCACGGGAGCCGTCATCGCGCGGACGGTACGACTCGAGCGCGGACGGCGCGACCCCGTGTGCGCGTCGACCGCGCAGCCCGCTTCAGCGCAGCGTGATCGTGAGCGCCTTGCGCGGGCGATCTTCGAAGCGCCAGCAAATCACGACGCTGTCGCCTGCCTTCAGCTGGTCCCAACTCGTGCGCTCGCGCCCGGCTGCATCGACGATGCGCGTCGCCTGCGCCCGCTCGAAGCCAATGTTGTCGTCGAGGCGCGACGCCACGAACAGCTTCTGCGCGGTGAGGCTCGTGATCGCGCCGCGGAACTCGCGCATGCCGTCGGGGCACTCGGCGAACGCGGACGAAGCGCACACCGAGAGCAACAGCAGAGCGCCGAGACCGAGAGTTCGCGTCGTGTGCCGCATCGAGACCGCCTTCCAGCCAGAGACGCTGGTGCCGGAGGTGGGATTCGAACCCACACGGGCCTTTCGACCCGGAGGATTTTGAGTCCTCTGCGTCTGCCGTTCCGCCACTCCGGCGCGGCGCGCACTTTAGGACGTGGCGAGCGAGATGCCCGCGCTCCCGCGGCCTTTACGCACTTGCGCGATCCCGATAGCTTGCCTCGCCTTCTGGGGCTGTAGCTCAGCTGGGAGAGCGCGTGAATGGCATTCACGAGGTCAGGGGTTCGATCCCCCTCAGCTCCACCACTCGAAGCGCGGGGTTAGGCGGTGACGCCTGACCCCGCGATTGCTCGAAGGGTGCCGGCGGGGTGCCAAGCGGGTAGCGTGCTCGAGAGCGCGCGCTCGCTGTGCCGATTCGTCGCGGCCCCGATCGGCGCACGCGGGGTCTGCTGCCACCTGCGCTCATGGCTTGCGTAGCGGCGCCTGCCTCGCGGGCGAAAGCGCGGATTCGCAGGAGTTCCGGGACGCAGCGGCTTGCGGGGCTCGACGAGGAGTTCGGATGGTGAGCCGCTACGCGCTGGATGTGGATGTTCGACTCGCGTAGGCCGAGCTGCTGGAGCGCGCGTTCGCGTGCGACGTACTCGCGTGCCCGAGCTGCGGCCGCCACACGCGCGTGCTCCGCGTCCTGCCCCCGCCCGACGCGGCCCGCGCGATTCTGTTTTTTGCTGTCGCCGCGGTACTCGTTAGGCGATCCCGAGGCGCTTCAGCTCCTGCGGCATGCGCTTTGCGTCAGCTTCAAGCATCGGCCCGCGCTCGTCTTCCGAGAGTTGGCCCGCGGTGTCCTTGGCCATCTTGTCGCTGTCGAGCTCGATGAACTTCACCGGCACGATCTCGATGATCACCCGCAGCGGCGAGTCGAGCCGTTCTTCGAACGCTATGGCCTGTGCTTCTGCCTCGGGTGTCATTGCTCCGCCGGCACGCCCATATGGGCCGCGCGCCAACGCCGGATAGAACCAGCGCTTGGTTGCTTCGTCGTCATGAATGATGGCGCGCCCCTTGATGGTGATCGCTCCGTTGGGGCCGTCGGGTGCAGCAATTCCGCTCACTACCACGGAACAACGCGGATCCCGGCGAAGGGCGGCGACGCGATGTCGATGTGAACCACACGTAATCCATGCATGTCCCTTCTGCCAGACAAAGGCATGCACGACGCCCACGGGCCAGCCGTCCTTCGTGGTCCAGTTGAATACGCACTCCCTTGCTTTGCTCAGGAGTTCCTCGCGTTTCGCGTCAGAGAACGGATAGATCGAGACTTGTTCGTGGTCCTTGGTAGACACTGTGTTTCTCCGCTGTTTGCGAATTGTTGAGTTGGAAGGCGTTGTTGAGCCATTCGGTGGGATCTAACCGTGAAGCGTTTCGTCCGTCATCGCCTCGGGCAACCCGGTGTCGACGAACCGGTCTGGCCGCACGGGCGGCAGCAGTTCCGGTTGCATCCGGTTTCGCGTTTCCGGTTCATGATCGGGTTGATTCGCGGTGCGTCCAGGGCTTCAGGAACAAGAAACAGGAAGAGGCCGCGAGCCGCGGTTTCGCTACGCCGTCTCGTGGGGTGCGGCTGGAATGATCGAGGGCCGTCGGCACGTCAGCGACGAAGATTGGGTGGCGATAGGCGCGCTCGACTCCAATGCCGCTTGTTGCGACGCCTGCGTGCGCCACTTCGGGGTGAGTATCCGCCCTTAGTCGCCGCATCACCTGCATGAGCCCATCCCAGCGAACTCCTCCACCACGTCGAAACCGATTGCGGGTGGGAGAGTGAGACTCCGCACAAAGGACGAGTTCAAACTCCCCGATGAAGAACTGGGCGGGTGTGTCGCTCGCCTGCAAAGCCATGTCACAAGCGTTCGTAATCATGCAGATCGGGGACCACGAGCTCGAGCGCATTTACGATCAGGTAATCGCTCCGGCGCTGGAGGCATGCGGTCTCGCGCCGCGACGTGTGGATCGTCACAACCGGGGCGGTCTGCTGGCCAGTGAGATCATCTCGTTCCTCGAGGAGAGCGAGGTCCTGATCGCCGATCTCACGAACGAACGGCCGAACTGCTACCTCGAGGTCGGCTACGCGCTCGGCTTGGGAAAGTCCATGAACTTGATTCTCACCGCGCGCGAGGACCACGATCCGGACAGCCCTCGTCATCGTGTCGGCGGCCCGAGAGTCCACTTCGATCTCGCCGGCTACGAAATCTTGTTTTGGCGCGCGGAGCGGCCCGCCGCGTTCCGCCAGGAGCTCGAGAAGCGGATTCGGCGACGCAGGCTGCTGCTAGGACGGGACCCGTAGACCGCGCACTGCGCGGCAACCTCAGCGACCTGCATCACAGCGGCGCCGAACCCGACCATTAGGTTCCCAGCCAGACCGTCGCTGAGCGATGGGTGGCGCGATCGAGAATCGCAGGCCAATGAGTCGAGGGGGTGAGCCGAATGTCGAGTCAATGGCGATCCGTCGTCGGAGTCGTGTGCTCTCTCGCCGCGGGCTGTCACGCGCTCGATCCGGGCGCCCCACTGCCGAACCTCACGCGGGCCGAGCGCGCTCGGTTCGAGCACGGCCGCACCGAGTTCGCGCGCGTCTTCGATCCCGATGCCGGGTTGGGACCGCTCTTCAACGCGGACGCTTGCGGCGAGTGCCACGAGAGCCCGGTCTTGGGAGGCGTCGGCGACGAACTGGAGATTCATGTCGCCGCGGTCCGGCCCGACGGGAGCTGCGACGCGCTGGAGACGCAGGGCGGTCCCGTGATTCAGGCGCACGCGACTCCAGCGCTCGAGGCCGCACTCGGGATCGATTCGGAACCCCTACCCAGCGAAGGGTCCCGCGCGACGCGGAGCACGCCTGTGCTCTTCGGACGCGGGTTGCTCGATGCGGTGCCTGACTCCGCCATCTTGTCTCTCGCCGACCCGGAAGACCGGAACCACGACGGAATCTCGGGACGCCCTAATCGGTTCAGCGACGGACGCATCGGCCGCTTCGGCCGCAAGGCGTTCGTGCCGGCGCTGCGCGAATTCAACGACGGGGCGTTCGCCCTCGAGCAGGGCATTACGAGCCCTTCCGTGCCCGAGGAGGAGACGGTCGGGGGCGCGCCGGTTCCGCCCGGGGTCGATCGCGTGCCCGACCCTGAGGTCGATCGCGAGGTCACCGAATCGACTGATTCTTTCGTGCGTTTCCTAGCGGCCCCAACGTCGAGTTCGAACTCGTTCCGAACACACCGCGGCGCCCGGCTCTTCCGACGCATCGGCTGCGCGAGTTGTCACGTTCCCGAGCTGCGAACGGGACGTTCCGCCAGCGCGGCGCTGCGGAACAAGAGATTCGCCGCCTACACCGATCTATTGCTGCATGACATGGGGGCTCTGCTGGCGGACGTGTGTCTGGGCATCGCGACTCCGGCAGAGTTCCGTACGGAGCCCTTGATGGGCCTGCGCGTAGTCGAGCGCTTCCTCCACGACGGCCGCGCTGCGACGATTGAGGAGGCGATCGAGCTTCACGCAGGCGAGGCGAAGGCTGCGCGCGACGGTTTCCGTGCGCTTCGTCCGCAGGAGCGAGATGCGTTGCTCGCTTTCCTGCGGGCGTTATGAGGGTTGTGGCGAGCCGGACCCAGAATCCATCGGCTGGCGATGCTCCGACTCGCGCGCGCTCGCGTTGACCGAGAGTCGTGTCTTGGCGGCACTGTCAGCGACTAGCGCGTCCGAGGCGCCTGCTCGAACGGGGCCATTGGAAAGGGCGTTCGCATCTGACGATGCGCGACGAGGACGCCTCTCCCAGGCAACCGATCCGCCCGCCATGGAATCGGGGCAGGTTCACTCGGAAGTGCGAGAATCCGCGTCGGAGGAAATCGCGATGAAGTTCGGCCTGGCCTTTGCGAGCAGCGTGGGGACGAGTCCGCAATCAGCGCTCGAGATTTGCCGGCGCGCGGAGGCGCTTGGCTTCGAGTCGGTGTGGGGCGGTGAGCACGTCATTCGCCCGACGCGGATCCGGTCGCCTTACCCGTATACGGCGGACGGCCGCATGCCTGGCGAGGACGAGACGCCGATCCCCGACCCGCTGATCTGGCTGGCCTACGTCGCGGCTGCCGCACCGCGGCTACGCCTCGGTACTTGCATCCTGATCCTGCCGCAGCGGAATCCTGTGGTGTTGGCGAAGGAGTTGGCGACGCTCGACCAGCTGTCTGGGGGACGCGTCGAACTCGGTATCGGAGTCGGCTGGCTCGAGGAGGAGTTCGCCGCGCTCGGTGTTCCGTGGCAGCAGCGGGGCGCCCGCACCGACGAATACGTCGCGGCGATGCGCGCGCTCTGGGCGGGACCGCACGCGGAGTTTCACGGGAAGTTCGTCGACTTCGATCCGGTCACGTGCAGTCCGCGGCCCGCACAGGCAGCGATTCCGATCATCGTCGGCGGCGATACGCAGGCGGCAGTGCGCCGAGCTGCGCGCTACGGCGACGGCTACTTCCCAGGCGCGAGCGACCCGGATGAACTGCGGCAGCGCATCGCCGATCTGGCCGCCGCTGCGCGAGAGGCAGGTCGCGACCCGTCCGAGATCGGGGTCCACGCCATGTTCGGCGCGCAGATGGCCGACCCCGTCGCCGGCGTCGAGCAGTTCGCGAAGCTCGGAGTAGCGCGCGCGATGATTCCCGCGTTCTTTTTCGCCGGCCCAGGCGGCCTCGACCGCCTCGCCGACTTCGCAGAGAAGGCGATCCGCGGAAAG
>JANNDT010000261.1:0-6884 GCA_031387905.1 Deltaproteobacteria bacterium
AGGCGCGACATGGCCAGCACGTCGCCGCGTTGCGCCGCAACCACCAAGTCCCGCTCCTCCACATCGCCAAGGGTGGCCGGGGCGGCCGAAGGTTCCGCGGAACCTTTCGCCGTGAGCGTTCCCCTTTGCGGCAGAGACGGATCTCGAGACATCACGAGGAGTGAAGCATGAACGACCGCGGCTTTGCCTACTGGGCCCTGCTTTTGCTCGGCGCCCTCGCACTCGGGAACGGACTCATCATGGGGATCGCGCCGGAGCCGTGGTTCGTACGCATCGCCGCCGACACCGGGCCACTGAACTTCCACCTCGTGCGCGATGTCGGCGCGGCCTATGCGACGTCTGGCATCGCCGCGCTCTGGGCCGCGCGCGCGCCGCAGTTTCGAGGCCCGCTCGCATTGACCGCCGCGCTCTTTCAGGGCCTGCACGGCGCGATCCACGTCTTCGACGTGCTCGCCGGAACGCAGCCCGCGAGCCACTTGCTCGAAGATTTCCCGGGCGTGTATTTGCCGACGCTCGTGTTGATCGGCATCGCCGTGCACGCGCTCCGCCGCCCAGTTCCGGTGCGTACCTAACAGGAGATCCCCATGCGCCTCGCCCCGATCGAAAGGCCTTCTAGCCTGCTCGGCAGACTCCTGACATTCGCCGTGAAGAGCCAGCTCGGTCGGCCCATTACGCCGTCGCAGGTCGTCTACAATCGCGTGCCTGCTGCGTGGCGCATCTCGCTCGCCTTCCTGCGTTTCGAGATGTTCGGCGCGAAGCTCTCGCCTCTGCTGCGCGCGTTGGCCACCACCCACGTCGCGATGCTGAATGGCTGCGCGTTCTGCCAAGACATCAAGCGCGCTTTCGCGATTCGCCAAAAGCTGGGCACCGCGAAGTTCGACGCGCTCGCGGAGTGGCGCACCAGCACGGCGTTCGACCCACGCGAGCGCGCAGCGCTGGCTTTCGTCGAAGAGGCGACGCTCTCGAAAAAAGTGAGCGACGCGACGTTCGCCGAGCTGCGCAAACACTTCGACGATCGCGAGATCGCGGAGCTGACGCTCTGCAACGCGATCGAGAACTTCTACAACCTGATCAACCTGCCGCTGGAGATCGAGTCGGATGGGCTCGAAGCGTTGGCTCGGGTGGCTTCGTAGGCCGCCGTCTCGCCTGCGTTCCGAATCCCCTCGTGGCTCCGCCCTGCTAACTCCTGCCCATGCACCCGGCTGCGGGCACCGGCGCCTCTCGCCGCATCGCGCTCTTCACCAACACCTTCGACGCGGGCGGCATTCAGCGCGCACTGGTGAGCCTCGCGCGCGAGTTCGTGCAGCGCGGACACCGCGTCGAGCTGCTGCTGGCGCGCAAGAGCGGTGAGATGCTCGCCGAGCTTCCGTCCGAGGTGAGCGTGCGCCGAGTCGCCGGACTCTGGCCGCTCGCGGTGCGCCCGCTCCTCGCGGTTCCGGGGCGAGCGCGCAAGCTCGCACCGATCTGGCTGGCCACGCGCATGCCGCGCGCCATTCGCAGCCTCGGCCCGCTCGCGCGCTATCTGCGCGAGGAGCCGCCGGATGCGCTGCTCGCGACGCCGATGACGGCCGCGCTCGTGGCGCTGTGGGCGGCGCACCGGGCGCAGAGCCCCGTCCGCATCGTCGCGCGCGAGGCGAACACGCTTTCGCAGCAGATCCCGCACCGCCGGCAGCTGTTCGGACCGCATCTGCCGGCGCTCGCCGCGGAGTGGTACCCGCGCGCGAGCGGCATCGTGACGGTGTCCGACGGCGTGGCCGACGATCTGGCGCGGCTCACCGGGCTCCCGCGAGAGCGCCTGACGACGATTCACAACCCCATCGACGTCGAGCGAATTCGGAAGCTCGCCGAGCAGACGCCCCCCGAACCGTGGCTCACGGATCCGAGCGCGCCCCCGGTGATCCTGGGCGCCGGACGCCTGATGGCCGCCAAGGATTTCAGCACGCTGCTGCGCGCCTTTGCGCGTGTGCGCGGCCAGCGCCCGGCGCGGCTCGTGATTCTGGGCCGCGGACCCCAGCGCTTGCGGCTGCTCGCGCTCGCGCGCGAGCTCGGAGTCGCCGCGGACGTGCGCATGCCCGGACACGTCGCGAACCCCTTCGCCTACATGGCGCGGGCGCGCGCGTTCGCGCTCTCCTCGCTGTACGAGGGGCTCGCCAACGTCTTGCGCGAAGCGCTCGTCTGCGGCTGCCCGATCGTCGCGACGGACTGCCCGAGCGGTTCCGCCGAGGTGTTACGGAACGGCGCGCTCGGCCGCCTGGTTCCGGTGAGCGACGCCGCCGCGCTCGCCGCCGCGATCTGCGCGACGCTCGACGAGCCCAACTCGCCGGCCGCGATCCGCGCGCGCCTCGAGAGCGTCGCGCGCGAGGACAGCGCCGGGCGCTATCTCGCGCTGTTGCTGGGCGGCGAATCGACGCGGCGCGACCACGCGCCCTGATCGACTGAGCAATCCCGGGGAAGCAGCCGCGAGCGCGACCGCTGCGAACAGCAAGCCCGCAATCACTACACGTTGCGTGAGCGCTTCCACGCGTGATTCCCGCGCGATCGAGGCGAACCCGTCGCGCGTGCACGCAGCGTCCGTGAAGTGCCGGCGGGCACCGTCACGAGCAGATGCTCCTCCCGGCTGAGCGCCGTCGACTCCTGCCTCCCGCGAGCCCAGCGCGTTTACGACGCCTGTCGAATCATTCGGCGGCGCCCACCCCGAATTCAGCGGAACCACGGGTCCAGTCATCTCCGCTTCTCCGCGGATCGGTCCTTCACTTTCTCGCGCCGCTGCATTGCGTAACCGGCTCGAATCGAGGCGTAATAATCGATCGCGGTCAGTTCCAGCTGATCGAGTTCGCTGCGGAAGTGCTCCTTCGTGGTGATCGCGTCGAGCCCTCCCGCGCTGAGGCTGACAGGGAGCGGCGCAAACCAGTCCTCGGCGTGCAGCGCGATGTCGATCACTCCACCGATGAGATCGCGCGGATTGCTCGGACCGACTACCGGGAGAACGATATACGGCCCGGCCGGGACGTGGGCCTTGCCGAGTGTTTGCCCGAAGTCCGACTCGTGGCGTTTCAGCCCGAAGCGGCGCGCGGGATCCCAGAGCCCCGCGACGCCCAGGGTGGTGTTGATGAGCACGCGTCCCGCGGCCCTCGCCGCGCGCCGTCCCTCGAGCTGAAGCAGATCGTTCACGATGATGGGTGGCTCGTCGAGATTCGCGAAGAAGCAGCGCACACTCTTTTCGACGGCGTCTGGTGTGATGCGGCCGTAAGCGCGGGCGACTGGATTCAAGAGCCAGCGATCGATGAATTGGTTGGCGGCGAAGATGCGTCGATTCGTGGCCTCGTAGGGGTCGTGGATCGCTAGATCGAGGTCCAGATCCAGATCGAGCCCGAGCTCGAGTTCTGCATCGAGCGGCTGCGCGTCGCTCGCGCTCGGAGTGGGCGCCGCGAACGCCTCTTCCGCCATCGCGGCCGCAGTGTCAGGCTCGGTTCTCTGCGCTGGCGGGGAGGCTCCGAGTGTCTGGCAGCCGCTCACGGCGAGCAGCACGAGAAGAAGTACGCGTTGCAGATTCGTGGGCGCTGAATGCATTTGGATGCGGTTCCCAGACTCGGCAGAGGGCTCCGAGCGCCGCATCTGAAACCGGCGGGCGGGCACGAGTGTCACTGTCGACCCGCTACCACTCGAAGGAACCGAGGAGTCCCATGACGCCACGAACCGACGGGCAGGCAGCGCGCTTCGCTCGGATCGCTTGGATCGCGTGTGCGATCGCTCTCCCGGTTCGCCTCGCGGCCGAGACCGAAGCCTCGCCCAGGGCTCAGATCGAACGCCTCGATCAGGCACTGCTCGAGTCGATGCGCGGAGCCGCGACGCAAGACCTGCGCTCGCGAGATCAACTCCTCGCCCCGGTCGTCGCCGCCACCTACGACCTCTCGTTCATGGCGCGCCTCTCGCTCGGACGGCATTGGTCCGGGCTCAATACCGAGCAGCAGGCGCGCTGGGCGCGCGCGTTCGCGCGGCTGTTGAGCGCGACCTACACGAGCAACTTCTCGAGCTATGACGGCGACTCGTTCGTCGTGGACGCCGAGCAGCCCGCCGCGCAAGGCACCGTGACCGTGACAACGCGGCTGGTTTCGCCGGGCGAAGAGGACGTGCGACTCGACTACCGAATGCGCAAAACCGCGGAGGGTTGGCGCGTCGTCGATGCCTACGCGGACGGGGGCATCAGCGAGCTGGCGCTGCGCCGCGCGGAATACACCGCCACGTTCGAGCGCGAGGGCTTCGCTGCGCTGATCGCACAAGTCGAGCGCAAGACGGAAGCGCTGCTCACGCCGGCGCGCTGAAGGAGCTGCCGCGCTCATGCGCGGGTGCCCGCACGGCCGGCGGTCAAGCGCAACGCCGCGGGCAGGATCAGCAGGTAGCAGGCGAGCGTAATCAGCAGCCCGAGCGCCAGCGTTTGACCGAGCGATGCCATGCCGCGATGCGAGGCGTAGGACAAGCTCGCGAAGCTGGCGAGTGTCGTGAGCGAGGCGAACACGACCGAGCGCGACGTTGCCGAGCCCAACGCCTGAACCGCGCCGGCCTCGTGAAAGCGCTCCGTGATGTAGATCCCGCTGTCTACGCCGATCCCCATCAACATGGGGAGCACGACGACGTTCGCGAGGTTGAACTCCATGCCGAGCACGGCCATCGCCGCGGTCGTGTAGAGGGCGGCGAGCACGAGCGGTGCGAGCGCGAGCAGCACCGCGCTCAACGAGCGCCACTGGAACCACATCCAGCCCACGATTCCCACGAGCGCGAGGGCGCTCGCTTGCGCCATGGCGGTCGAGGCGAGCTCGCCCCACGCAACCATTACGGCGGCGGGCCCCGTGGCGTCGGGGGCTACGCGCGCGACGGCGTGCACGAAGCGATCGAGCTCGACTCCATCGCTCAGGTTCGCTGCTGGCGTCACTTCGATTCGTGCGCGGCCATCGCTCGCGAGAAAGCGCCGCGTGATCTCCGGCGGAAGCCCGCGCACGGAAATCTCCTCCGGCTCGAGCGCCGCGCGCAGCTCTGCGAGCTGCGCGGGCAGCGAACCCTGCAGGGCGTCGCTCAACGCGTGCAGCCGTTCCGCATCGCCCTCGCTGGACTTCTCGGCGAAACGCTTCAGCGAAGCTGCGAGACGGCGCGCCTCGGCCGCCAGCGCGGGATCTCGCGCCGCATCCACCTGCCCGAGCTCGCGCCGCAACGAATCGAGCGCCGCCTCGGCTTGGCCCGGCGCTGGCGCCGCAGGCGTTGCGCTCGGAGACGGCAGAAAGCCCGCGATCACACTCACCAGCTCGCGCTTGTACGGCTGATCCCCGGGTACGTAATCGGAGAGCGTCGAGACATCGGATACCTCGGGGAGCTGGCGCAGCTCGCGCGCCAGAGCGTCGGCTCCCAGCAGGCTCGATCGCACGAGGTCGATCGTCCAAGGAGATGTCTGCGCCTGCGCCAATAACACCTGAAAGGCCTGCACCGATTCGGCGCTGGGATCGCGCAGAGCGACTGCGTCGTTGTCGAAGCGAACGCCAAAGGCGAGCGGCGCCGCGAGCAGCGCCAAGCCGGCCGCGGCGATGCAGACCGAGCGCGAGAAGCGCTCGGGCCCGCGCTGCAGAGCCCGCAGCCAGCGCGGCATCGTGCTCGGCGCGTGAACTCGCGCCGGAGCGCCGAGGCTCAGCAGTGCCGGCAGCAGCGTGAGAGTGAGGAACAGGCTCGCCAGCATTCCGGTTCCCGTAATGAGTCCGAGCTGAGCGACGCCCAGGAAGTCGGTCGGCACGAATGCGAAAAATCCGATCGACGTGGTGACCGTGGCGCTGGCCAGCGCTCCGCCCAACATCGAGCCCGCCAGCGGCAGCGTCTCGGGCAGGGTTCCCCCATCGCCGGTCAGCTCCGCCGCTCTCAGGGTGAGGTGGAGCCCCGCATCGATCCCGAGGCCGATCAGCATCACGCTGAAGGCCACCGAGAGTTGGTTCAGATCCCCGACCGCGAGCGCCGCGAAGCCGGCGGTGACGGTCAGGCTCGCGACCAGCGTGAGCAGCGTGACGAACACGAGCCGCCAACTGCGGAAGGCGAGATACAGCAGCGCGCCCACCGCGAGGAATGAGCCCGCGGCCAAGCGCACGCCCTGAGACTCGAGCGCGAGCATCTCCTCGTAGTTGAGGGCGGGGTCTCCGGTGATGCGCACGCGCACTCCGGGCTCCCGGTCGAGGCCGATCTCGGCGACGCAGCGGCGGATCGCGGCGAGCGCGCTCTCGGCAGCCAGCAGGTCGCGCGCGTCGAGCCGCGGGGCGACCGAGATCACCTGCACCACTCCGCCGATCGCAGAATCGGCGAGCAGGCCGCCGCCTGCGCCCCACGGATCGGGAACGGTGCGGCCGTCGTTGACGGCCTCGATCGCGTCGCTCGAGCGCGCGAGTGCGGGCGCCAGATCGACGCCGAGCTCGCTCCCCGCGCGGCGCATCGCCAACGCCTTCCCCAACAACTCGAACACTCCGCTGGCGTCGCCGCCCCGCTCGAGGGCCGAGAGCATCGGCTGCGCCGAGGCCAGTCGATCGGCGAGATCCTCGAGCTCGCGCGTGTCCAGGTAGATCAGCGCATTGCGGCGGAAGAACTCGCCGCCCCACGGCAGGAACACGCTGCGAAACTGCTGCGTCTCCTCGCGCAGCCGTTGCGCGAGCCGCTCGCCGGCTTGGCGCGCGGATGCCGAGTCGCGCGCCTCCACCACCACCAGGATCGCCTCGACGCCGGTCGGGAAATCGCGCTGGAAGGCGAGCTCGCGGCTACGGAACGCCAGCCCCGGCTCGATCATCGCGTTGACGTCCGAGTTCACGCCGAGGCGTAGGGCGGCAGCGAGGCCACAGCCGAGCACGAGGACGAAGACGGCA